>NZ_JBIWPP010000007.1:253837-284529 GCF_044768335.1 Streptomyces sp. NPDC101151 | reverse complement strand
CGCTGCCGCTGCCGCTGCCGCTGCCGCTGCCGCTGCCGCTGCCGCTGCCGCTGCCGCTGCCGCTGCCGCTGCCGCTGCCGCTGCCGCTGCCGCTGCGTGCCCGAAGAGTGGGCACCCTGAGGGATGACCGATCAATGCCGCGTGCATCGCGTGGTTCGCTCCTTGAGCGACCGGCAAAGCCATTGCGAGCGCGGGCGCACCACCAGTCACAGGTGGTGGCCCGGCGCTGCAACCCCTCGAGCGACCGCTGCCGCCGACTCGGGCCCTCGCCGCAGCCTGAGCGGCACCTCGCCGAACAGAGCGTCGTCCACCCGTTCTTGCCCCGGACTTGTCTCTGACCCGAGCAGCAATCCCACTGCGCAGTGGCCGCCCGTCGCTCAAGTCTCGACCGGTCCCTGGCGGCCAACGCTGTCCACGTGAGCGGCCGAGGCACGGCTCGGGCCGGCGCCGAAGGACACTGCTGAGGCCCGGGTTTGCCGGTGCGTCACTGCTGGCAGCTGCCGAAGGTGACGACGTACGTTCCGGCTCCGCTCGCGCCTGTTCCGGCCGGGTCGGCCGCACCGGCCTCAGCCCAGCGCCCGATCTCACGCAGTCCGGGGTCGAGGATGTTCGCCCGGTGGGGCGGTGAGTTCATCCACCAGTCGACGGCGGCGTTCGGCGTACCCCTGCCGCCCCAGCCGGTGTTGGTGATCTCGGCGACCCGCCAGGACACGGGGTTCGGGCAGTAGCCGGCTCCCGGGATACGGCTCTGCGGTGTCGAGCCCGTCTGCGGGTTGGTGTGCGAGTCCTTGCCCGGTCCCCACCACTTCTGCTGCACGGCCGCGGAGGCGTGCTGGTGAGCCGCTGTCGTCAGGTTCTGGTTGTAGGTCAGTGCTGCAAGACCGCGTTGCGCGCGCTGGGCGTTGATGAGGCACATGACCGCATCCCTCACCTCACGGTTGCGGCGGTCGGCACGATGGGAATGGCTGTGGCTCGGAGTGCGAGCGGAGGCTACGCACTCCTGGGCCCAGGCCGGCGACGCGGTGAACGGTACGAGTGTCGTCGACAGGGCTCCGGCCACCACCAGGCCCACTGCGGTTCCGGTGAGTGAGGCCCGGTTTCTCATGGAAGTTCCACCTCCCGCGATCACGAACAGCGGTGTCGATCGGTGTGAGGGGCTCCCCGAAACTTGGATCCACCTCTCAGACTGCCATCCGGCTCCTCTGATCGCTATCCGATGCGGGGGACGGACCAGGAGACCCTGCCCGGTCAGGTCCTGCCTGCCCTGCCTGCTCCTTGAGTTCACCAGCGCCGCCAGTTCCGGCAGGTGCCCGTCTGGCGCGGCAGCCGCGCGCCGCCGGCCCTCCGGCACCTGCCCGATGCAGCGCGGTGCGCGTCCTCGCCGGCCGACCCGCCGCCTCCGCGACCGGGTTCTTCACCGACATGGCCGAGTCGTAACTCGCCCCGGCCGTACGAGAGATGGTCTTCCCCGTGAAGCGTTGGCGAGGAGCGGCCGGGCGGCTCGATGGGGGCCGCACGGCACTGCAGTTGTTCCAGCGGGTCCCTCCTCCACTCCATCCCTGCACACGCAACCCACGCCGCCAGACTCCGCGACGCCGCACGCAGGTGGGTCGATTCGTCGTCGGCCCCGCATCTGTCAATTGCCGCTTCGCTGTGCGCAGCAGGCACAGGCCGGCGAGGCTCTGGCGTGTCATCAGGAAATGGCCAACGACAACCACCCGGCCGCAGGAGCGGTCCGTCAGACGACAGGACCGGGGAAGCGCGGTTCCGGCTGCTGCCTCACCTCCACCCGCGCTCCGACATCGCGGCTGGCGCCGACCGTGATCTCGGCCGCGTCTTCCGGCATGTCGTCGAGGATCACGACGGGTGCTTGATTCAACCAGGACCTTGCTGCGCCAGAGGATCAGGCCGGCCCTTCTAGGGCACCGGATGCCGCCGGTACAGCGGGTCCCCGCCCCGGTTCGTTCGTGGCTTCGCGCGTGGTACTTCCCGCAATAGGGGAACCCGGCAGGTGCCGATCGGGATCACCACACGTCATGACAGGGGTGATGACCTTGCAGTCCAAGCAGTCCGCGCAGTCGGCCGGTGGTGGTGGGCCGCCCGAGGCGGAGGGGCGGTTGCGGGTCGGCGAGGTGCTGGTCGCTGCCGCCCGGGCGGCCGGGGATCCGCGGCGGATTCCCGATGCGCTGTGCGAGGAGGGCGTACGGCTGCTGCCGGTCACCGGTGCCTCCGTGTCGATCTCGGGCGGGCGCGGGGTCCAGATGACCTGGTGCGCCACTGACCGCGTCGCCGCACGGCTCGCCGAATTGCAGTACACGGTGGGCGACGGACCCGGTCAGACCGCTCTCGACCGGGGCGCCCCGGTCCTCGCCGCCGATCTCGCCGGTCGGCGGGACGCCTGCCGCTGGCCGATCTTCGCGCACGAAGCCGTCGGGCTCGGCGTGTCCGCGGTGTTCTCGCTGCCCCTGGGCGTCAGCGACGCCGTCATCGGCACCCTCGACCTGTACTGCGACCGCGTCGGCGGGCTGTCCGAGCCGGATCTGCGGATCGCGCTGTGGGTGCGGGACGCCGTCACGTGCGCGCTGTTGGATCTCCGGTCCACGTGCGCCGGCACCGAAGAGGGAGCCGTGGACGAGGTGGCGTCCTGGGTGGGGGCCTCGGGAGCCGGCCACACCGAGGTCCACCGGGCGGTGGGCATGGTCATGGTGCAGCTCGACGCGGATCCCGAGCAGGCCCTGGACCGGATGCGCGCCCGCGCCTTCGCCGAGGGCCGCACCATCAGCCAGATCGCCCGGAAGGTCCTGGCCCGCAGACTCCGCTTCCGGCCGGAGCCGGACGTCCGCTGCGGCGAGAGCAGAGGCGGGGAGAGCGGAGAAGGGGACGCAGACGAGTAGGGGCAGGGCGGCGGCGGGCGGTCTTGAACCGGTGCCGCGGTGCCGCGAGTCCTGACCGGGCCGGCCGGTCGTACAGCAAGGGGCCCCGGTGCTCACCGGGGCCCCTCACAGGTCGTACGCCGTCAGCCACACTGGCAGGGAGCGCCCTGCTGGCAACCGCAACCGCAGCCGGAACCGCAGCCGCACGCGGCGACGAGCGGCAGGCTCCTGACCTCGGCGGGCTGGTCGGTCTCGCGCTCCTGAGTGGGGTCGGGCTTGGTGCTGGGGGATTCGGCCATGGGTCCCTCCTCGACACGGGGGCCTGGTGCCCTCGCCCATTGCATGCCCGTTTCTCTGGGCGCATCAACGGCGCACAGAGGCGCCCACGCGCCCCGCCCCACGGCTTTCGAGCCCCCTGGGGCCCGCTGCCGGGTCAGGCGCCGTCGACCCCGGTGACGGGCTGGATGTCCTGCTGCAGCTCGTCCGCGTGCTCACCCGTCACCAGGAAGACGACACGCTTGGCGACGGCCACCGCGTGGTCGGCGTACCGCTCGTAGTAGCGGCCCAGCAGGGTCACGTCGACGGCCGTCTCGATGCCGTGCTTCCAGCGCTCGTCGATCAGGTGCTGGAAGAGGGTGCGATGCAGCAGGTCCATCGCGTCGTCGTCGTGCTCCAGCTGGAGGGCGAGGTCGACGTCCTTCGTCACGATCACCTCGGCCGCCTTCGCCATCAGGCGCTGCGCGAGCTGACCCATCTCCAGGATGGTGGCGTGCAGGTCGTGCGGGACCGCACGGTTCGGGAAGCGCAGCCGGGCAAGCTTCGCCACATGCTGGGCGAGGTCGCCGGAGCGCTCCAGGTCGGCGGACATGCGCAGCGACGTGACGACGATACGGAGGTCCGTCGCCACCGGCTGCTGGCGGGCGAGCAGGGCTATCGCCCGAGCCTCCAGGTCGTGCTGGAGCTCGTCGACCTTCTGGTCCGCCTCGATCACGCTCTCGGCCAGCTTCAGATCGGAGTCGAGGATGGCGGTCGTGGCGCGCCCGATCGCCGACCCGACCAGCCGGGCCATCTCCACCAGACCGTCGCCGATCGAGTCCAGTTCCTCGTGGTACGCGTCCCGCATCAGGGTTCCCTCTCGTACGTGTGCTTCGGGGGTTCCAGGGGCTGTGACACCACGCGCCCCGTGGCGCAACCAGCGGTGCGAACCCCACGCTCCCACGTTCTGACTCGCACGCGTCCGTTTCTGCCACCCCAAATGAACCACTACTGGCTCCAAGGTGAACTCTGGGCGACGAGTGTCCGAGGTCGCACCTCGACGGCTGTGGTCTTGTCGTACGCCCTGCTTAACCTGGAGGCATGGACGTGAACGCGGCGGTCGCCGCAGCGGCAGCGATCGCCGGGGTACTCACCGGTGTCATCGCCATGCTGGCGTTTCGCTGGAGCGAACGCGACCAGAAGCGACCGACCAGGACTTCTTTGCACACCGATCCCGTACTCCCGCCCGGAGTGGACACGGTTCTCTCCGTGCTCCGCTCCTCGGCCGTCGTCCTCGACGAGGCCGACGCCGTCGTCAAGGCCAGCTCCGCCGCCTACGCCCTCGGGCTGGTCCGCGGCGGCAAGCTCGCCGTGGAGCCGATGCTCCAGATGGCCCGGGACACCAGACGGGACGGGGAGATACGCCAGGTCGAACTGGACCTGCCCAGGCGCGGCACCGGACGGGGCGAGGCCCTCGCCGTCTCCGCGCGCGTGGCCCCCCTCGGTTCCCGCCTGGTCCTGCTGCTGGTCGAGGACCTCACCGAAGCCCGCCGGATCGAGGCCGTACGACGTGACTTCGTGGCCAACGTGAGCCATGAGCTGAAGACTCCCGTCGGCGCGCTCTCCCTGCTCTCCGAGGCCGTCATGGACGCCTCCGACGACCCCGAGGCGGTACAGCGCTTCGCGGGCCGGATGCAGATCGAGGCGACCCGGCTGACCAACCTGGTGCAGGAGCTGATCGACCTCTCGCGGGTGCAGAACGACGATCCGCTGGAGGACGCCGAGCCCGTCCGGGTGGACGAGCTGGTCGCCGAGGCGATCGACCGCTGTCGGCACCAGGCCGGCACCAAGCAGATCACCATGGCCGCCGGCGGCACCGCCGACCTGCACGTCTGGGGCAACCGCGGGCAGCTCGCCGCCGCTCTCGGCAATCTGGTCGAGAACGCCGTGAACTACTCCCCGGCCCGCACCCGTGTCGGCATAGCCGCCCGCCGGATCAACGCCTCCGGCGGCGACATGATCGAGCTGGCCGTCACGGACCAGGGCATCGGCATCTCGGACCGGGACAAGGAGCGCATCTTCGAGCGCTTCTACCGCGTCGACCCGGCCCGCTCCCGGGCCACCGGAGGCACCGGTCTGGGTCTCGCGATCGTCAAGCACGTGGTCGCCTCGCACGGCGGGGAAGTCACGGTCTGGAGCGCCGAGAACCAGGGCTCCACCTTCACCCTCAGGCTGCCGGAGGCGGGTGTGGCCCGCGACCGCGCGCAACAGCACCCCGACCTCGACGACGAGGCCGGTCAGGCCGCACACTCAACTTCCGGATCCCCCGGTTCCGGCGTATCCCCCGACCAAACCGCGTACGAAACGCTTCCCGCCCCGGAGGTCCTTCCGTGACCCGAGTGCTCGTCGTCGAGGACGAGGAGTCCTTCTCCGACGCCCTGTCGTACATGCTCCGCAAGGAGGGCTTCGAGGTCGCCGTCGCGGCCACCGGCCCCGACGGACTCGACGAGTTCGAGCGCAACGGCGCCGACCTCGTCCTCCTCGACCTGATGCTGCCGGGGCTGCCCGGCACGGAGGTGTGCCGTCAGCTGCGCGGCCGCTCCAACGTTCCCGTGATCATGGTGACGGCCAAGGACAGTGAGATCGACAAGGTCGTCGGTCTCGAAATAGGAGCCGACGACTACGTCACCAAGCCCTTCTCCTCCCGTGAGCTGGTGGCCCGTATCCGGGCCGTCCTGCGCCGCCGCGGCGAGCCGGAGGAGGTCACCCCGGCCGCGCTGGAGGCGGGCCCGGTCCGCATGGACGTGGACCGCCACGTGGTGACGGTGTCGGGTTCGAAGGTCGACCTCCCGCTGAAGGAGTTCGACCTGCTGGAGATGCTGCTGCGCAACGCCGGCCGCGTCCTGACCCGTATGCAGCTCATCGACCGGGTCTGGGGCGCCGACTACGTGGGCGACACCAAGACCCTCGACGTCCACGTCAAGCGTCTGCGCGCCAAGATCGAGCCGGACCCGGGGGCGCCGCGCTACCTGGTGACGGTCCGCGGTCTGGGCTACAAGTTCGAGCCGTAAACCGACCCGCACGGTCACGAACCGAGGGCGGCACCCGTACCGGGTGCCGCCCTCGTGTGTCCGACTGCCCTGCGAGAGGCGTACGACCGCTCAGTGGCCCGCGGACGACTGCGACGCCGAGTCGCTCGGGGTGGAGCCGGTGGTCGCGCCGCCGGTGGCGTTGCCGGCCGCGTCGTCGGTGGCGTTGCCGGTGGCGGTGTCGGTCGCCGACGGGGTGGCGCCGTTCTTCGAGGAATTGTGGTGCGCCGCACCGGAAGCGGTCCCGCCCGGCGCCGCGCTGGTGGTGGCCGAGGCGGTCGGGACCTCGCTCGGGCCCCAGCCGGTGAAGTAGCTGGTGGCCGGGACCACGAAGGCGCGCAGGTTCACCGGACCGGTCTGGCTGAAGGTGAAGGTCACCTTCTGCGCGTTGCCGTCCAGGACCGCCTCACGGCCGCTGGCGATCACTGCGGAGGCGTTGTCCTTGCCGCCGATGATCAGCGAGCCGTGGGCCGGGACGGTCAGGCTCTGGCCCTTGGCGGCGGTCAGCTTGACGGGCTGGCTGCTGCCCGCGACGGAGATCGACTGCAGGGTCTGGTCCGTCTTGCCCGTGTTGAAGACGGTCCCGGAGATGACGGCCGGGCCGGACGCCTTCAGATCGGGTTGCGTGACGATCGTGGCGTTCTGGATCTTGATGTCGCCGACGCTGGTCGCCGCGTTGTCCGGCTTGATCTCCAGGGTCTGGGAGTTGTTGCCGGCGCCGCAGGCGGCGAGCGAGGCGATCGAGAAGACGATGGCGGACGCGGCGAGGGCGCCGCGTCGAAGGCTGCTGCTCACGGCGGCGGCAACTCCTTGAACGCAGGGGCGGCTCTCTGATAAAGCCGCCCTAAGTGTCTGTCAGCGGGCTTAGGTTACCGAGCCGTTCCCGCGCGGCCGCACCCGACCCTCCCCCAAGCGCCCGGCTTCCCACCGGGTGGGGGTACCCCGGCCCGGACAAGTGACCCGCGAGTCACTTTGGCGAGCTGCTCGTCCGCCATTCACATAACGCGCTCGCAACGCCGCCGTCCGCATCCTCACAACATGCCGCGAAAATTTTCCGTGAAGGAATGCACGGCCGCCCCGGATATTGATCATCCACTGCCCTTCGGGGCTCCTGTGATCAATTCCGGATTCGCCTCACAGCCGACTCCTGCCACCGAACGGAGTAGCGGAAGTCGTACACTTGGAAGTGGACAAATCGGGACGTTCAACCTCTTGGAGGCGGCTCGGTGAGGTTGTACCGTACGCGTTTCGCCTCGCCCGAAGAGCCGCTCCGACCTGCGAATACCTCTCGCCTCTCAGCCGGGGGAGCGCCCTCGCAGCACGTTCCTGTTGCTGTTGTCAAGCCCCGAGATATGCCCTGACCTGCGAAAACGCCATTCAGAAGACGCCGTATCCGTGTTACCCTGGATAGCCACGGAAGGGGTACCTGTCACATGACGTTCAAGGTTGGCGACACCGTGGTCTATCCCCATCACGGGGCCGCGCTGATCGAGGCCATCGAAACTCGCCAGATCAAAGGCGTGGACAAGACCTACTTGGTGCTGAAGGTCGCCCAGGGTGACCTGACGGTGCGTGTGCCAGCGGACAATGCTGAGTTCGTGGGTGTGCGTGATGTGGTCGGTCAGGACGGGCTGGACCGGGTCTTCGAGGTGCTGCGCGCGCCGTATGCCGAGGAGCCCACGAACTGGTCGCGTCGCTACAAGGCAAACCTGGAAAAGCTCGCCTCCGGCGATGTCATCAAGGTCGCGGAAGTCGTGCGTGACCTGTGGCGCCGTGAGCGTGAGCGCGGACTGTCCGCCGGTGAGAAGCGCATGCTCGCCAAGGCTCGCCAGATCCTGGTGAGCGAGCTCGCTCTCGCGGAGAACACGAACGAGGACAAGGCCGAGGCCCTGCTCGACGAGGTGCTCGCCTCCTGACGCGTCACAGGTGGCATCCGCTGCCCTCAGTACGCTCAGCACAGTGAAAAATGCCGCGGTGCCCGATGACACTTACCCTGTCGCCGGGCGCTGCGGCATGTTCGTCCCCGGAGAGAATCCGGTCGGCGGGATGCCGCCGTAACGCCTGCCGTTCACCTCGGAGGAAACCCCCCGATACTTGGTGTGCCGGGCCCGGGCAGATGGCTCGACCAGGGTCACGGAAGGGTCCGGTCAAGGCTTCGCGCCCGGCACTCCTCCAGGCCATACCCACCTAGGTCGAGCACACAAACCTGACAGGAACCGATGTCTGACGATTCGCGCCGTTCACCCGCGCAGATCCCCGTCGCCGCCGTGATTCCCGCCGCCGGCCGGGGCGTACGCCTCGGCCCGGGCGCCCCCAAGGCGCTCCGCGCGCTGAGCGGCACGCCCATGCTGGTCCACGCGGTCCGCGCCCTCGCCGCGTCCCGCCATGTCTCCCTGGTGATCGTCGTCGCCCCGCCGGACGGCGCGGGCGAGGTCAAGTCCCTGCTCGACGCGCACGCGCTGCCCGGGGGTACCCCCAGCGGTAGCTGGGGGAGCACCGACTTCCTGGTCGTCCCCGGCGGGGACAGCCGCCAGGAGTCGGTCCGGCTCGGCCTCGACGCCCTGCCGCCCGAGTACGGCGTCGTCCTCGTCCATGACGCGGCCCGCCCGCTGGTCCCCGTCGACACCGTCGACGCGGTCATCGAGGCCGTACGCGACGGCGCGCCCGCCGTGGTCCCCGCGCTTCCGCTGGCCGACACCGTCAAGGAGGTCGAGCCCGCGACCGTCCCCGGCGAGCCCGAGCCGGTCGTCGCCACGCCCGTGCGGGCCCGGCTGCGCGCGGTGCAGACGCCCCAGGGCTTCGACCGGCAGACCCTGGTCCGCGCCCACGAGACCGTCACCGAGGACGTCACCGACGACGCGAGCATGGTCGAACAGCTCGGCCTGCGGGTCGTCACCGTCCCCGGCCACGAGGAGGCCTTCAAGGTCACCCGCCCCCTCGACCTGGTCCTCGCCGAGGCGGTCCTGGCCCGCAGGAGGCTGAACGATGGCTTCTGACGCATCCGGTCTCCGGCTGCCGCCGGGCGGCCTCGTGCTGCCGCAGGTGGGCATCGGCACCGACATCCACGCCTTCGAGGAAGGCCGCGAGCTGTGGTGCGCCGGCCTGAAGTGGGAGGGCGAGGGACCGGGCCTGGCCGGGCACTCCGACGCCGACGTCGTCGCCCACGCCGCCTGCAACGCTCTCTTCTCCGCCGCCGGGCTCGGCGACCTCGGACAGCACTTCGGCACCGGACGCCCCGAGTGGTCGGGCGCCTCCGGCGTCACCCTGCTCACCGAGGCCGCCCGGATCGTCCGCGAGGCCGGGTTCACCATCGGCAACATCGCCGTCCAGGTCGTCGGCCCCCGCCCGAAGATCGGCAAGCGCCGCGACGAGGCGCAGAAGATCCTCTCCGAAGCGGCCGGCGCGCCCGTGTCCGTCTCGGGCGCGACCACGGACGGGCTCGGCTTCCCGGGGCGCGAGGAGGGTCTGATGGCGGTGGCCACGGCGCTCGTGGTGCGGGTGGGCTGAGGGCGTGCGAGGGTACCCGCAGAGTCACCGCTGACCGAGGTCCCCGGAGGTACCCATGCCCGCCGCCCTGTCCGACCGGCTCAAGTCCCTGCTCGACGGCCCGGTGTTCATCGTCGTGGGCACGCTCCAGCCCGACGGCAGTCCGCAGCTGTCCCCGGTGTGGGTGAAACGGGACGGCGACCGGATCCTGTTCTCGACGACCGCCGACCGGCGCAAGAAGAAGAACCTGGACCGCGATCCCCGGGTGACGGTCGTCGTCATGAACCCCGAGCTGCCCTACGAGTACGCCGAGATCCGCGGCACCGCCGAGATGACCACGGAGGGCGGCGAGGAACTGATCGACGAATTGAGCCTCAAGTACACGGGCAAGAAATACGCGGACTTCAATCCGGCTTCGGCCCAGGACGCGCAGCGCGTGGTCGTGCGGATCACTCCGGGCAAGGTGGTCGGGGCGCTGTGAGGCCGGCCCGGACGGCACGAATGCGGGGGCATTGCGGGTAAGGGCGCGAGGCACTGTCCGGCGCCCACTACCCTGGAGTGGTGACCATTCGCCTGTACGACACCAGCGCCCGGCAGATCCGTGACTTCGCCCCGCTCCAGCCGGGTTGTGTCTCGATCTACCTGTGTGGCGCCACCGTGCAGGCGGCACCCCACATCGGGCACATCCGCTCGGGACTCAACTTCGACATCATGCGCCGCTGGTTCCAGTACCGCGGCTACGAGGTGACGTTCATCAGGAACGTCACCGACATCGACGACAAGATCATCGCCAAGGCCCGCGAGCAGAAGCGGCCCTGGTGGTCGATCGGGTACGAGAACGAGCGCGCCTTCAACGACGGTTACCAGGCACTCGGCTGCCTGCCGCCGACCTACGAGCCGCGCGCCACCGGCCATGTGCCCGAGATGGTCGAGATGATGCAGGGCCTGATCGAGCGCGGCCACGCCTACGAGGCCGAGGGCAACGTCTACTTCGACGTACGGTCCTTCCCGCGGTACCTGGAGCTGTCCCGGCAGGAGCTGGACAACCTGCTGCAGCCGTCCGGCGAGGGCGAGACCGGCAAGCGGGACCCGCGCGACTTCGCGATGTGGAAGTCCGCCAAGCCCGGCGAGCCGACCTGGCCGACGCCCTGGGGGCCCGGCCGTCCCGGCTGGCACCTGGAGTGCTCGGCGATGGCGCACAAGTACCTCGGCACCGCCTTCGACATCCACGGCGGCGGCCTCGACCTGATCTTCCCGCACCACGAGAACGAGATCGCCCAGGCCAAGGCCTACGGCGACGAGTTCGCCCAGTACTGGGTGCACAACGCCTGGGTCACCATGGCCGGCGACAAGATGTCCAAGTCGCTCGGCAACAGCGTCCTGGTCTCCGAGATGGTCAAGCAATGGCGCCCGGTCGTGCTGCGCTACTACCTCGGCACCCCGCACTACCGCTCCATGATCGAGTACAGCGAGGAGTCGCTGCGCGAGGCCGAGTCGGCGTTCGCCCGGATCGAGGGCTTCGTACAGCGCGTGGTGGAGCTGGCCGGGGGAGTCGTGGAGCCCTCTCCCGAGGTCCCGCCCGCCTTCGCCGAGGCGATGGACGACGACCTGAGCGTGCCGCAGGCGCTCGCCATCGTGCACACCACCGTCCGGCAGGGGAACAGCGCGCTGGCCGCCGACGACAAGGAGGCCGCCGTCGCCCGCCTCGCCGAGGTGCGGGCCATGCTCGGCGTCCTCGGCCTCGACCCGCTCGACCCGCACTGGGCCGGCGAGTCCGACCAGGGCGAAGACCTGCACGGTGTGGTCGACAACCTCGTACGGCTCGTCCTGGACCAGCGCGAGTCCGCCCGCAGCCGCAAGGACTGGGCCACGGCCGACGCCATCCGGGACCAGCTGGGCCGGTCCGGACTCGTCATCGAGGACAGCCCGCAGGGCCCGCGCTGGAGCCTCGGCCGCTAGCCACCTGCTTGATCGACTGTGCCGCCCGGCCCTCCGGGCGGCACACTGCATAAGACGTACGTACGAAAGCTTCACCCGAGAGAGCAGAGACAGGTAACTCATGGCCGCGAACAACCGCCGCATGTCCGGCAAGAAGGGCGCGCAGGTCGGCAGTGGCGGCCAGCGGCGCAAGGGCCTGGAGGGCAAGGGTCCGACCCCGCCCGCCGAGATGCGCAAGGGCCACAAGAAGAACCGCGTCGCCAACGCCAAGGCGAAGCAGTCCGTGCGCCGGCCGGTGGCCAGGGGCCGGGGCGGCAAGTCGTCCTCCGAGCTGGTCGTCGGCCGTAACCCGGTGGTGGAGGCGCTCCGCGAGGGCGTCCCCGCCTCGACCCTCTACGTCCAGCAGTTCATCGACAACGACGAGCGCGTCCGCGAGGCGCTTCAGCTCGTCGCCGACCGCGGCGGCATGAACCTCATGGAGGCCCCGCGCCCCGAGCTGGACCGCATGACGAACGGCCTGAACCACCAGGGCCTGGTCCTGCAGGTCCCGCCGTACGAGTACGCGCACCCGGAGGACCTCACCGCGGCCGCCTACGACGACGGCGAGGACCCGCTGATCGTCGCGCTCGACGGCGTCACCGACCCGCGCAACCTCGGCGCCGTCGTCCGCTCCGTCTCCGCCTTCGGCGGCCACGGCGTGGTCGTGCCCGAGCGCCGCTCGGCCGGCATGACCGCCGGCGCCTGGAAGACCTCCGCCGGTGCGGCCGCCCGCACGCCGGTCGCCCGTGCCACCAACCTCACCCGGGCCCTGGAGGCCTACAAGAAGGCCGGCATCACGATCGTCGGCCTCGCCGCCGACGGTGAGGTCGAGCTCCGCGACCTGGCGGCCCTGGGGGGCCCCGTGGTCATCGTGGTCGGCAGCGAGGGCAAGGGCCTGTCCCGCCTGGTCGGAGAGACCTGCGACCACCGGGTGCGGATCCCCATGCCCGGTGGCGCGGAGTCCTTGAACGCGGGTGTGGCGGCGGGGATCGTGCTGTATGAGGCGGCAAGCCGGCGGAGCTGACGGCGGTCCGCGCTGGCGGGGTGGAGTCCGCCGGCCGGAGGCCGGCGCGGCCGTCCGCAGCAGCGCAGCGTGCAAGGGCGGCGGACAAGAGGGGCGCTGCGACCACCGGGTGCGGATCCCCGTGCCGGGTGGCGCGGAGTCCTTGAACGCGGGTGTGGCGGCGGGGATCGTGCTGTATGAGGCGGCGCGCCGACGGGTCTGAACAAGCGTCCGCAACCTCACTCGTACGGGGTAATTTCGCCGCCCTGGGCGGCTTTGACGCGGTCTGGACACTTCCACCCGTTCAGACGCAGTGTCCTAACTCCAGGTCACTCGGTTAGATGAGTGTGGACACCAGAACACCCCGCACACCCACGGGGGACCGCTCGTCGGGATACGACGACGCTCCCGCGCTGAGCATGGTGAAGGTGCCGAGCGATCCGGCGCAGGTCATCGTCAGTCACGTCAGCTTCCGCGTGCAGCTGGGCGCGTCGGCGAAGCGCAGCCAATCCCCGCGGATCGCCCGGCACCTGAGCGCCACCCAGAACGCCGCCCGCATGCCGGTCGTGGGCACGGCGGGCCGGGCCGCCGCCGCCGCGCCCGGCCGCCGCCGCCCGGTCGTGTGGAGCGGCAAGTCCGCCCCCGACGACACTGGCGCGCACCGGCTGCTCCAGGCCGTGCGGGGCAGCAGCGTCCGGCACGCCGAGGAGCCTGCCGAGTCCGGCGCCACTCAGGTCATCCCACGGGTCGGGACCGGCTACGCGGACGCCTACGGCGACCTCGACCAGACCGTCGAGACCCCCGTCGTCGGCCACCAGCGCACCGCGCCCGACGACGGCACCCGACTCCTGCCCCACATGCGCACGGTCGACAGCGTCTACGACGAACCGGCCTACGGCGACGACGAGTTCACGAACGACGAGTTCACGAACGACGAGTTCGCCGACGACGAGTTCGCGGACGACGAGTTCGACGACTACGAGGACGCGTCGGGCGAACGCCCCGCCAGGCGCCACGGCGACGACCCGGCCAGGCACGCCTACTTCCCGGGCCGCCGCATGAACCTGGGCGTCGTCCTGCTCCCCCTGCGCATCTTCCTCGGCTTCATCTCCATCTACGCCGGCATGGGCAAGCTGTGCGACCCCGTCTACTTCGACGGCGGCAAGCGCGGCTCCATGGTCACGTGGCTCAACACCCTGCACCCCTGGGAAGTCGCCGAGCCCCTGCGCCTGTTCGCCCTGCACCACCCGGTCGGCTCCGGCCTGGTCATCGCCTTCTTCCAGGTGGTCGTGGGCGTCCTGACCGTGCTCGGCTGCTGGCAGCGTGTCGCCGCCGTGGTCGGCGCCCTGCTCTCCGCTGCCCTGATCGTCACCGTCAGCTGGAAGACGGTCCCCGCCTACGACGCCCCCGACATCATCTACCTCGCCGCCTGGTCCCCGCTGATCATCGCCGGTGCCCCCGTCTACTCGATCGACGGCCGCCTCGCCGGCAGCGCCTGGCGCCGGCTCGGCCCCCGCTCCGACATCTGGGAGCTGCGCCGCTACGTCCTGCGCCGCGGCGCCCTCGTCACGGCTGTCACCGTCGGCCTCACCCTGCTCGCCGGCTCGCTGCTCGGCGGCGCCGTACGCGACTCCAGCCGTGTGGTCGTCCCCGGCCCCGGTGAGGCCCCCCGCAACAACCTGCCGGGCTCCTCGCTGCCCCAGGAGCCCGGCCAGGGGCACCGGAAGACGCCGTCGGCCTCCGCCTCACCCACGGGCGGTGCCACGGCCGGTGCGAGTCCCTCCGGGGCGGTCGCGACCCCGGGTGCGAGCCGCAGTGCCGGCGCCACCACCACGACGCCCACGCAGACCCAGGGCACCACGGGCCAGGTTCCGTCCCGCCCGTCGTCCCCGACGGGCGGCGCCCCGAGCACGACGGCGGGTCCGACAAGCACCGGTGGTACGACGACGGGCGGCACGTCGTCCGGCGGCACCAGCTCCTCCTCCGGCCAGCCGGGCTTGGTGGGCGGCCTGCTGGGCTAGCGCCGGGAAGACTCAAAGGGCCCCGTACTACCGAAGGTACGGGGCCCTTTGATGTGCGCAGGCGATGTGCGGAGCGGTGCTGGTCAGCGACCCAGCGCGGACAGTTCCTTGGCCGCCTCGGTCAGATCCTTGGCCGTGTCGATGGCTCGCCAGTAAGCACCCTGCGGAATGGGGAACCCGGCCAGCTTCCGCTCCCGGGCCAGCCGGGGAAACGTGGTCCGCTCATGATCCCCGCGCTCGGGCAGCATCGTGCCGAACTCGGGCGAGAAGACGTACACGCCGGCGTTGATCTCGAACGTCGACGGCGGAGCCTCGATGAAGTCGGTGATGTGCCCGAACCCGTCGGTCTTCACGGCACCCCAGGGAATGCGCGGCCTGGCCAGTGCCAAGGTCGCGACGGCGCCACGCTCGGTGTGGAAGTCGGCCATGTCCCGCAGGGAGAAGCGGGTCCAGATGTCGCCGTTGGTGGCGTACCAGGGCCGGTCCGGGTGGGGGAGATGCGTGGCGGCGTACTTGAGGCCGCCGCCGCGGCCGAGGGGCTCCGTCTCCACCACGGTGGTGACGGACACGGGCAGGTCGGCCGAGTCCAGCCACTTCTGCAGAACCTCGGCGAGGTGGCCGCACGAGACCACCACGTCCGTCACGCCCTCTTCGGCGAGCCAGGCCAGCTGGTGGCCGATGATCGGAGTTCCCGTACCGGGGATCTCGACCATCGGCTTGGGCCGGTCGTCGGTGTAGGGACGCAGCCGTGAGCCCTGGCCACCGGCCAGGACAACGGCTTGAGTGGGGCGCGACGCGGCGTTCGGATGGGTCATGCCCCGAACTGTACGTGGCGCCCCGGCCGGGATTCCGACCGCAACAGACTCCTCAAGCAGCCGTTACCTGCGTCCCCGCCGCCGTTCAGCTGTGCGCGGCCAGGACGCCGCTGGCGAAGGCGGTGTCGCAGACCGGGCGGGCGTACGACTGCGCGCGCGTGGGGCCGTAGATGCGCACCGCTGCCCTGCCCAGGGCGCGGGCGATGGAGGAGCAGTGCTTGGCCAGCGAGGGGTGCCCGTTGACGGCCTGCTGGAGGTGGGTGAGGACCACCCCCGGGTTCTTGTCCTGCAGCTCGGTCATCAGCTGGTCGCGGAGCACGTCCTGCGGGGCGCGTGAGACCGCGTCGGTGGGGACCTCCGCCGAGGAGACGTCCGAGGCGGTGAGCACCGAGGAAGGGCTCCCCGTCCAGTTGACCCGGGTGACCGCGAGGGTTCCGGAGAGCACCAGGAAGACGGGCAGGACGAGGGCGAGAGTGCGGCCGATGTGGCGGGCAGGGCCGCCCCGGTGGCCGCGTCGCGTCTGAGGGTTGGTGGAGTGCTTCACGCGTGTGAGGGTAGCGCCCGGTGATGATTTGGCGACATTTAGTCACCCTTATGGGGGATGAGAACGCGCTTCTTTCTGGGTAAAGGGTTGACGTGCGACGCCCGAAATGATCGCTCTGCCGGGGTATATCTCGGCAGCGAAAGGGGCCCCGCGGCAGTTCGCGGGGCCCTTTCGTCAACCTCGGCGCATACGCGCTGCTCAGCTGGTCAGTCGGAGAGTCGCTCGCCCGTGGAGGTCGAGAACACGTGGGTCTCGCCCGGACGGGGCACGACGTGCAGCGTGGCGCCCTTCTCCGGCACCTGGCGCCCGTTGACACGGACGACCAGGTCCTTGACCTCGCCGCTGACCTCGGCGGTGCCGTAGACGTAGCCGTCGGCGCCCAGTTCCTCGACCACGTTCACGGAGACGGCGAGACCGGCCGGGGCGTCCTCGGAGTCCTTGGACAGGGAGGTGGCGGCGCCGCCGCCCAGCTCGACCACGTCGAAGTGCTCGGGCCGGACACCTACGGTCACCGTGCGGTCACCCTTGTCGGCGGCGGCCGTCAGGGCGTCCCGGTTGACGGGGACGACGCTGTTGCCGAACTTCACACCGCCGTCGGTGATCGGGACCTCGACCAGGTTCATGGCGGGCGAGCCGATGAAGCCGGCGACGAAGAGGTTCGCGGGCTTGTCGTACATGTTGCGAGGCGAGTCGACCTGCTGGAGGAGGCCGTCCTTGAGCACGGCCACCCGGTCGCCCATCGTCATGGCCTCGACCTGGTCGTGGGTGACGTAGACGGTGGTGATGCCGAGACGGCGCTGCAGGGACGCGATCTGCGTACGCGTCGACACACGGAGCTTGGCGTCCAGGTTGGACAGCGGCTCGTCCATGAGGAAGACCTGCGGCTCACGGACGATGGCGCGGCCCATGGCGACACGCTGGCGCTGACCGCCGGAGAGCGCCTTCGGCTTGCGGTCCAGGTACTCGGTGAGGTCGAGGATCTTCGCGGCCTCCTCGACCTTCTGCCGGATCTCCGCCTTGTTGACGCCGGCGATCTTGAGCGCGAAGCCCATGTTGTCGGCGACCGACATGTGCGGGTAGAGCGCGTAGTTCTGGAACACCATGGCGATGTCCCGGTCCTTGGGCGGCAGGTGCGTGACGTCGCGGTCACCGATGCGGATGACGCCGCCGTTGACGTCCTCCAGCCCCGCGAGCATCCGGAGCGAGGTGGACTTTCCGCACCCCGACGGGCCGACCAGGACGAGGAACTCGCCGTCCTCGATCGCGATGTCGAGAGCGTCGACGGCGGGCTTCGTGGAACCCGGGTAGATCCGGGTCGCCTTGTCGAACGTGACAGTGGCCATGATGAATGGGCCCCCTTCTACCGGCAGGAACGTGCCGGACGATCCGTTGTAGGAAGGTGGTTGGTGTAGTCCACATGAGTGAACTGGCTCAGGACGGTACCTGGCGTTCACTCGGTCTGTCAGTACCCGGACCACTGTGAACTTCGCGGAAATTTTCGACGGGGCCGCGTCGGGACGTGGGTACACTGCACAGGCACGTGCGCGGTACGCGCGCAGGCCTCCTTAGCTCAGCTGGTCAGAGCGCCGCTCTTGTAAAGCGAAGGTCGTCGGTTCGAATCCGACAGGGGGCTCGGCAGGACGAAGGCCACCCGCGCTCCAGGGCGCGGGTGGCCTTCTCCGTATCTCCGCAGGCCGGGCCGGATCGGGGCAGGCCGGGCCGGGTCAGGCGGACTGCAGCAGGGTCCGCAGCACCTGCCGCAGCGTCCCTTCGGGATCCGGCACCGCTCCCGTCGCCCGCCAGGCCACGAATCCGTCCGGCCGTACCAGGACCGCGCCGTCGGCGGTGGTGCCGTGGAGCCGGGCCCAGTCGCTGTCCTCGGTGTCGTACATCAGGTCCGCGTCGGCGCCCGGGCCGATCCGGTACGCGTCGAGCCGTACTCCCTCCGCGTCGGCGACGCGGCGGGCCGCCTCGTGCCAGCCCGCGTCGTCCGGGGCGTCGGCGAGCAGGACCAGGGAGCGTTCGTACAGGTCGAGGGTGGACAGGCGCTGTGCGGCGCGGCGCAGCCACAGGTGCGGGGCGCGGGTGCCGGGCTGTCCGGTCAGGTCCAGGCCGTCGGGTACGACGGGCTGCTCGGGGCCGGTGCCGAGGGCGGCGCCGTGGGGGTAGCGGTAGCCGAGGACGACGTTGAGGATGCCGCCGCGTTTGCCGATGCCGACACCGGGGGCGGGGGCGAAGCCGGGGTGGCTGTGCTCGACGGAGCGGGCGGAGGCGCGGGCGCTGGTGGCGAGGGCGACCGGGCGGCGTTCGGTGTCGTAGGTCTCCAGCAGGCCGGGTCCGGCCCAGCCGTCGAGCACGGCGGCCAGCTTCCAGGCCAGGTTGTGGGCGTCCTGGATGCCCGTGTTGGAACCGAAGGCGCCGGTCGGGGACATCTCGTGGGCGGAGTCGCCGGCGAGGAAGACCCGGCCGGACGCATAGCGGTCGGCGACCCGTTCGGCCGCTCGCCAGGACGCCTTTCCGGTGATTTTCACGTCGAGATCGGGGACGCCCACGGCCCGGCTGATGTGGCGCCGGAGACGCTCCTCGGTGAACTCCTCCAGCGTTTCGCCGTGCTCGGGGTGCCAGGGGGCGTGGAAGACCCAGCGCTCCTTGTTGTCGACGGGCAGCAGGGCGCCGTCGGCGTCCGGGTGGGTGAGGTAGCAGCAGATGAAGCGGCGGTCACCGACGACCTCGGCGAGAGAGGCGGAGCGGAAGGTGACGCTGACGTTCGCGAAGAGGTCGCCGGGGCCCGTCTGGCCGATGCCGAGTGCGTGCCGGACGGGACTGCGGGGGCCGTCGGCCGCGACCAGGTAGTCCGCGCGGACGGTGTACCGCTCCTCGGTGGCGCGGTCCAGGACGGTCGCCGTCACTCCGTCGGCGTCCTGTTCGAAGGACTCCATCTGGTGGAAGTAACGGAGGTCGCCGCCGAGTTCCCGGGCGCTGTCCAGGAGGACGGGTTCGAGGTCGTTCTGGCTGCACAGGCACCAGGCGGTGGGGCTGAACCGGGCGAGTCCGCCGCCCGGGTCGATGTTCTTGAACAGCCATTCGCCGGCGTCGCCGGCGAGTGTCGGCGTCTGCAGGATGCCGTGGTTGTCCGCGAGGAGTGAGGCTGCCGCCTTGATGTCCGGCTCGATGCCGGCCACTCGGAACAGTTCCATCGTCCGGACGTTGTTGCCTCGGCCACGCGGGTGGATCGAGGTCCCGGAGTGCCGCTCGACCAGCATGTGGCGCACACCGAGACGGCCCAGGAACACGGACATGGACAGCCCCACCAGAGAGCCGCCCACGATGAGGACGGGGACCCGGTGGTCGGCTTTTTGATGCATCGAAGCCTCCAGAGGCAGGGGTGCGCGTATGAGGCGCCTGTGAGTTCTCATGCCCGGTGGCGGTGGCGCCGCGTGCCCAATCACCCGCGTGGTTCATACGAGTCGCGGGCTTGTGGGGACCGGCACAGGATCAAGGAACGCTGCCGTCGCGTCCCCCGCGGCGGGCGTCGGCCTCTGCCCCGCGAAGGAGATGTGTGCAGGATGACCACGACGTCTGAACGTCTTTCAGAAACGACACGCGAGGTGTCGAAGCGTGTCTCCCAGTCCGTGTTCGACGGCTCCCGGCTCCGGGTCGTCCTTCTGGTCGATGTCTACGACGGCGCACAGCAGCAGTTCCTCGAGGCGTACGAGCAGCTGTGCAACCAGGTTGCGTCCGTGCCGGGCCATGTCAGCGACCAACTCTGCCAGTCCATCGAGAATCCGTCCCAATGGCTCATCACGAGTGAGTGGGAGAGTGCCCCGCCGTTCCTCACCTGGGTGAACAGCGAGGAGCACGTGCGGATGGTGCAGCCGCTGCACAGCTGCGTCCGTGACACCCGGTCGCTGCGCTTCCACATCGTGCGCGAGACCGGCGGCGCCGCCGGGCAGAAGCAGTCGGCGGAGCGCAGGCTGCAGGCCCACCCGCGCATCGGCGACGGGGTGATCCGGCACGCGCTGACCTTCACGGTCAAGCCGGGCAGCGAGGAGAAGGTCGCGAAGATCCTCGCGGACTACGCCTCGCCCGATGCCCGGGTGGACGACACCACACGGCTGTGCCGGACCTCGCTGTTCATGCACGGCAACCGGGTGGTGCGGGCGATCGAGGTACGGGGCGACCTGCTCGCGGCGCTGCGGCACGTGGCCCGGCAGCCGGAGGTGCGGGCGGTCGAGGAGGCGATCAATCCGTATCTGGAGCAGGACCGGGATCTCGACGACCAGGACTCGGCCCGGATGTTCTTCACCCGGGCGGCGCTGCCGGCCGTGCACCACGTGAGTGCTCAGGACCGGCCGGAGGGGAAGCGGCAGGCGCTGTGCTACCAGGCCCGGCCCGGCGGCGGGATGAGGCTTGCCGAGCTGATCGCCCAGGCCGACTCCGCGGCCGCGGACGATCCGGCGAGCCCGGTGCTGCGCAGCACGGTCTTCCAGCGGGACGACGTCGTGGTGCGGCTGGTCGACCTGCGCGGCGACCGGGACGCCGACGAGCTGCCGCGGGACTCCCGGGTGGCCGCCGAGGTGCGGGAGCTGCTCGACGCCGAGGCCGCCCGTATGGACCTGATCACCGACCGCCACGCGCCGGACGCCTGATCCGGCGGCCGGGTCCCCCCGGCGCCGGGCGCCGACGCAGACACCCAACGGAGGAAACGTTGTCCATCAAACCCCGTCCCAAAATCGTGGACCTCAGTGAGGTCGAGCCCAACGTCCGGCGAGGTGGCGACCTGCGCGCCATGCTCACCCCGGCCACGGTCGGCTCCACCAGCGGCTTCATGGGCGTGGCCATCGTGCAGCCCGGTGACCGCATCGGTGAGCACTATCACCCGTACTCCGAGGAGTTCGTCTACGTCGTCTGCGGGCAGCTGGAGGTGGACCTGGACGACGAGCCGCACACGCTGCGGCCCGAGCAGGGCCTGATGATCCCGGCCCACATGCGGCACCGTTTCCGCAACGTCGGCAAGGTGGAGGCGCGGATCGTCTTCCACCTGGGTCCGCTGGCCCCGCGGCCTCAGCTGGGCCATGTCGACACCGAGGAGACGGAGGTCATCGGGGCCGCCGCGGTGGTCACCGAGCCCGCCGAGGCGGGTGCCGTGCACGCGGCCGACCGGGGTCGGGTCAGCTCATGACCCGGCGCGTGGCGATCACTGGCATAGGCATCGTTGCTCCGGGCGGCATCGGCGTACCGGCATTCTGGGATCTGCTAGCCGACGGCCGGACCGCGACGCGGGGCATAACCTTCTTCGATCCCACGGGGTTGCGTTCGCAGATCGCTGCCGAGTGCGACTTCGACCCGGCGGCGCTCGGCCTGGACGCGGACCAGGTCGCCCGGGCGGACCGCTACATTCAGTTCGCCCTGGTCGCCGGCCAGGAGGCCGTCCGGGACTCGGGTCTCGACCTGGCCCGGGAGGATCCCTGGCGGATCGGGGTCTCGGTGGGCACCGCGGTCGGTGGCACCACCCGCCTGGAGCACGACTACGTCCTGGTCAGCCACCGTGGGCAGCGCTGGGACGTCGACCATCAGGAGGCGGACGCCCATCTGCACCGGGCGTTCTCGCCGAGCACGGTCGCCTCGGCGGTGGCGGAACGATTCGGCGCCCAGGGTCCGGTGCAGACCGTCTCCACGGGCTGCACCTCGGGCCTGGACGCGGTCGGATACGCCTTCCACACCGTCGAGGAGGGCCGCGCCGACATCTGCATAGCGGGCGCGTCGGACTCGCCGATCTCCCCGATCACCATGGCGTGCTTCGACGCGATCAAGGCCACCTCCCCGAACAACGACGACCCGGCACACGCCTCCCGGCCCTTCGACAACCACCGTGACGGCTTCGTCATGGGCGAGGGCGGTGCGGTGCTCGTCCTGGAGGAGCTGGAACACGCGCGGGCCCGAGGCGCGCACGTGTACTGCGAGCTGGGCGGCTACGCCACCTTCGGCAACGCCTACCACATGACCGGCCTGACCAGCGAGGGCCTGGAGATGGCCCGGGCGATCGAGACCGCACTCGACCACGCCCGGCTCGACCCCACAGCGATCGACTACGTCAACGCCCACGGCTCCGGCACCCGGCAGAACGACCGCCACGAGACGGCGGCCGTGAAGCGGGCGCTCGGCCACCACGCCTACGACACCCCCATGAGCTCCATCAAGTCGATGGTGGGTCATTCCCTCGGGGCGATCGGGGCGATCGAGGTGGTCGCCTGCGTGCTGGCCCTCGCCAAGCAGGTCGTACCCCCGACCGCGAACTACGAGACCCCCGACCCCGAGTGCGACCTGGACTACGTCCCGCGCGTCGCCCGCGAACGGAAGCTGACCAGCGTCCTGTCCGTGGGCAGCGGGTTCGGGGGCTTCCAGTCCGCGGTGGTCCTGACCAGAACGAGGGACCGGACGAGGGAGAGGACACGATGAGCGAACCGCATGACCGGCGCGCGGCCGTCACCGGGATCGGGGTGGTCGCGCCCAACGGCACCAGCACCGACACCTTCTGGAAGGCCACCCAGGAAGGCCTCAGCGTCCTCGACAGGATCACTCGCGAGGGCTGTGAGCACCTTCCGATGAAGGTGGCCGGTGAAGTCCGCGCCTTCGATCCGGCGGTGACGATCGAGGAGCGGTTCCTCGTCCAGACCGACCGGTTCACGCACTTCGCCATGGCCGCGGCCGACTTCGCCCTGGAGGACGCCCGGCTCGGGCAGGCCGACACCTCCGGGCAGCCGTACTCCATCGGTGTGGTCACCGCCGCCGGGTCCGGCGGCGGTGAGTTCGGCCAGCGCGAGCTGCAGCGGTTGTGGGGCAAGGGCAGCCGGTTCGTCGGCCCGTACCAGTCCATCGCCTGGTTCTACGCCGCGAGCACCGGCCAGATCTCCATCCGCCGCGGGTTCAAGGGCCCCTGCTCGGTCGTCGCCTCCGACGAGGCCGGCGGCCTGGACGCCCTCGCGCACGCGGCACGGGCGGTGCGGCGCGGCACCGACGTGATCGTGGCGGGTTCCACCGAGGCGCCGCTGGCGCCGTACTCGATGGTCTGCCAGCTCGGTTACGAGGAGCTGAGCCGGGTGGCCGACCCGTCCCGCGCCTATCGCCCGTTCACGGATGCCGCCTGCGGTTTCGTGCCGGGCGAGGGCGGCGCGATGCTCGTGGTGGAGGCGGAGCCGGCCGCCCGCGAGCGTGGCGCCGACGTCCGGGCCTTCGTCGCCGGGCACGCGGCCACCTTCACCGGTGCCTCCCGCTGGGCGGAGTCCCGGGACGGTCTCGCCCATGCCATCCGGCAGGCACTGGACGAGGCCGGCTGTGCTCCGGAGGAGGTCGACGTCGTCTTCGCCGACGCCCTCGGGGTGCCGGAGGCGGACCGTGCCGAGGCTCTCGCGCTCGCCGACGCCCTCGGCGCGCACGGAGCCCGGGTGCCGGTCACGGCGCCGAAGACCGGAATCGGACGGGGTTACTGCGCGGCGCCCGTGCTGGACACCGCGGCGGCCGTGCTCTCGCTGGAGCACGGACTGATCCCGCCCACCCCGAACGTCTTCGACGTCTGCCACGACCTCGACCTCGTGACCGGCCGCGCTCGCGTTGCCGAGCTGCGTACGGCGCTGGTGCTCAGCCGCGGACTCATGGGGTCGAACTCGGCGCTCGTGCTCCGGCACGGCGCCGTCAACGCCTAGGAGTACAGGAGGGAATCACATGACCGCACAGATCACCGTGGAAGAACTGGCCGCGCTGATGAAGAAGGCGGCCGGGGTCACCGTCGCCCCGGACGCGCTGATGGAGCGGGGCGAGTCCGGCTTCGACGCGCTCGGCGTCGACTCGCTCGGCCTGCTCGGCATCGTGGGCGAGCTGGAGAACACGCACGGCACCCCGATGCCGCCCGACGCGGAGCGCTGCAAGACGCCCCGGCAGTTCCTCGACCTCGTCAACAGCACTCTGATGGCAGGAGCCTGAGATGGCAGGACACACGCAGAACGAGATCACCATCGCCGCACCGCTGGACCTGGTCTGGGACATGACCAACGACCTGGAGCACTGGCCCCAGCTGTTCAGCGAGTACGCGTCCGTCGAGATCCTCTCCCGGGAGGGGAAGAAGACGACGTTCAGGCTGACCATGCACCCGGACGACAACGGCACCGTCTGGAGCTGGGTCTCCGAGCGCGAGCCCGACCGCGACACCCTCACCGTGAAGGCCCGCCGCGTCGAGACCGGTCCCTTCGCCCACATGGACATCCACTGGCGGTACGAGGAGGTGCCCGCCGGTACCCGGATGGTCTGGACACAGGACTTCGCGATGAAGCCGGAGGCCCCGGTCGACGACGACTGGATGACCGACAACATCAACCGGAACTCCAAGGTCCAGATGGACCTCATCCGGGACAAGATCGAGAAGGCCGCCGCCGGACACCGGCCGGCCCCGGCCCTGGCCGACTGAACCGGACGGAGGAGCAACCCCCATGCATCAGGCTTTGATCGTCGCCCGGATGGCCCCGGGCTCCGCCCCGGACATCGCCAAGGTGTTCGAGGACTCCGACCGCGGAGAGCTGCCCCACCTCGTCGGTGTCGTGCGGCGCAGCCTCTTCCAGTTCGGCGACGTGTACATGCACCTCATCGAGTCCGAGCGCGAGCCGGGACCCGCCATCGCCAAGGTGACGAGCCACCCCGAGTTCCGGGACGTCAGCGAGCGCCTGTCCGCGTACGTCAGCGCGTACGACCCGGAGACCTGGAGGTCCCCCAAGGACGCGATGGCACAGCGCTTCTACCTCTGGGAGCGCGACTGAGCCGTACGGCCCCTCCGGACGGCCACCGGCCGCCGGGCCCGCAGCGTCGCGGGCCCGGCGGCCGGTGCTCTGTGCCCGGATGTCCCCGTCAGCCGGGCACGTGGCACTCGAAGGCGTGCAGGTACGGGTTGACCGGCCGGATGCCGTCCACCGTGAGGCCCGCCGCGGTCAGCCTGCCCACCATGCTGTCGGTGGTGTGCTTGGCCCCGCCGACATTGAGGAGCAGCAGCAGGTCCATGGCGGTGCTGAAGCGCATCGAGGGGGTGTCGTCCACCAGGTTCTCGATGACGACGACCCGGGTGCCGGGGCCGCCCGCCTCGACGACGTTGCGCAGCAACCGGGCCGTGCTCTCGTCGTCCCACTCCAGGATGTTCTTGATGATGTAGACGTCGGCCTGGACCGGGACGGCCTCCCGGACGTCGCCGGGCACGATCCGCGCGCGATGCGCGAGGTCGCCGCCCTCGCGCAGCCGCGGCAGGGCGTTCTCGACCACCCGGGGCAGGTCGAGCAGAGCGCCGTGCATGGCCGGGTACTTGTCCAGCAGGCAGGCCACCACGTGCCCCTGGCCGCCGCCGAGGTCCGCGACCGAGGTGCTCCCGGACAGGTCCAGCAGGGCCGCCACCTCCCGCGCCGACTGCTCGCTGGAGCGGGTCATCGCGCGGTTGAAGACGTCCGCGGACTCCGGAGCGTCCTCGTTGAGGTAGGCGAAGAACTCCTTGCCGTAGAGGTCCTCCACGACGTTCCTGCCGGTGCGCACCGCCTCGTCGAGCAGGGGCCAGGCGTCCCAGGTCCAGGGTTCGGTGCACCACAGGGCGATGGCGCGCAGGCTGTTCGGGTCGTCCTCGCGCAGCAGCCGTGA
This sequence comes from Streptomyces sp. NPDC101151, assembly GCF_044768335.1. NCBI lineage: Bacteria > Bacillati > Actinomycetota > Actinomycetes > Kitasatosporales > Streptomycetaceae > Streptomyces > Streptomyces sp. NPDC101151. The sequence goes on along the minus strand of NZ_JBIWPP010000007.1, from coordinate 258,800 downwards.
CATGTCGGTGTGCGCGAACGTGCCGTCCGGCTGCTCGGCGAAGACGCCGTAGCAGGACAGGGCGCGCAGCAGCCGGCGCAGCGGCTTCGGTTCGGTCTTCACCGCGGCCGCGAGGTCCTCGACGGCCATCGGGGTGTCCTCGACGGCGTCGGCGACGCCCAGCCGGGCGGCCGCCCGGACGGCGGCGGCACAGGCCGCGCCGAACACGAGTTCGCGCAGCCGCATGGGTGGCGGTGGGGCTGTTTCAGCGGACGTCATCTGCCGCCCTCTCTCTTTCGTCGGCCTTCGTCGGTCCAGCAGCGGCAGCGGTCGGGCGGTCAGCACAGACCCGCGGGCTGGGAGGCCCGGCAGGAGTTGCGCTGGAAGCTGTTGTCCTTGCCCGTGTCCGTGTTCACCAGGTCCGCCGGGGAGTTGCTCTGCAGCGCGTTCGCTTCGATCGTGTTCTTGTCGCTGGTCACGCCCACGAAGCTCTTGAACAGAACGATGCCGCCCGACAGCGGCGACTTGCCGGAGTTGCCCGTGACCTTGTTCCCGGTCACCCGGGTGTTCTCGGTGCCCGTCAGGACGATCCCGGAGCCCTGGAGCGCGGGCAGCCGATCGGTCTTCGGGCAGGACTTGTTGTTCTGGGTGATGCGGTTGTAGGCGACGGTCAGGTCGCCGGCCTTGGGCTTGTTCTCGTCGCCGACGACGAACACCCCGGCGCAGTTGCCCGTCACGTAGTTGCTCGCGACGGCGAGGTTGCGCAGCCGCCGCACGGTGACGCCGATCCGGTTGCCCTCGACCCGGTTCCGCTCGACCAGCGTCCGGCCGGCGTCCGCGGCGCCCGCCTCCTCCGTGATGGTGTTGGCGAGGAAGATGCCCGCGTCACCGTTGTCACGCGCGTAGTTCTGCAGGAGGCGAGCCTGTACCGACCGCTCCTGGGCGATGCCCCACACCGCGTTCTTGACGGCGTACACCCGGCGCACGGTCATGCCGTCCGTCGCCATGCCGAACACACCCGCCCGGGTGAAGCCGGTCACGGTCAGGTCCTCGACGGTGACGCCCTCGACGTTCTTGGTCTTGGTGCCCACCACACAGATGCCGTTGCCGCCGTCGGTGCAGCTGTTCGCGGTCTTCGCGGCGGCCTTCTTGCCGACGGGTTTGATCACCGTCTGCTCGCCCACGCCCCGCAGGGTCACCCGGGGTGTGCTGATCTTGACGCTCTCGTGATAGGTGCCGCCGAGCACGAGGACGGTGTCTCCGGCCTGTGCGGCGTCCACCGCCTTCTGGATCGATTCGCCCGGGTGGACCAGCAGGGTCTTGTGGGCGGCGGCCGCGGGGGCCATGCCCAGTCCGGTGCCGACGAGCGCGGCGGTGCACGCGAGATATGCGATGTGACATCTCTTCATATCGGGTACGGTATGGCCGATTTATCCCGTGGTGGGCCGGATACGCCGTCCGGCGGCGTGTCAGCCCCCGCGCAGCGCCCGCCCGATCTCCAGCTGCACATCCGCCAACGGGCACCCGGCCGCGTTGTCTTCGAGCTCCCACAGACAGTTCTGCAGCACCCGCCCCAGCGTCCACGCCCGCGCCCGCTCCCGGTCCAGGCCCAGCGCGTCGGTCAGCGCGTCGAAGCGCCAGCGGGTCTCGGCCGGGTCGTAGCGGTTGTCGATCGCGGGCAGCAGGTCGAAGCCGGGGTCGCCGGACAGCGGCTTGGGGTCGATGGCGAGCCAGTTCGCCCGGTCGGCCGCCAGGACGTTGTCGTAGTGCAGGTCCCAGTGCAGCAGCCGGTCGCCGGGCTCGGAGAGCACCTCGCGCACCGCGGCCGCGCAGTCCGCGACCAGCCGGCGGTCCCGCCCGTCCGGGATCCGGCCCAGCGCCCGGGGGACCTGGTCCAGCATCGCCCTCCCGATGTCGCCCAGACGGCGCATCCCCGCCGGGGCCGGCACGGACGTCAGCCGGGCCAGCAGACCGGCGACCACCAGGACCGCCTCGCGCGCGTCCGGCAGACCGGTCAGCATGCGGCTCTCGTCCAGCCGTTCGAGCAGCAGCGTGCAGGTCGGCTCGTCGTGCTCCAGCAGCCGTACGGCCCCGTCCCCGTCCCACGCCCGCAGGGCCACGGGCTCGCCCGCACTCTCCTCGTCGAGCAGCTGCAGTTTGAGCGCGGCCGGGGCGCCGTCGGCCCGGACGACCGGCAGGACCAGCGCGGCCACCCCGTGCATCGCGGGCCCGTCCACCCGCAGCCCCCAGCGTCCGAGGAACTCCTCGGCCCGCCGCGGCAGGTCCGCGACGAACGCCCGCCCCGCGTCCCCGTTGAATTTCTCCTGAGAAGCGGCCAGCTCGCCGGGCACCTCGATCACCTTGCCGACCATACTGACGTCTGTGAACCGGGTCATCCGATTTCGGCGTGGGCTCCGGGCGGCCGCGGCCTACGTCCGCAGCGCCCCGGGCACCTACGTCTGGCTGCTGATCCTGTTCGTCACCACGGTCGCCCTGCACCACATGTCGCCCGAGTTCGAGCAGCACTTCCTGCGCCGGCGGTCGACCAACATCCACGAGCTGTCGCAGAACCCCGTGCGGGTGCTGATCACCAGCGCGATGTGGATCGACGGCGGGCACTGGGTGCCGTACGCCGTGCTGTACACCGTCTTCCACGCCCAGGCCGAACGCTGGCTCGGCACGCTGCGCTGGCTCGCGGTGTGCGTGGCCGCGCACGTGCTCGCCACGCTGATCAGCGAGCTGGCCCTGCTGAAGGCGATCCACGACGGCCACGCCCCGCAGTCCGCGGTCAACACCCTCGACATCGGGGTCAGTTACGCGCTGGCCGGCGTCATGGCCGTGCTCACCTACCGGATGGCGCCGCCCTGGCGGTACCTGTACGCGGCGGTCCTGCTCACGTTCTACGCCGTCCCGCTCGCCGGCAGCCGCACCTTCACCGACTTCGGGCACCTCCTGTCCGTACTGATCGGGCTCGGCTGGTATCCGCTGGTCAGAGGCCGCGGAAAAGCATGGAATCCGAAGGAGACACTGGCTGCGCTGTGGGTTAACGTCCGCGCATGAGCAGCTCGGCAAGCAGTGCCGTCAACGGCGGCATCTCCTTCTGGTACGCGGACGACGGCCTCCCGGCGGTGCGGGAGCCGCTGCCCGGGGACGCGTCCGCCGACGTCGTCATCGTCGGCGGCGGCTACACGGGACTGTGGACGGCGTACTACCTGAAGAAGGCCGCCCCCTTCCTCCGCATCACCGTCCTGGAGCAGAAGTTCTGCGGCTACGGCGCCTCAGGACGCAACGGCGGCTGGCTGTACAACGGCATCGCGGGCCGCGACCGGTACGCGAAGCTGCACGGCCACGAGGCCGCCGTACGCCTGCAGAAGGCCATGAACGACACCGTGGCCGAGGTCGTCGCGGTCACCGAGGCGGAGGGCATCGACGCCGACGTGCACCGGGGCGGGGTGCTGGAAGTGGCGACCACGCCCGCCCAGTTGGCCCGGCTGAAGGCGTTCCACGAGCACGAGCTGTCGTACGGCGAGAAGGACCGCGAGCTGTACGGTGCCCGGCAGACCGCCGAGCGGATCAGGGTGGCCGGCGCGGTGGGCTCGACCTGGACCCCGCACGGCGCCCGGCTGCACCCGGTGAAGCTGGTCAAGGGACTCGCGGCGGCCGTGGAGGCGCTCGGTGTGACCATCCACGAGTCGACACCGGTGACCGAGATCCGCCCCAAGCACGCCGTGACCCCCTACGGCACGGTCCGCGCCCCCTACATCCTGCGCTGCACGGAGGGCTTCACCGCCTCCCTGAAGGGCCAGCGGCGCACCTGGCTGCCGATGAACTCCTCGATGATCGCCACCGAGCCGCTCACCGAGGAACAGTGGGCGGCCATCGGCTGGGACGGCCTGGAGACGCTCGGCGACATGGCGCACGCCTACATGTACGCGCAGCGCACGGCCGACGGACGGATCGCGCTCGGCGGGCGCGGGGTGCCGTACCGCTTCGGCTCGCGGACCGACAACGACGGCCGCACCCAGGAGGAGACGATCGAGGCCCTGCGGGAGATCCTGACCCGCTTCTTCCCCGCCCTCGCGGGCGTGCGCGTCGAGCACGCCTGGTCCGGCGTCCTCGGCGTGCCGCGCGACTGGTGCGCCACCGTCACCCTCGACCGGGCCACCGGCCTCGGCTGGGCGGGCGGTTATGTCGGCTCGGGCGTCGCCACCACCAACCTGGCCGCCCGCACCCTGCGCGACCTCGTCCAGCAGGACTCCGGCCAGGCCGGCCGCACCGGGCTGACGGACCTGCCCTGGGTGAACCACAAGGTCCGCAAGTGGGAGCCGGAACCCTTCCGCTGGCTGGGCGTCCAGGGCATGTACGCCACCTACCGCGCCGCGGACCGGCGCGAACTCCTCCACCCGAGCACGGAGTCCTCACGGCTTGCCCGGGTCGCGGACCGGGTCGCCGGGCGCCACTGAGACGAACGGGTGACGGGGGAGGGCGGCCGCTGGCTACCCTCCCCTCATGATTCGCGCCGCGGCCCCCGCCGACGTACCCGTCATCCACACCCTGGTCCGTGAGCTGGCCGAGTACGAGAAGGCCCCGCAGGAGGCACGGGCGAGCGAGGAGCAGCTGCACGAGGCGCTGTTCGGGGAACGGCCGGCGGCGTTCGCGCACCTGGCCGTGGACGACGAGACCGGGGAACCGGCCGGGTTCGCGCTGTGGTTCCTCAGCTTCTCCACCTGGCGCGGAGTGCAGGGCGTCTACCTGGTGGACCTGTACGTCCGGCCGTCCGCCCGCGGCGCCGGTCACGGCCGGGCGCTGCTGACCGAGCTGGCGCGCATCTGCGTACGGCGCGGCTACGAGCGCCTGGAGTGGGCGGTGCTCGACTGGAACCGGCCGGCGATCGGCTTCTACGAGGCCCTCGGGGCGCGCCCGCAGGACGAGTGGACGGTGTACCGGCTCACCGACGGGCCGCTGGCCGAGCTGGGCCGGTCGG
>NZ_JBIWPP010000007.1:33931-253739 GCF_044768335.1 Streptomyces sp. NPDC101151 | reverse complement strand
GGCCGGCTGACTCCGCCACCGGCGTCCCGGCCCGGGCGCCGTGCCCGGACGCCCCGGCCGTGACCACCGGGCCCGCGACCGGGCGGGCCAGGAGCACCCGGGGCGACGGGCCGCTGGCCGAGCTGGGCCGGTCGGCCGGCTGACTCCGCCACCGGCGTCCCGGCCCGGGCGCCGTGCCCGGACGCCCCGGCCGTGACCACCGGGCCCGCGACCGGGCGGGCCAGGAGCATCCGGGGCGTATCGCATCCCATGTGCAGGCTTGCCGTCCTTGCCGTCCTTGCCGCCGGACGAGTGCCTCATGGCTCCAGCACGACCTTTCCGATCGTGCCGCGGTTCTCCAGCGCCCGGTGCGCGGCGGCCGCCTCGGCGAGCGGGAAGCGGGTGACGGCCGGACGCAGGCGGCCCAGGCCGGCCTCGGCCAGGGCGCGCAGTTCGAGCGCGCGCAGGCCGCCCGCCTTCCGGAGCATCTCCGGGCCCAGCACCGACTCGGAGAGGCCGTCGACGACGTACCCCTGGTGTCCGTCCCCGATGCCCTGGGCCGACCAGCCGAAGACGAGATGCCGGCCGCCGGACCCGAGCAGCGCCACGGCCTCCCGGGCGACCGCGCCCCCGACGCCGTCGTAGACGATCGTGGCGGGCCGCCCGCCGAGATGGGCACGGACCTCGGCCGGCCAGCCGGGGTCGATGTAGTCGACGGCGAGATCGGCGCCACCGGCCCGCACCCGGGCGGTCTTCTCCGGCCCGCCCGCCAGACCGATCACCGTCGCTCCGGCGTTCTTGGCGTACTGCACCAGTAGTGTGCCGATGCCGCCCGCGGCCGCCGGTACGACGACCACGTCGTCCGGCCCCGGCTCGGCGAACCCCGCGATCCCCAGCGCCGTACGCCCCGTGCCGATCATGGCGACGGCCTCGGCGAAGCACAGCCCGTCCGGTATCTCGTGCAGGCGCTCGGCGCCGGTGACGGCGAGTTCGGCATAACCGCCGGGCGCGAACCCCAGGTGGGCGACCACCCGCTTGCCGTGCCAGGCCTCCGCCACGCCGTCGCCGAGAGTGTCCACCACCCCCGCCACCTCACGGCCCGGGACGGTCGGCAGGGCGGGCGGTCCGGGCAGCGGGCCCTGCCGGCCCTCGCGCAGGGCCGTGTCGAGGAGGTGCACCCCGGCCGCGGCGACGGCGATCCGCACCTCACCCGGTCCGGGGACCGGGTTCTCGGTCTCCTCGTAGGTCAGGTTCTCGGCCGGCCCGAAGGCGTGCAGGCGCACGGCGTGCATGGGATCCCCCAGTGATCGTGTCGCTGTCTCCGGAGCCCCACTGTTCAACCTCAAGCATGCTTGAGGTCAAGGGCGGTCCGGCCGAGGATCAGCGACACCGCGGTGACCGCGCTGTTGAACGACACCTCCGACAGCACGCCCGGCGCCGCCACCTGGTCGCCGGCGAGGTAGACGCCGTCGCCGCGGTCCACGGCGGGCCGGTCCCGCCAGCTGCTCCCCGGCAGGTCCACGGCCCCCGTACGGCCGTCCGCCACGGCCTCCCGCCGCCAGGTGACCCGCTCCCGCCACCCCTCGAAGGCCAGGTCGAGCAGCGTCTCGGCGCGGGCGAGGCCGTCGCCGCGCGCCTCGCCGGGCCCGATCGGGAACTGCCCCTGGACCAGCTGCTCGCCGGCCGGTGCGAGGGTCCGGTCCTGCGCGGTGAACCGTTCGATCCAGCCGGGTGCGTCGAGGTCGGAGACGGCGAAGGCGTCCCCGCGCCGGGTGCGCAGCGCGAGGTCGAGCAGGACGGTACGGCCACCGGGCCAGGTCAGTGAGTCGTCGCCGAGCAGCCGGCGGGCGGCGGGCAGGGAGGTGGCGACGATCACGGGCGTGTCCGTCGGCAGGGTGTCGACCCGCGACAGGGTCTCCATCCGCACCCCGAGGTTCCAGGCGCGTGCGGCCATCCGGTCGATGACACTCGCCCAGCCGCCGCGCGGATGGTGCGCCTCCGGCGGCAGCCTGGTGGCCCGGCGCAGGCGCTCCTGCACGAAGGCGGCGGACAGTGCGCCCGGGTCGTGGTGGAAGAGAGCGACGGCCGAGTAGCTGGCGGCCGCGCGGGCACCCTCCTCGCCGGCGATGGCGGTCGCCCAGCCGAGGAAGTCGGTGTCCACGGGGGCCCGGCGGATGCCGGGGCGCAGCAGTTTGAGCATCGCGAAGGGCGGGGTGCGGCGCAGGGCGCCGTGGTGGCGCAGCCGCAGCCGGGCCGCCTCCAGGGGCGGGATCGGGGCGAGCGGCCCGATCAGGTCCCGCTGGGTGAGCCAGGTCCAGTGCGGGCCGCCGCTGTAGAGGGCGTGCGGGCCCTCGTTCGTCCGGTACGGCCCCTCGGCGGTGCGGGCCCGGCCGCCCAGGGTGTGGTGGGCCTCGTACACGGTGACCTTGGCGCCTGCCTCGGCGGCGGTGATCGCGGCGGTGAGTCCGGCGAAGCCGCCGCCGACGACGGTGATGCGGTGCATGGGGTGCATGGGGCGCGGTCTCCCTAGGGTCGGTTCACCTTGTCCGTGAGTACGACCGCACAGACCCCCTGACATGTGACATCGGCCCGCTGCGGACCCGGTTTCCGCAGGTCGGGCCGATTGTCGGTGGCGGGGTGCAGCATGGGGGCATGGCGAGGAGAGCGACGGGTACGGGCCGGGCAGGGACGAAGGGCGCACAGCGGCCGGAGGTGCGGCTGCCGCCCCTGGTGCCCTGGACGGACGGGGAGTTGGCGCCGGACGGCGACTACGACGGGCTGGAGTTCCGGGATGCGGACCTGGCCCGGCAGGACGGCCAGGGCGCCCGCTTCATGGACTGCGCGCTGACGGGCTGCGCGGTGGACGAGACGGCCCTGGGCCGGGCCCGGGTGCTGGACTCGGTCCTCACCGGCCTGCGGGGCGTCGGCACCTATCTGGCCGAGTCCACGTTCCGTGACGTCGAGCTGATCGACCCCCGCCTCGGCGGCACCCAGCTCCACGGCGCCGTCCTGGAGCGGGTCGTGGTCCGCGGCGGCAAGATCGACTTTCTCAACCTCCGCGAGGCCCGCCTCAAGGACGTCGTCTTCGACTCCTGCGTCCTGGTCGAACCGGACTTCGCGGGTGCGCACCTGGAGCGGGTCGAGTTCGTCGACTGCGCCCTGAAGGAAGCCGACTTCAAGGGCGCGACCCTGAAGGACGTGGACCTGCGCGGTGCCGCTCCCCTGGAGATCGTGCGCGGCCTGGACCGGCTGTCGGGCGCGGTGATCAGCACGGGGCAACTGCTCGATCTGGCGCCGGTGCTGGCGGCGGAGCTGGGAATCCGGGTGCAGGACTGAGATCTCAGGCCATGCGGGGAAAGCGTGCCTGAAGCGTCCAGATCGCCGGGTTCTCCGCCAGGTCGTCGTGCAGGTCGGTCAGGTCGGCGATCAGGTCCTGCAGGAAGTCGCGGGCCTCACGGCGCAGTTCGGCGTGGGAGAAGGTGAGCGGCGACTCCTCGGCCGGCATCCAGTCGGCCTCGACGTCCACCCAGCCGAAGCGGCGCTCGAACAGCATCCGGTCGGTGGACTCGGTGAAGTCCAGCTCCGCCTGCTGCGGCCGGGAGGCGCGGGAGCCCAGGGGATCCCGGTCCAGCCGCTCCACGATGTCGCACAGCGCCCAGGCGAAGTCCAGCACCGGCACCCATCCCCAGGCTGTGGACAGCTCGCGGTCCGTCTCGGTGTCCGCGAGATAGACGTCTCCGCAGAACAGGTCGTGCCGCAGCGCGTGGACGTCCGCGCGGCGGTAGTCGGTCTGCGGCGGGTCCGGGAAGCGGTTGGAGAGGGCATAGCCGATGTCGAGCACGGGAGAGATGGTGTCACGCCCACCGTCCCGGCCCTGCTGCGGTGGCCTCCGCCCGCCTAAGATCACTGACATGTCCAGATCCGCGCGCCTTGTCCCGGCTGCTGCCGGCCTTCTCGCCCTCGCCCTGACCGGCACCGCGTGCGGCGGCGGCGTCCATGGCACCCCGGGCGGCTCCGGCGTGCGCGACCCGTACTTCCCGAAGGCGGGCAACGGCGGCTACGACGTCACCCACTACGCCCTGACCCTCGACTACACCCCCGGCAGCCGCCACCTCACCGGCAAGGCGGTCATCACCGCCCGCGCCACGAAGGATCTGACCGCCTTCGACCTCGACCTCGCCGGACTGGACGTCGACTCCGTCACCGTCGAGGGCAAGGACGCCCGCTGGAACCGCACCGGCCAGGAACTGACCGTCCGCCCCCACGACGACCTCGGCAAGGGCGAGACGTTCCGCACGACCGTGCGCTACTCGGGCACCCCGCAGACCCTCACCGACCCCGACGGCTCCGAGGAGGGCTGGCTGCGCACCGCCGACGGCGCACTCGGCCTCGGCGAGCCGGTCGGCTCCATGGCCTGGTTCCCGGGCAACCACCACCCCTCGGACAAGGCGACGTACGACATCACGGTCACCGTCCCGAAGGACCTCCAGGCCGTCTCCAACGGCGAGTTGACCAGCCGGCACACCCAGGGCGGCCGCACCTCCTACGCCTGGCACAGCGCCCAGCCCATGGCGAGCTACCTCGCCACCGTCGCCATCGGCCACTACGACATCACCTCCACCACGGGCCCGCACGGCCTGCCCGTCCTCACCGCCGTCGACCCCACCCAGGCCAAGGCGAGCGCGAAGGTGCTCGCGAAGATCCCCGGGATCCTCGCCTGGGAGGAGCTCAACTTCGGGCCGTACCCGTTCACCTCCAGCGGTGTGATCGTCGACCGCCCGGACGATGTCGACTACGCCCTGGAGACCCAGACCCGGCCCGTCTTCCCCGGCGCCCCCGAAACCGGCACCCTCGTGCACGAGCTCGCCCACCAGTGGTACGGCGACTCGGTCACCCCGAAGAGCTGGCAGGACATGTGGCTCAACGAGGGCTTCGCGACGTACGCGGAATGGCTGTACGAGGAGGACCACGGCGGCAAGAGCGCCCAGCAGACCTTCACGGACCTGTACGAGGACGACGACGAGGCCGTGTGGGCCTTCCCGCCGGCCAAGCCCTCCGGCGCCGCGCACATCTCCGACAGCCCGGTCTACGAGCGCGGCGCGATGGTCCTGCACAAGATCCGCCAGAAGGTCGGCGACGACACCTTCTACGACATCATCCAGGGCTGGGCCGCCGCCCACCGCCACGGCACCGCGAGCACCGCCGACTTCACCGCGTACGTCGAGAAGAAGGTCCCGGACAAGGACTTCGCCGGAATCTGGAAGGACTGGCTGTACGGGGACGGCAGGCCGGACCACCCCTGACAGCACCCCGCTTCCCGGCGCGCACCCGCCGGTGTCACGTCCCCCGGGCCGGCTCCGCCCGCATCGCCGCCCGCGCCGCCCACACGGCCCGCGCGTGCCAGAGCCGGCGCTCCTGGAACTCCTGGGTCCCCAGCGGCGGGTCACCCGCGGCGAACACCTCCAGCAGCTCGGGCAGGGAGGCGTAGACGTCCTCGATGACGGCCGCCATCTCCTCCGGGGCACAGATCAGCACGGTCTCCCGGACCTCGTCGCAGCCCGAGGCGCGGAACGCGTCCCGTACGGCCATCTCCCGCTGCGCCGGCCCGTCCCGGTGGGCGGTGGCGGCCGTGTGCATGTCCTCGTACGCCGGCCGGTACTTGGTCAGGCAGGTCACATGGGCGTCCCGGCGTTCGCGCCGGGCCCGCTCGTCCGTCTCGCGGCGCCGGCGCACCCGGTCGGCGAGCAGGGTCGAGCCGACCCCGACCACCGCGCCGAGTCCCGTGCCGGCCAGTGTCGTCCATTCCACCGCCGGCTCAGTCCTCCCATGCGTCCAGCAGCCGTGCCAGGTCCGGCGGCCACACCGGCTCGGCCTCCTCGGCCAGCTCCTGTCGGCTCCACCAGCGCCAGGTGAGGATGGAGTCGGCGGCATGCGCGGCGGCCAGACCGGGGCCGGCCGGTTCGCGGTGCGGGCCGTGAGTGACGTAGATGTGCTCGTGCTGGTGGACGGGGGTCCCGGTGTGCGTGAAGTCATGTTCCCAGGTGCACAGCAGGGGGCCCGGCTCCAGGTCGGTCCAGCCGGTCTCCTCGGCCAGCTCCCGCAGGGCGCCCTCGCGCGGGGTCTCGTCCGCTTCCAGGCCGCCGCCGGGCAGGGCCCAGTGGATGCCGACCTCGTCGTTGTCGTACCGGAAGAGGAGCACCGCGCCGTCGGGGTCGACGACGGCGACCCGGGCCGCCCGCCGGGGTGTCCGCAGCACCTTGCGCAGGACGGCGCAGGGCCGGCCGAGGGCGCGGTCGGGGCGGTGGTCGACGACCTCGTAGCCGAGGGCCGTCCAGAAGGCCAGTCCCGTGGGGTTGTTCGCGAGGACCGCGAGCCGTACGGCCCGTCGCCCGGCGGCGCGGAAGCGCTCCTCGACCAGCGTGGCGATCCGCCGGCCGTACCCCTTGCCCTGCTCGGCCGCGTCGACCATCAGCAGCCCGATCCATGGATCGGGGTCGGCCGGATCGGGGTGGCGGGCCAGCGTCGTCACGATCGCGACCAGCCGCCCCTCGGCACGGGCCAGCAGCACCTCGGCATCCGGGTGCGCCAGCTCGTCGGCCAGCGTGGCGGCCACCTGCTCGGGGCGGATGTCGTCCGGATCCGGGAAGTCGCCGCTGAGGGCGAAGAACTCACGGTTGGCGGCGTAGAGCGAGGTGAGTTCGGTGAGCAGCTCACCCGGGAGGGAGCCGTCCGCCACCGAGAGCTGTTCGAGAATCATGGCACGACAGTATTTCCCCAAGAGCCACACCACGATCGGGAGACGGAACGATGACGACTCAGCCACCGCCGTACGGCAACCAGCTCCCGCACGTCCAACAGCCACCACCTCCACCGACGACCGTCCCGACGGGCTTCGGCCCACCGCCACCCCACTACGCCGACGCCTACGCGCCGGTCCCGTCACAACCATCCTCCAGCGGACCCGAGTTCATGGCGGTCGACCGCCACAACTCGATCGTGGTCGACACCGCAGGCGTGGCCTTCGAGGACCGCGGTCTGTCCATCGACATGTCCTGGCAGGAGATCCGCAGCGTCCACTACAAGGCGGCCCCGTCCGGCAAGGACCTGATGGTGGCGGTGGTCCTCCTGGACGGCAGGGTCTACGAGTGTGTGGTCGAGGCGAAGCCGCGAGCGCGGCTGGGGGAGTGGTTCGCCCAACTGGCCGCTGTGCTGGGCTTTTACCGGCCGGCGGGCTGGTAGGGCTCGGGCTCGTCTCCTCGGGCGATGTGGGCTCGGCCCGAAGCGGCGTGGTTCAAGAGCAGCTACAGCGGCGGCAACGACGGCGACTCCTGCGTCGAAACAGCGGCAACCCCCGGCACTGTCCACGTCCGCGACGCCAAGAACACCACCGGCCCTCGCCCGGCCTTCGCCCCGGCCGCCCGGGCGGCCTTCGTGCCGTACGCGTCCGGGAACTGACCGAAAGGCCGGAGCCCCCGGCCACGGCGCACCGCAGCCAGGGGCTCCCGCACAGCGCAGAGCGTGTCAGACGTTCACACCGAAGTCCTGGGCGATGCCGACCAGGCCCGAGGCGTAGCCCTGGCCCACCGCGCGGAACTTCCACTCCGCGCCGTTGCGGTACAGCTCACCGAAGACCATGGCCGTCTCGGTGGCGGCGTCCTCGGAGAGGTCGTAGCGGGCGATCTCGGCGCCGCCGGCCTGGTTGACGATGCGGATGTAGGCGTTGCGGACCTGGCCGAAGTTCTGGCCGCGGTTCTCGGCGTCGTAGATGGAGACGGGGAAGACGATCTTGTCGATGTCGGCCGGGAGGGCCGCGAGGCTGACGTTGATCGCCTCGTCGTCGCCGGCACCCTCACCCGTGCGGTTGTCGCCCGTGTGGACGATGGTGCTGTCCGGGGTCTGCTTGTTGTTGAAGAACACGAAGTGGGCGTCGGAGTAGACCTTGCCCTGCGTGTTGACCGCGATGGCCGAGGCGTCCAGGTCGAAGTCCGTGCCGGTGGTGGTGCGGACGTCCCAGCCGAGGCCCACGGTGACGGCGGTCAGGCCCGGAGCCTCCTTGGTGAGCGAGACGTTGCCACCCTTGGACAGGCTTACAGCCATGATTGGGAGTCCCTTCCCTTTTAGGTTTCTGTGCCGACGAAGCTACCGTCACCCCGAAGAACGTCGAGGGGGGTCCCGGTGGTTCCGGATGCCTTTACCTTTTTTACCGACGGCGAAAACAGGGTGACGTGAGGCGGGCCGGGCGGGGAACATGGGACGCATGTCCGGGCCCTACATCATCCGTGGTTCGGTCTCGCTTCCCGAGGCCGAGCTGACGTGGCGTTTCTCCAGGTCCTCGGGGCCCGGCGGGCAGCACGTGAACACCAGTGACTCGCAGGTGGAGCTTCGTTTCGACCTCGCACGCACCGAGGCGCTCCCCCCGGTGTGGAAGGAGCGGGCGCTGGAGCGGCTGGCCGGGCGGCTGGTCGACGGGGTCGTCGTCGTACGGTCCTCCGAGCACCGCTCCCAGTGGCGCAACCGCGAGACCGCCGCCGTGCGCCTCGCGGCCCTCCTCGCCGAGGCCACCGCACCCCCGCCCAAGCCCCGCAGACCGACCCGCATCCCGCGCGGCATCAACGAGCGCCGGCTGCGGGAGAAGAAGGCACGCTCGGACACGAAGCGGGGCCGCACGGGCCGGGACTGGGGGTAGTCGCCCGGCTGTCACATTCCCGCCCTCCGATCCGTCATCCCCATGACCGCATACGGAACGGGACGGAGAGGGCTGCCCGCCCATGACTGACAACGACTTTCTCGCCGAGCGCTTCGAGGCGCACCGGGGCCGCCTGCGTGCCGTCGCCCACCGCATGCTCGGGTCCACCGCCGAGGCCGAGGACGCCGTGCAGGAGGCGTGGTTCCGGCTCAGCCGGTCCGACGACCGGCAGGTGGAGAACCTCGGGGGCTGGCTCACCACGGTGGTCGGCCGGGTCTGCCTGGACATGCTCCGCTCCCGCCGCTCCCGTGCCGAGCAGCCACTGGACACCTGGCATCCGGCGCCGTCCGCCGCACCCGACCCCGCGCAGGACGCCCTGCTCGCCGACTCGGTCGGGGCGGCCCTGCTGGTCGTCCTCGACACGCTCACGCCGGCCGAGCGGCTCGCGTTCGTGCTGCACGACCTGTTCGCGGTGCCGTTCGAGGAGGTGGCCGGCGTCCTCGGCCGCAGTCCGGCGGCCACCCGGCAGCTGGCCAGCCGGGCCCGGCGGCGGGTGCGCGGCGCCGAGGCACCGGACGCCGGCCTGACCCGCCGGCGGGATGTCGTCGACGCGTTCCTGGCCGCCGCGCGGGACGGCGACTTCGACGGGCTGCTGGCCGTGCTCGACCCGGATGTGGTGGCCCGCAGCGAGGCCGGTGTGACCACCGGCGCGGCGGCGGTCGCCGCCGGTGCGACGCACTTCGCCCACCTGGCCGGGGTCGCCCGCCCCGCGCTGATCGACGGCTCGACCGGCCTGGTGGTGCCGGACGCCGACGGACGCCCCGAGCGGGCACTGGCCTTCACCTTCGTACGCGACCGGATCGCCGTGATCGAGATCGTGGCCGATCCGGTGCGGCTGGCCGCGCTGGCCGTCGAGCCCCTCTAGGTCCCTCCAGGGCATGATCCGCCGGACATGCCGGGGCCCTGTGGTCGAACTCCCGCCCGCCCTGCGCTCGTCTCCCCGTTCGCGCGCGAGCCGTTCGTCTGCGAGCCCCGGCGGAGGCGGAACTTCTCGGGGGCCGTCCGGGCCGGGTGCCAGGTGACGTACATCTTCCTGGTGCCCGGCGGCGGATTTCCGCGGCGGCGGAGTGGACGACCGGCCTGGCCGCGTGTTCCCGGCCGGGGCGGATACGGATGGCGAGAGCGGCTTCCTGATTCCCGGGTTTTATCTCTTCCGGACGCGAAGTCATCCGCGTGCATTAAGTGCCGCGTTCACGGCACGGCCACGGAATTCCGGAGCGCCGATTACCCCAACTGCCGGTATCGGCCCTGGAAATGGAGCAGCGGCCCGCCCTCGGCGCTCGGCACCCGCGCGGTCAGCACCCGGCCGATGACGAGCGTGTGGTCTCCGGCCGTCACCCGCTGCTCGGTGCGGCACTCCAGGGTGGCCAGCGCACCGCCCATGAGCGGGGCGCCGGTGGCCTCACCGCGGACGTAGGGGAGGTCCTCGAAGAGCAGGCGGTCGCTGATGCGGCCCTTCATGGCGAAGCGGCCGGCGATGTGACGCTGGCTCTCGGTGAGCACCGAGACGGCCCACAGCGGCTGCTCGTCGAGCAGGTCGTCCATGCGGGAGCCCTCGCGCAGGCTGACCAGGACCAGCGGCGGGTCCAGCGAGACGGACATGAAGGCGGTGGCGGTCATGCCGACGTCCTCGACGCCCGGCGCTGTCGGGTCGTCCGGGTCCAGCGGCGGCTCCTGCGCGGTCACCAGGACCACGCCCGCGGCCAGCCGGGACATCGCGGCCCGGAACTCGTCGTTGCTCACTCCCTCAGCATGCCTGGAAGCGGCTGGGGCGATGGGCGAGGAGATGTTCAGCACGCCGGAAACGCTAATCTCCGCACCATGGGCGCCACATCGGGCTATGGCCCGAGGCGGGTCCTAGGACCGGGGGACGACAGGGGGTCACGATGTGTGCATCATGTGCGCACACGACAAAGTCTGCGTTCGGTAAACGCACAGGGAAAACGCAGAAACTCCACTCAATTGTTCACGTTCCCCTGTGACTTGAGTCACAAGGGGCAGGAATTGTTGACCCTGTGTACCGAGTGGGCAGCGCGCTGTGATTCAGTGGCGGGGAACCTGAGAGCACCACAAGAAGCACCAGCGTAAGGAAGCGCCGAAGACAACCCTTGATTCGCTGCGAGGTCTCGGGGGGAGGGCGAGCATGGAGACCGAGTCGGAGCCGTATGTCCGCCTTGCGTCCCTGCGGCAGCTGCACCAGGTCATGGCCGACATGAACACGGCACGCAGCCTGGCGGACACACTGCAGACCGTCGCCGACGGCGTGGTGAACGCCCTCGGATACGAGATGGCGTGCGTCAACCTCGTGCGCCCCGACGGCGACCTCGTGGTCGCCGCGTTCTCCGGCAACTCCGCCGCCGAGGCCCTGATCACCGGCAGGGTCGGCTCCCGCGAGTCCTGGCTGCGGCGGCTGAGCATGGGCGAGCAGTGGGGCGACCTGGTGTTCATACCGCACACCGAGGGCTGGGTGCTGGACGACGACGACGTCCCCCAGTGGTACACCGACGGACCGGCGCCCCGCTTCGAGGACGAGTGGCACCCCTCCGACCGGCTCTTCGCGCCCATGTACACGCCCGGCGTGCAGGGCGGCTCCTCCGGCGAACTGCTCGGCGTCGTATCCGTCGACCGGCCGCGCAACGGCCGCCACCCCGGCGCCTGGGGCCGCGAGGCCCTGCAGATGTATGCCTTCCAGGCCGCCATCGCGATCAGCAACGCGCGTCTACGTGCAAATATGCAGCGCGCTCTGGTCCGCCTGGAGCGGGAGCAGCAGGCCCTGCGGGCCAGTGAGGAAAGCTTCAGGCAGGCCTTCGAGTACGCCCCCTCCGGCATGGCGATCGCCGAGATGGGCGGCGACCAGCACGGCCGGATCCTGCGCACCAACGACGCTCTGTGCCGCTTGCTGGGGCGCCCCGCCTCCGCGATGCGGCGCTACTCCTTCTCCGACCTCGTCCACCCCGAGGACATCGGCACGCTGCTCAGAACCTCCGCCGAGGGGGGCCGCGCGGAACTCCGCCTCGGCCGTCGCGACGGCAGCTACGTCTGGGCCAGCCTGCGCAACTCCGTCGTCGCCGACGCCGCCGACGGCCCCCGCTTCCTGCTTACCCACGTCGAGGAGATCGAGGAGCGCAAGCGCCGTGAGCTGCAGCTCGCCCACCGCGCCTCCCACGACTCCCTCACCGGCCTGCCGAACTCGGCCGAGCTGCGCTCCCGCCTGTCGGCCCGCATCTGCCAGCGCCCGGCTCACGCCGGGGCCGTGGAGTCCCTGGACGCGGCCTACGGGCACCCCGCCTTCGACGCCCCCACCGGCCACGGCTTCGACTTCCCGCCGGGCGCGGAGGGGTACGAGGGCTACGACCACCATGTGCACACCGTCGCCCCCGAGGAAGGCCGGGACGACGGCACCAAGGGCCTCGCGGTCCTCTTCTGCGACCTGGACGGCTTCAAGTCGATCAACGACCGCTTCGGTCACAACGCGGGTGACACCGTCCTCATCGAGGTCGCCCGCAGGCTCAGCAGGGGCGTGCGGGACGGGGACACGGTCGCCCGGCTCGGTGGCGACGAGTTCGTGATCCTCGCCGACGGCCTCGGCAAGGCCGACGCCCAGGACCTCGCCGTACGCCTGCGCAACGAGATCATCCAGCCGATCCGCGCCGAGGGCCGGGCCGTGCGGGTGGGCGCCAGTTTCGGCATCGGCTGGGCACACTGCGGCATGACGGCGGACGAAGTGTTGAAGTCCGCCGACGAGCGGATGTACGTAGAGAAACGATCTCGTCCCAAACAACACCGGCGCGCCGGATGATTCGCAGGTCAGTGAGTTGATGCGGTCTGAGTCACCCGTTTGGGGCAGCCAGAGCGGGTAGGCTCGCCATTCCAACCCGTACCGGATCCGCCCGCACCTGTTGAGGAGTACCAAGGGATGACGCCCGGCGACAACGGCGCGAGCACGCCCGAGGACGACGACCCGTTCGGCTACCTGTACGCCGACGGCCAGGCCAGAGGAGCCCAGCCGCCGTCCGGCGGTTACGGCTACCCGAACTCGGTCAACAGGGTGCGTACGGTCGGCGAGCGCCAGTACGGTCAGCAACAGCCCGGCTACGGCCAGCAGCCGACCGTCCCGCAGCAGCAGGGCACCTACGGCCAGCCCAGCGCCCACTACCAGGCCCCGGAGACGCTGCCCGGCGGCGCCCCGACCGGCCGGCAGCCCATGCCGCCTGCCACCGACCGCCGCGGCCCGAACACCAAGGGCCTGCTGATCGGAGCGATCGCGGTGGTCGCTGCGGTCGTCATCGGCATCAGCGTCGCGATCATCAACGGCAACTCGGACGACGACAAGTCCGGCAACCAGGCGGGCTCGACACCGACCCAGTCCCAGAGCCACGAACCGAGCCCGTCGGGCGGCAGTTCGGCGGACTCGGGGGAGCTGCCGAAGGCCGACGTCACGGACAGCTCCGTGCAGCTGTCGGGCGGTGTCTCGGCAGCCTCGGACGTCAAGGGTGCCAAGTCCTCGGACGGCAAGTACGTGACGGGGCTGAATCAGGTCGGCGCCTCGATCACCTGGAGTGTTGACGGCATTCCGACGGACGGCAAGTACAGCCTCTACGTCGGCTACAGCGTGCCGGGCAAGGACGGCACCGCCTCCCTCACGGTCAACGGCACGCCTTCCACGAATCCGGTCAAGTTGAAGAACTGGTCGCATGCCGACGCCGGCAACTACGAGAGGGGCTGGACGAAGACGTACAACTACATCCAGCTCAAGAAGGGCCACAACACCCTCTCCATCTCCTGCGGGCAGGGAGACCAGTGCGACGCCCTCGTCGACCGGCTGTGGCTGGTGAAGGGCTGGGTCGGCAGCTGATCGACTGAACGCCAACACCGCCGCCTCCCAGGAGACGGCGGTATGTAATCCGCTGGCTTGTCAGTGCCAGTCGGTGCAGGAATTCAGGAGGCCGGCGCCCTCAGATCTGAGAGCTGGTCACGCAGCGGTTTGGTCACCGGTCACCGCGACCCGCCCCACCAGCTCCTCGTAAGCCGCCCGGTCGAACTCCCCCGCCACAGGCGCCCGTACCGTCGCCGTCGACAGGGCGACCGCGTGGGCCAGGCGGTCCGGCCATGGGAGCCGCTCCACCAGTCCCGACAGCAGGCCCGCGACCGCCGAGTCGCCCGCACCCGTCGGGTTGCCGTGGACGCGGGCGGGAGGGGTGGCGTGCCAGCGGCCCTCGGGGGTCGCGGCGAGCAGGCCCTCCGCGCCGAGGGAGGCGATCACCGCGTGGGCGCCACGGCGGCGGGCGTCCTGCGTGGCGCGCAATGGATCGTGCGAGCCGGTGAGTTCGGCCAGTTCGTCGGCGTTCGGCTTGATGATGTCGGGGCGGGCCGCGACCCCACGGCGCAGGGGCTCGCCGCTGGTGTCCAGGAGGACGGGGACGCCGAGAGCGCGGGCCGTTCGGATCAGGCCCGCGTACGCGCCGACCGGTACGCCCGGCGGGAGGCTGCCGGAGAGGGCCACCGCCGCGGCAGCGGGCAGGAGTTCTTCGTACCGGTCCAGGAAGTCGCCCCATTCGGCGGGGGAGATCTGCGGGCCCGGTTCGTTCAGCTGGGTCGTGTCGCCGGAGAGTTCGTCCACGACCGCGATCGTGCGCCGGGTGGCTCCGGCGACCGGGACCAGCGCATCCGTCATCCCCGGGGCGTCCGCGAGGCGTTCGTGCAGCACCCGTCCGGTCGCGCCTCCCGCGAACCCCGTGACCGTCACCGCGTGCCCGAGGGCGGCCAGCACCCGGGCCACGTTCACACCCTTGCCGCCCGGTCGCTCGATGACGTCCGAGACGCGGTGCGAGGTGTGCGGCCGCAGGGTCCGTACGCGGTAGGTGATGTCGAGAGCGGTGTTCAGTGTGACCGTGAGGATCACCCGGGCCGACCTCCCTCGAAGTCTCTGTGCCATCGGTTTCCGGGGCCCCGATCATGCCAAAGAGACGGCGGCCGGCCCAGTGCGAGGACCGGCCGCCGTCCGGCGAAGGGGGGTACGGATCAGGGCAGTTGGGGCGTGACCACCCATTCGCCCCGCCGCATCACGCCCTTGAGGTCGAAGTTCGCGTCCAGCAGGACCAGGTCGGCGTCCTTGCCGGGCTCCAAGGAGCCGATGCGGTCGAAGAGGCCGAGCAGGCGGGCCGGGTTCGCCGACAACGCCGTCACGGCGTCCTCCACCGACAGCTTGTCGATGGTCACCGCCCGCTTGAACGCGCGGTCCAGGGTGAGTGTGGAGCCCGCGATCGAGCCGCCCTCCACCAGACGGGCCACGCCCTCGCTGACCTCGACCTCCAGCGGGCCGAGCATGTAGCGGCCGTCGCCGATGCCGGCCGCGTCCATCGCGTCGGTGATGAACGCGACCCGGGAGGCGCCCGCGTGGTGGAACGCCAGCTCGAGGGCGGCGGGGTGCAGGTGCGTGCCGTCGTTGATCAGCTCGACCGTGACCCGCTCGTCCTCCAGCAGGGCGGCGATCGGGCCGGGGGAGCGATGGCCGAGAGCGGGCATGGCGTTGAAGAGGTGGGTGGCGACCGTGGCGCCCGCGTCGATGGCCTCGACCGTCTGCTCGTAGGTGGCGTCCGTGTGCCCGATCGCCGCGATCACGCCGTTTTCGGCGAGCAGCCGTACGGAGTCGATGCCGCCCGGCAGCTCGGCGGCGAGGGTGACCATCGTGGCCCTGCCGCGCCCCGCGTCGATCAGCTTGCGGACCTCGGCCGGGTCCGGATCGCGCAGCAGCTCCTCGGAGTGCGCGCCCTTGCGGCACGGGGAGATGAACGGCCCCTCGAAGTGGATACCGGCGATGTCGCCCTGCTCGGCCAGCTCGCTCAGCAGCCCCGCCTGCCGCACCAGCAGGTCCATCTCGTCGGTGACGGTGGAGGCGACCAGCGTGGTGGTGCCGTGCAGCCGGTGGGTGCGGATGGCCTTCAGCACGTCTGCCGGCGTTCCCGAGAAGGAGGCTCCGCCACCGCCGTGGTTGTGGATGTCCACGAAGCCGGGGACCACCCAGTGATCGCGTACGTCGATGACCTCGGCGTCCGCGGGAGCGACGCCCGTGACCGAGGTGGCCTCGGTGTCCGCCGCGGCGGCCGCCGTGATCTTCGTGCCCTCCACGACCACGCGCCCGTCGTCCACCGCCCCGGTGGGCAGCACCACCCGAGCACCTGCGAGAACCAAGCTGGGAGCCATCAGGCGGTTACCTCCGTAGGGTCGGTGGAGTCGAGGAGATCCCGGGCGAGGAGTCCCGCGCCCAGGCAGCCGGCGGTGTCGCCGAGAGCGGCGGGGACGATGGACGGCAGTTTCTGGAAGGTGACCCGCCGGCGGACGGCGTCCCGCAGCGGTTGGAACAACACTTCCCCCGCCTCGGCCAGGCCGCCACCGATGATCAGCGTGCGCGGGTCCAGCAGGGTGAGTGCGGTGACCAGCCCGTCGGCGAGCGCGTCCATCGCCTCCTGCCAGACCCGGACGGCGTTCGGGTCACCGGACGCGACGGCTTTCGCACAGTCGGCCGCGTCCGCGTCCGGGTCCCCGCAGGCCGCCGCCCACGCCTCGCTGACGGCGGCCGCGGAGGCGTACCGCTCCAGGCAGCCGCGCTGCCCGCACGGGCACGGCGTCCCTCCGGGCCGTACGACGACATGGCCGATCTCGCCGGCGAAACCGTGCGCACCCGCCTCCACCCGCCCGTCCACGCCGATGGCTCCGGCGATACCGGTGCCCAGCGGCACGAACAGGAACCGGTCGGCGCCGCGGCCCGCGCCGATCCGGCCCTCGGCGAGCCCGCCGGTGCGCACGTCGTGGCCGAGCGCCACGGGTACCCCGAGCCGGTCGGCGAGCAGGGCGCGCAGGGGTACGTCCCGCCAGCCGAGATTGGCCGCGTAGACGGCGATGCCGTGCTCCTCGTCGACGATGCCGGGGACCGCGAGGCCGGCCGCGGCGGCCGGTTCGCCGTAGCGCTCCGTGCCGTACGCGCGCAATTCGTCGGCGAAGCCGAGGATGGTCTCGACGACCGCCTCGGGTCCGCGCTCGCGGCCGGTGGCCCGGCGGGCACGGTGCAGCAGCGCGCCGTCGTCGCCGACGAGCGCGGCCTTCATCCCGGTACCGCCCACGTCCAGGGCGATGACATGTCTCACGGGGGACAGTGTGACCCCCGGACCCACAAGAGGTCTAGTCCACTCACGTGGTGTAGACCTTATGTGTCCACATATTGAACGGTCAGACAGCAGGGTTGGGGCTTTGACGGTGCGTCGGCGTACGGCAGGAACGATCGCGGTGGTGTCCGCACTGGGCATGACGGCGGTCCTCGGCGGCTGCGGGAGCACGGGGTCCTCCGATGTGACCCTCAGACTGGTTGCCGCCGACTACGGCGATTCCACGTCCAACAGCTCGAAGAAGTACTGGGACAAGCTGGCCGACGCGTACGAGTCCAAGCACTCCGGCGTGAAGGTCGAGGTCAGCGTCTACTCCTGGAACGACGTGGACCGCAAGGTCAAGGAGATGGTCGACGCCGGACACGCCCCCGACCTGGCCCAGATCGGCGCCTACGCCGACTACGCGGCCGCGGGCAAGCTGTACCAGGCCTCCGACCTGCTCTCGATACGCACCCAGGCCGACTTCCTCTCCCAGCTCGCCGACGCGGGCCAGTGGAAGCACGTGCAGTACGGCATCCCGTTCGCCGGCTCCACCCGGGTGCTCTTCTACAACAAGACCCTCTTCGCCAAGGCCGGCATCACCCCGCCCACCACCTGGACCGAGCTGGCCGCCGACGCCAAGGCGCTCAAGGACAAGGGTGTGAAGTACCCCTACGCCCTGCCGCTCGGCCCCGAGGAGGCCCAGGCCGAGACGATGCAGTGGCTGCTGAGCGGCGGCAACGGCACCGGCTACACCGACGACATCGGCACCTACACGATCGACTCGGCGCAGAACGTACAGACCTTCACCTGGCTCAAGGACGAGCTGGTCGGCAAGGGCCTGACCGGGCCCGTCGCGCCCGGCAGGCTCAACCGCGCGGACGCCTTCGCCGCCTTCGCCGACGGCCAGGTCGGCATGCTCAACGGGCATCCCACGCTGATCCAGCAGGCCAGGAAGAAGGGCGTGGAGTTCGGGATGATCCCGATGCCGGGCCGCACCGGCAAGGCCAAGGCCTCGATGGGCGTCGCCGACTGGATGATGGGCTTCCGGCAAAGCGGGCACGCCCGGCAGATCGGAGACTTCCTCGACTTCGTCTACCAGGAGAAGAACGTCCTCGCCTTCTCCCGCGAGTACGGGCTGCTCCCGGTCACCGGCTCCGCGTCCAACGCCATGACGGAGTCGGGCTCGGCCCCGGACAAGGACCTGCACCCCTTCCTCGACCAGCTCCCGACCTCCGAGCTGTACCCCGTCGGCAAGACCTCCTGGGCGGCGGTCAGCGTGGCCGTGAAGAAGGACATCGGCCAGGCGGTCGCGCCCAGCGGCAGCCCCGCCGGCGTCCTGACCCGCCTCCAGGCGACGGCGACGGCGGCGGACAGCAGCGATGTGAACTGAGCCGGTTGTCGGTGCCCGGCGTTACGGTTGCGCCCATGGAACTGGGCAGCCGCGAAAAGGCCATTCTCGCGCTGGAGCGCCGGGGCTTTCCCGGCCCCGGCGCGAAGGAACGGGCGATACGCGAGGAACTGGGCCTGGCCCCGGTGCGCTACTACCACCTGCTCAACGCGCTGCTGGACGACGAGAGGGCGCTCGCGCTGGATCCGGTCACGGTGAATCGCCTGCGCCGGGTGCGGGAGGCGCGCAGGGCGGAGCGCTGAGGCCGGCCGAATCGGGCGCTGGGCGCACGAGACGGCGGGGCCCGGGAGCGGAACTCCAGGAGTGACCAGGGCCCGCGCTGGATAGTGTCGCTGTATGGACCTTCTGCCGACCCCGCTGACCCAGCCCGGCCGGGACGGACTGGCGGCGCTGCTGGCGAAACCCCGCACCGCTGTCATCGGCCTCGACTTCGACGGCACGCTGGCCCCGATAGTCGCCGACCCCGAGCAGGCCCGCGCCCACCCCGACGCCGTACCCGCGCTCGCCCGGCTCGCCCCCGAGGTGGCCTCCGTCGCCGTGATCACCGGCAGGCCCGCCGGGGTCGCCGTACGGCACGGCGGCTTCGCGGGCGTGTCCGGCCTGGAGCACCTCGTCGTCCTCGGCCACTACGGCGCCGAGCGCTGGGACGCCGCGACCGGCACCGTCACCGCGCCCCCACCCCATCCCGGCGTGGCCGCGGTCCGCGCCGAACTGCCGGGCCTGCTGGACCGCGTCGGCGCCTGGCACGGCACGTGGATCGAGGAGAAGGGGCGTGCCGTCGCCGTCCACACCCGCCGTGCCGACGACCCCCAGGCCGCCTTCGAGGCCCTGCGCGAACCCCTCGCCGACCTCGCCACCCGGCACGGCCTGATCGTCGAGCCCGGCCGGCTGGTTCTCGAACTCCGCCCGCCCGGTATGGACAAGGGCGTCGTCCTGCTCGACCACGTCCGCTCCGTCGGAGCCGAGTCCGTCCTCTACGCGGGCGACGACCTCGGCGACCTCCCCGCCTACGCGGCCGTCGACAAACTCCGCTCCGACGGCATCCCCGGCCTCCTGGTCTGCAGCGGCAGCGCCGAGGTCACGGAACTGGCGGAACGAGCGGATGTGGTGGTCGACGGCCCGGAGGGAGTCGTGGCGCTGCTCCGCGCGCTGGCAGCACACATGTCCTGAGCACGGCCGGGCCGGGTGCCCGGCCGTCACCCGTCCAGTGCGCCCAGCTGATCCAGGAACCACTGAGCGGGCGGCAGCGCGGTGGCGGCGGCGGCCAGCCTCTTGGACCGCTCCGCCCGCTCGCCCGCCGGCCGACTCAGTGCCTCGTGCAACGCCCCGGCCGTCCCGCCGATGTCGTACGGGTTCACCACGATCGCGTCCTCGCCCAGCTCCTCGTACGCCCCGGCCTCCCGCGACAGCACCAGCGCGCAGCCCTCGTCGGAGACGACCGGCACCTCCTTGGCGACCAGGTTCATGCCGTCCCGGATCGGGTTGACCAGCGCCACGTCCGCGAGCCGGTACGCGGCGAGCGAGCGGGCGAAGTCGTCCTTGACGTGCAGTACGACGGGGGTCCAGCCCGGTGTGGCGTAGGCGGAGTTGATCTCGTCCGCCACCCGCTGCACCTCGGCCGTGTAGGCGCGGTAGACGGCGAGATCCTGCCGGGACGGGTAGGCGAAGGCCACGTGGACGACCCGTTCGCGCCATTCGGGGTGGTCCTCCAGCAGCTGCCGGTAGGCCAGCAGGCCGCGCACGATGTTCTTGGACAGCTCGGTACGGTCCACCCGGACGATCGCCCGGCGCCCCTCGCCGATCTCCGCCCGCAGCGCGGCCATCCGTTCGTCCACGTCCGGCCGGTGCGCCCGCTCCCGCAGGAAGTCCGCGTCGGCCCCCAGCCCGTGCACCCCGATCCGGGTCCCGGAGGGAATGCCGGGGCCCAGCACCGCGTGACAGCAGTCGACGAACGCGTCCGCCCACCGCTGGGTCAGGAACGCCGCCCGGTCCGCGCCCAGGATGCCGGTCAGCAACTCGGCCGCGATGTCGTCGGGCAGCAGGCGGAAGTAGTCCGGCGGGGCCCACGGGGTGTGCGAGAAGTGGCCGATGCGCAGGTCGGGGCGGAGCTGCCGGAGCATCCGGGGCGCGAGCGCCAGGTGGTAGTCCTGGATCAGCACCGCAGCGCCCTCGGCCGCCTCCTGGGCCAGCGCCTTGGCGAAGGCGCGGTTGTACGCCTCGTACGACGCCCACTGACGCCGGAACTCCGCGTCGAACACCGGCTCCAGCGGGGTCTGGTAGAGCATGTGGTGGACGAACCACAGCACCGAGTTGGCGATGCCGTTGTACGCGTCGGCGTGCACGTCGGCGTCGATGCCGAGCATCCGCACCCGCTGCCCGCCGGTCTCCTCGGCCGGCAGCAGCCCCTCGCCCGCGCGCCGCACCGCCTCCCGGTCGCCCTCGCCCAGCGCGGCGCACACCCACACCGCGTTGCTGTCCGGCCCGATGGCCGACAGACCCGAGACCAGCCCGCCGCCGCCCCGTTTGGCGAACAGCGAGCCGTTCTCGCGCACCTCGTACGAAACCGGGCCGCGATTGGACGCGACCAGCACCTCAGCACCGTGGGTGGAAGCCATACGCCTCAACCTAGCCCGGCCCGGAAACGCTCAAACGTACGGTCTGCCCCGGAAGGGGGCTGTATACAGCCGTTCTCGTGCGCCCCTCACGCCACCCGGCGCGCCGCGTACTCCGCGATCTCCGCCATCGGCGGCCGCTCCTCGGTGTCCACCGAGTAGGTGCGCGGCTCGAACCCTTCCGCGCCCCGCTCGAACTGGGTCAGGGAGGGCCGTACGAGGTGTCCGCGGGCGAGCCGGAGCTGCGCCGTGCGGTAGATCGCCGCGGCCATGCGGCCCAGCGCCTGCCCGTCCTGGTGGCGGTGCTTGCGCACCCCCACGTCCACCTGGGCCAGCGCGTCCAGGCCGACGAGGTGCAGGGAGTCGACCAGCATGCCCAGCTCGACGCCGTAACCGACCGGGAACGGAAGCTGCTCCAGCAGCGAGCGGCGGGCCGCGTACTCGCCGCCCAGCGGCTGTACGAATCCGGCCAGCTGCGGCCAGTGCATGTTCAGCAGCGGGCGGGCCATGAGTTCCGTGACCCGGCCGCCCTGTCCCGCCGCGCCGGCGAGCGGACGGTCGTACATCGCCTTGACCAGATCGACGCCCGGTTCGGTGAGCAGCGGGCCGACGATCCCGGAGACGAAGTCGGAGGAGAAGTCCTTCAGGTCGGCGTCGATGAAACAGACGACGTCCCCGCTGGTCACCAGCAGGGAGCGCCACAGCACCTCGCCCTTGCCGGGGACGGCCGGGAGGCGCGGGAGGATGTCGTCGCGGTGGACGACCCGGGCGCCCGCGGCGCCGGCGACCTGCGCGGTGCGGTCGGTGGAACCGGAGTCGACGACGACGATCTCGTCGACCAGCGGGACCTGCTGCATGAGGTCGTGACGGATGACCGCGACGATGTCGCCGACCGTCTCCTCCTCGTTCAGCGCGGGCAGGACGACGGAGACGGACTGGCCCGTGCGCTGCTTGGCGGCCAGTATCCGGTGCAGGGGACGATCGGCCACGGACCAGGAGCGGGTGGCCAGCCAGCGCTCGACTTCTTCCAGCACGGTCTGCGGCTCCTCACTGTCGTGATCACTCGGTGTGACCTTGTGATCCATCTCGCGGTTCGGACGACTATCTCAACTGTCCTGGCCTTCGGTTACAGTCTTGAACAACGCCGATGACCATCGCATGTCGTGACTCAAGAGCGTTTACAACCACATACAGCTCATCCAGAGGGGCAGAGGGACACGGCCCGATGAAGCCCCGGCAACCCTCCAGTCGGTTCTCGTTCTCCAGCGAGGCTCCCGGCTAGGGAAGGTGCCAAATCCGTCTCACGGCGAGATGCGTCGTGAGGAAGATGAGGAGAAAGGGCCTCGCCTCCATGGCTGTGCAGACAGTTGCAAGCACCAGCAATCCCACCGTAGACCTCGGTCCTGCCGCCGCCCTCAGCTGTCGCGAATGCGGTCACCGGGTACCCCTCGGACCCGTGTTCGCCTGCGAGGAGTGTTTCGGCCCGCTGGAGATCGCCTACGACTTCTCCGCGTACGAAACCGAAGAGCTGCGTAAGCGCATCGAGGACGGCCCGGCGAACATCTGGCGGTACGCGCCGCTGCTGCCCGTCCCCGCCGACGTGGCCGACAAGCCGAACATCAACCCGGGCTGGACCAAGCTCGTCAAGGCCGACAACCTGGCGCGCGAGCTGGGCGTCACCGGCGGGCTGTACGTGAAGGACGACTCCGGCAACCCGACGCACTCCTTCAAGGACCGGGTGGTGGCCCAGGCGCTGGAGGCCGCGCGCGCCTTCGGCTTCACCACGCTCTCCTGCTCCTCGACCGGCAACCTGGCCGGAGCCGTCGGCGCCGCCGCGGCCCGTGCCGGCTTCCGCTCCTGCGTGTTCATCCCGCACGACCTGGAGCAGGGCAAGGTCGTCATGGCCGCGGTCTACGGCGGCGAGCTGATCGGCATCGAGGGCAACTACGACGACGTGAACCGTTTCTGCTCCGAGCTGATCGGTGACCCGGCCGGCGAGGGCTGGGGCTTCGTCAACGTCAACCTGCGGCCGTACTACGCGGAGGGCTCGAAGACCCTCGCGTACGAGATCTGCGAGCAGCTCGGCTGGCGGCTCCCGGACCAGATCGTGGTCCCGATCGCCTCCGGCTCCCAGCTCACGAAGATCGACAAGGGTCTGCAGGAGCTGATCAAGCTCGGTCTGGTCGAGGACCGGCCGTACAAGATCTTCGGCGCGCAGGCCGAGGGCTGCTCGCCGGTGTCCACCGCCTTCAAGGCCGGACACGAGGTGGTCCGCCCGCAGAAGCCGAACACGATCGCCAAGTCCCTCGCCATCGGCAACCCGGCAGACGGGCCCTACGTCCTGGACATCGCGCGCCGCACCGGCGGTGCGGTGGAGGACGTGACCGACGAGCAGGTGGTGGACGCGATCAAGCTGCTGGCCCGCACCGAGGGCATCTTCGCCGAGACGGCGGGCGGGGTGACCGTCGGCGTGACGAAGAAGCTGGTCGAGAACGGCGTCCTGGACCCGTCGCTCACCACGGTCGTCCTCAACACCGGCGACGGCCTCAAGACCCTCGACGCGGTGGCCGGCACCGGCCTCACCGCCACCATCCGCCCGACCCTGGACTCCTTCCGAGAGGCTGGCCTCGCATGAGCGTGACCGTTCGCATCCCCACCATCCTGCGCACCTACACCGGCGGCCGGGCCGAGGTCGCCGCCGAGGGCGCGACCCTTTCCGAGGTCATCGAGGACCTGGAGAAGAAGCACACCGGGATCGCCGCCCGGGTGCTGGACGACCAGGGCAAGCTGCGCCGCTTCGTCAACGTGTACGTCAACGACGACGACGTCCGCTTCGAGCAGGGCCTGGAAACCGCGACCCCGGACGGTGCCGGTGTCTCCATCATTCCTGCCGTCGCCGGCGGATGACCGAATGACCGATCATTACCTTCGGTAACCCCGGTTACCGATTGTTCATCGGATTGCCCCCTCCGTGAGAGAAGCGGAGGGGGCAATTCAGTGTGATTGAGCGCGGTACAGTTGGGGAACGCGTTCCGGATCTGCGGGTCGCAGGCCCCGGAATCATGCCGTACGCCCCGACAAGAAGTAGCCAAAGTGGGCGGGTCATATGCGGCCTATGCTCCCTTTATGGGGCCCGACTTGCCCTGAATTCGGACGAATTCTCGCCAGATTCCGGACCGGGCTCGTCCAGAATTCTCGTCCGATTGACCTGTTGCAGACGGCAGTTGGACAGATACATTCAGCCGCGGTCGACGCGTTCCGGCGCACGCCCCCGACCAATGGGGGGTGAGGTCTGACCCGGGTCCGCGAAGTGTGGATCTGTGCAAGGGCCAGTAATAGGGGAGTTAGGCATGGCTCAGGGCACCGTCAAGTGGTTCAACGCGGAGAAGGGGTACGGCTTCATCGCGGTCGACGGTGGTGCGGATGTTTTCGTCCACTACAGCGCGATCCAGATGGACGGTTACCGCACCCTGGAAGAGGGGCAGCGGGTCGATTTCGAGATCTCGCAGGGCCAGAAGGGTCCGCAGGCGGACATGGTCCGACTGGCGACCAGCTGACGCACGCGTCGACTGACAGCGACGTTCTTCTGTTCATCTTCGAAGGGCCCGTGCCTCCCGGGGTACGGGCCCTTCGGTCTGCCCCGGTACGGGGAGCGCCGCCCACCTGCGGATCCTCCCGAGGCGCTTGCGCCCGCCCGTCGCCCGACCGCCACCCCTCAAGGGGTCCGCTTCGCGGGTGCTTCTTGCACTCGGACGGGGCGAGTGCTAATCATTGGCGTTAGCACTCTGAAGGTGAGAGTGACAAAGAAGGACCGGGTCGGTGAGGCCCGCAGGCCAGGTGGGGCAAGGAACCACAGGTCGGCGAGCCGTCCGTCGCGGGCGCGGGCGCGGTCCGAAGGAATCACCCCCAGTCCTGGAGGGACCACTTCACATGGCCAAGATCATCGCGTTCGACGAGGAGGCGCGGCGCGGCCTCGAGCGCGGCATGAACCAGCTCGCGGACGCCGTGAAGGTGACGCTCGGCCCCAAGGGCCGCAACGTCGTCCTCGAGAAGAAGTGGGGCGCCCCCACGATCACCAACGACGGTGTCTCCATCGCCAAGGAGATCGAGCTCGAGGACCCGTACGAGAAGATCGGCGCCGAGCTGGTCAAGGAAGTCGCCAAGAAGACGGACGACGTCGCCGGTGACGGTACGACCACCGCGACCGTGCTCGCCCAGGCCCTGGTCAAGGAGGGTCTGCGCAACGTCGCCGCGGGTGCCAACCCGATGGCTCTGAAGCGCGGTATCGAGAAGGCCGTCGAGGCCGTCTCCGCCGCCCTGCTGGAGCAGGCCAAGGACGTCGAGACCAAGGAGCAGATCGCTTCCACGGCCTCCATCTCCGCCGCCGACACCCAGATCGGCGAGCTGATCGCCGAGGCCATGGACAAGGTCGGCAAGGAAGGCGTCATCACCGTCGAGGAGAGCAACACCTTCGGTCTGGAGCTCGAGCTCACCGAGGGCATGCGCTTCGACAAGGGCTACATCTCCGCCTACTTCGCGACCGACATGGAGCGCATGGAGGCGTCGCTCGAGGACCCGTACATCCTCATCGCCAACTCCAAGATCGGCTCCGTCAAGGACCTGCTCCCGCTCCTGGAGAAGGTCATGCAGTCGGGCAAGCCGCTGCTGATCATCGCCGAGGACGTCGAGGGCGAGGCCCTGTCGACCCTGGTCGTCAACAAGATCCGCGGCACCTTCAAGTCCGTCGCCGTCAAGGCCCCGGGCTTCGGCGACCGCCGCAAGGCCATGCTCGGCGACATCGCCATCCTCACGGGCGGCGAGGTCATCTCCGAGGAGGTCGGCCTCAAGCTGGAGAACGCGACCCTGGACCTCCTGGGCCGCGCCCGCAAGGTCGTCATCACCAAGGACGAGACCACCATCGTCGACGGTGCCGGCTCCTCGGAGCAGGTGGGCGGCCGGGTCAACCAGATCCGCGCCGAGATCGAGAACAGCGACTCGGACTACGACCGCGAGAAGCTGCAGGAGCGCCTGGCGAAGCTCGCCGGCGGTGTCGCGGTCATCAAGGCCGGTGCCGCCACCGAGGTGGAGCTCAAGGAGCGCAAGCACCGCATCGAGGACGCCGTCCGCAACGCGAAGGCCGCCGTCGAGGAGGGCATCGTCGCCGGTGGTGGCGTGGCTCTGCTGCAGGCTTCCTCGGTCTTCGAGAAGCTGGACCTGCAGGGTGACGAGGCGACCGGCGCCAACGCCGTGAAGCTCGCGCTGGAGGCCCCGCTGAAGCAGATCGCCGTCAACGGTGGTCTCGAGGGCGGCGTCGTCGTGGAGAAGGTGCGCAACCTGGCCGTCGGTCACGGTCTGAACGCCGCCACCGGCGAGTACGTCGACATGATCGCCGAGGGCATCATCGACCCGGCGAAGGTGACCCGCTCTGCCCTGCAGAACGCCGCCTCCATCGCCGCGCTGTTCCTCACCACCGAGGCCGTCATCGCCGACAAGCCGGAGAAGGCCGCCGCGGCCGCTCCGGGCGGCATGCCGGGCGGTGACATGGACTTCTGATCGACCTGACGGTTGATCGCCTGTCCTACGGACCGAGGGCGGTGCTTCCAGCTTCTGGCTGGGGGTGCCGCCCTCGGGCGTGTTCAGTCGGCGTACTCCTTGAGCTCCGAAGTGTCGAGGGTGAGGCCGACGGGGTCGGGGACCTCCACAGGGGAACCCCAGGAGTGAGAGACGATGCCGTCTTTGGGCTCGCTGTAGACAACGACGGTGCTGTTGTCGCGGGTTGGTCAGGCGCGGAGCGCTTGCCGTAACCCGGATTGGCCATCGGGTGCGGGGTCGCGTGCGCGGGCAGGGGGGCAGCACCAAGCTTGGCATCAGCCATGGGATCGACTGCTTTCGATCTCGTTGGTCAAGCCCCCGCAGGTGTTGGTAGCGCCTGGTGGGGGCTGTTCGTTATGCGGGCACGCTAGGCGATCGTAACTGTGCGTGGCAAACCGAATGCGTCACGTCAACTCGCCGGGTGGGAGGGTGGGTTGAGGCCCTCCACCCATTCCTTGAAAACAGGTCTCGGGGCTCGACGCCCGAGGCTCAAGCGCCGAGGCGTCTGAGGTTTTCGATGAAGGCCGACCAGGCGTCCGGCCGGAACACGAGCTTCGGGCCGTGAGGGGCCTTGGAGTCGCGGACAGGGACGAGGGTGGAGTGGCCGTCGGCTACTTCGAGGCAGTTTCCTCCTTCGCCGCCGCTGTAGCTGGACTTGCGCCAGGTGGTTGTGTCCAGGACGTGCTCAGAGCTGATCTTCATGGGCGTAATCCTCTGCCGCTGACTCGATCAGGGCCAGGGATTCCCGAGGTGAGAGGGCGCTGGCCCGGAGTAAATCGTAGGTCAGTTCGTGGCGCGCGACGGTGGGCGGGTCGTCCTCAAGCCGCCCCATGCTCGGGCCTTCGATGAAGGCGAGTGGTGGGGCGCCGTCGAAGGCCATGAGCGTCAGGGCGCCCGTCATGGCCGCGTGCGCCCCCGCGCTGAAGGGCAGCACCTGCACGATGATCCGGTGTTGCCGGACCAGCGTCGTCACATGCCGCAGGGCCTCCGCCATAACTGCCGTCCCACCTGTCGCGCGACGCACGACGGCCTCGTCAAGCACTGCCCACAACAGGGGCTTTGTTGGATCGTCGAGGATGCGGGCTCGCTCCAGCCGGGCCCCCAACAGCTCGTCGATGACGTCCTCGGTTGCCGTTGGCCGATACGCGCGGAAGACGGCCCGTGCGTATTCGCGCGTCTGAAGCAATCCCGGAATCAGCAAGGGGGCGTACTCCTTGATGGCCGATGCGACTGCCTCAGCCTCCGCCGCCTCCGCGAAGTGGTCCGGATACTTCGACCTGGCTACCGCCTTGCAGTTCCGCGCGAAGAAGTCCTCCGTCCCCAGGACTTCGTCCAGTGTCCGCGCGTACTCCATCTGCATCCGCCGCGTCCCCGCCTCCAGCTGCCCGATGAACGACCCGCTCACGAACAACCGATGGCCCAGCTCCTCCTGGCTCATCCCGGCCTTCTCGCGTGCGTGTCGCAGCTCCGCACCCAGCAGGGCCCTGGGCGATGACGACGGGTCGAGGTCCTTAGGTCCTGCCATGGCAACTCCCGATCTGACAGCAGGGGTTGTTGGGACGCCGTGACTAGCCAGGTTAGGGCGCCGATGCCCACGCTGTGTAGCGAACGCGAACACCCACCGTGAAGGGACTGGCGCAATGGAGACGAAGGAATCGGCGGCGGACGAGCGGCCCGCCCGGTCCGCGGAGGAGGCCGTCGAGCGGCTGCGTGCGGCCCTGCATGACGTAGGGATCGTCCTGCCCTCGCTGCGGATCGACCCGGTGACCGGCGCCCACGGCCACCCGTACGCCCTGGTCGATCTGGGCCGCTGCAACCTGGGCGTGGCCTCGCGGCTGGCGGCGGCGCTGCGGCGGTCGGGCGGGGGCGTGTGAACGGGGAGATCGGGACGTACGCGGTGGACGTGCGGACCGGGCGTATCGGTGAGGTCATGGCGCGCGTAGGGGGTTATGTGCAGCTACGGCCCATCGGCGGTGGGCGGGAATGGGACTGCCCGCCGGACGGGCTGGGGGAGGTGGAGGTGGCGCCGGACGAGGTGTTGCGGGAAGGGGGCGGCGCCTGAACCGGGACGCCTGCTCGCGCCCAACGGCCGAGCTGCCCTGATGTCCCGGGTGTGTCCGGGATCACTGGACGGTGCGTCCCCGGTCGGAATGAGGAGAGGGGGTGGGTCGTTGCTTGAGGAGGTGCAACAATGCGCGTGCACATACCAGCCGGTCAACCGAGTCACCCACCAGGAGCCCCCACGTGACCGTCACGACGCCCCCCGCCTCCCGCGCGGCCCAGATCCTCTCCCGTCCGATCTCCATCAACGGGCTCACCGTGCCCAACCGGATCGCGATGGCGCCGATGACCCGGATGTTCTCCCCGGGCGGCGTCCCGGGCGAGGACGTGCTGTCGTACTACGCGCGCCGCGCCGCCGCCGGTGTCGGTCTCATCGTCACCGAGGGGACGTACGTCGGGCACGACTCGGCCGGGCAGAGCGACCGTGTGCCCCGGTTCCACGGCGAGGAGCAGCTGGCGGGCTGGGCGAAGGTCGCCGCGGCGGTGCACGAGGCGGGCGGCACGATCGTGCCCCAGCTGTGGCACATAGGCATGGTCCGCAAGCAGGGCGAGCCGCCGTTCGCGGACGCTCCCGCGGTCGGCCCGTCCGGCGTGGTCACCGAGGGCGCCGAGCCCACCGGCAAGGCCATGACCCAGCAGGACCTGGACGACGTCATCGAGGCGTTCGCCCAGGCCGCGGCCGACGCCGAGCGCATCGGCTTCGACGGTGTCGAGCTGCACGGCGCCCACGGCTACCTGCTCGACCAGTTCCTGTGGGCGGGCACCAACCGCCGCGCGGACGTGTACGGCGGCGACCCGGTGGCCCGCACCAAGTTCTCGGCGGAGATCGTCGCGGCGGTCCGCGAGCGCGTGTCCCCCGACTTCCCGGTCCTCTTCCGCTACTCGCAGTGGAAGCAGCAGGACTACAGTGCCCGGCTCGCCGAGACCCCCGAGGAGCTGGAGGCGATCCTCGCCCCGCTGGCCGCCGCCGGCGTCGACGCCTTCCACGCCTCCACCCGCCGCTACTGGCTGCCCGAGTTCGAGGGCTCCGACCTGAACCTCGCGGGCTGGACGAAGAAGTTCACCGGAAAGCCGGTCATCAGCGTCGGCTCGGTCGGCCTCGACGGAGACTTCATCGGCGCCTTCCAGGGCGAGGGCTCCCCGGTCAAGGGCATCGACAACCTGCTGGACCGGCTGGAGGCCGAGGAGTTCGACATGGTCGCCGTAGGCCGCGCGCTGCTCCAGGACCCGGAGTGGGCGGCGAAGGTGCTCGGCGACCGCTTCGACGAGCTGAAGCCGTACGACGCGGCCGCGCTGAAGACCCTCAGCTGAGCCGGTCCCTTTTCCCGGCCGCCGGGCACTCGTGATCGTTCCCGTCCGTTCCCCTGATGACCAGTGAGGAGCGAGCATGACGACGAGCGAGTCGCGGGCCCGGGGGACGGGGACCGCCCCACCCGTGGTGCGCACCGCCTCCGGCGCGGTGCGCGGCCGCCACGAGGACGGTCTGGCGGTCTTCCGCGGGATCCCCTTCGCCGAACCACCGGTCGGCGAGGCCCGGTTCCAGGCCCCGCGCCCGGCCCGGCCCTGGGACGGCACCCGGGAGGCGTACGCCTTCGGGCCGCCGCCCCCGCAGGACATCGGCGTCCAGGGCCGTGCGGGTGAGGTGAGCGGCCCCACGGGTGACGACTGGCTGACCGTGAACGTGTGGACGCCCGAGGCCGACCCCTCCGCCGGCCGCCCGGTCATGGTGTGGATCTACGGCGGCGCGTACAAACTCGGCCACGCCGGCCAGCCGGCCTACGACGCGCGGCGCATCGCCCGGGACGGCGACGTCCTCGTGGTCACCTTCAACTACCGGATGGGTATAGAGGGTTTCGCCCGTCTGGACGGCGCGCCGGCCAACCGTGGCCTGCTGGACCAGGTGGCGGCCCTGGAGTGGGTGCGGGCGAACATCACGGCGTTCGGCGGCGACCCCGACCAGGTCACCGTCTTCGGGGAGTCGGCCGGAGCGGGCTCGGTGGCCTCGCTGCTGGCGATGCCGAGGACGCGCGGCCTCTTCCGCCGCGCGGTGGCACAGAGCGTGCCGGGCACGTTCTTCTCCGACGAGCTGGCCCGTGACATGGCGGCGGCCCTGGCGGCCGAGGCGGGCCGACGACCCACCGCGGCGGATCTGGCCGCCGTCGACCCGCGTCGACTGACGGACGCCGGGCAGTCGTTGAGCGCCAAGATGCTCCAGTACAGGGACCGATGGGGCCAGGCGGCACCGACCGTCACACCCTTCGCCCCGGTCGTCGACGGCGACGTACTGCCCACCACCCCCTGGCGGGCCCTGGCGGCGGGAGCGGCCAGGGAAGTGGACCTCCTGGTCGGCCACAACCGCGACGAGTTCCGTCTCTTCCTTGCCATGGGCGGCATGCTGGGCAAGATCACGGACGAGCAGGTGACGGCGGCCCTGCGCCTGCTGGCCCCGGGCGGCGCGGCGGGCGAGCGGGCCTATCGCACGGCCTTCCCGGACGCCTCCCCGTCCGAGCTGTACGAACGGGTCCAGACGGACTGGCTGTTCGCGATGCCGACCGTGCACCTCGCCCAGGCCCAGCTGGCCGGCGGCGGCCGGGCCCACGTCTACGAACTGACCTGGCCGGCGCCCGGCAGCGGCGGCGTGCTGGGCGCCTGCCACACCCTGGACGTCACCCTGCTCTTCGGCGGCTTCGACGCCGACCTGGGAAGACTGCTGTTCGCCGGGACGGACACACCGGCCGAGGCGGAGGAGCTGTCGTCCCGCTTCCGCCGCGCGTGGACGTCGTTCGCGCGCACGGGAGACCCGGGCTGGCCGGCCTACGGCACCGAGGACCGTCTGGTGCAGATCCTGGACACGGAGCCGCAGGTCACGGCCTACCCGGAGGAGCGCAGCAGGCGCCTGTGGGAGGGCTACGACTTCCTCCCTCTGCCGCTCCTCGGCTAGAGGTTGCCCATGGGCTCGATGTCCACCTGCACCGGTGTCCCCCAGATCCGCAGCACCTCGTAGTCGGTGAACTCGTGCACGAGCCGGTACGCCATGGCGGGCCGGGATCCGTGCCGCTGGGCGGCCAGATACGCCTCGGCCTCCCTCCGGTCCCGCCGTGGCGTCCCGCACAACTGCCACTCGCGCCCGTTCCACGCCTCCGGCAGCCACCGCTGCTGGGGCTGGGGCCGGTCGGCACGGACGCCGTACCGGGAGGGAGCCTTGGCGGCGGGCTCGGCCG
The DNA here is from genome assembly GCF_044768335.1 of Streptomyces sp. NPDC101151. Lineage (NCBI taxonomy): Bacteria > Bacillati > Actinomycetota > Actinomycetes > Kitasatosporales > Streptomycetaceae > Streptomyces > Streptomyces sp. NPDC101151. The sequence goes on along the minus strand of NZ_JBIWPP010000007.1, from coordinate 221,976 downwards.
GCTGCGGCCTGCCGCTCTGGAACTCCGACCGCCGCGCCGCCCGGCGCCGGGTCTCGCAGAGCAGACACAGATCGGGCGCGCCCTCGTCGACGGGCCCGTGCGGATGCTCCGGGCAGCGGGTGGTGGGCGCGCCCGCGCCGACGGTCTCCTCCAGCAGGTCGAGGGCCCGCCGCAGATCGGCCTTGACCTCGTGCAGACGGGCGTCCGGAGTGTCGGCGGTGAGCGCTTCCCCCTGCTCCCCGAGGAGCCGAAGCGCACGGCCGAGAGCGGTGAGCTGGGCGTGGTTCATGCCTTCCAGCTTGCCACCCGCGCCCCGTGGCTCGGTCGCCGTACCGCTCAACGCGGCCATGAGGTGGGCGAAGAACCGGGGACGGGCCGCAGCCCGGCCCGTCTCCATGACCGCCCGGACCCGGGATCCCTGAGCCGGCGGCACCAGATCTGACGGTATGTCACATCGAGGCGGCCGTGCGGGAGCGGCGGGTGAAGCCGAAGAGGTAGGTGGCCGCGAACCCCACCGCGTATCCGGTGAGCAGGCCGCCGCCGTAGACGGCCGCGGCCATCCCCGGGCCCCTGTTCCCCGCCAGCAGGGGGAACAGGGCCCAGCCCGAGGGGCCGATGGCCGTCGCCCCGACCTTGTCCCCGAGCATCGCGAAGAATCCGACGAAGGCCCCGCCGGCCGCCCCGCCCGCGCACGCCGTCACGAAGGGCCGGCCCAGCGGCAGGGACACCCCGTAGATCAGCGGCTCGCCCACGCCCAGCAGCCCCGCCGGGAGCGCGGACCTGATCGTCGTCCGCAGCGAGGTGTCGTGGCGCAGGCGGACGTACACCGCCAGCGCCGCGCCCACCTGGCCCGCGCCCGCCATGGCCAGCAGCGGGAGCAGGACCGTGTAGCCCTGCTGTTCGATGAGGGTGGTGTGGATGGGGATCAGGGCCTGGTGCAGGCCCAGCATGACGAGGGGGAGGAACAGGCCGCCGAGGACCAGTCCGGCCGCGGCTCCGGTCGTGGCCAGCAGCCAGTTCGCCGCCGTCCCGATCGCCGTGGCGACCACGCCGGCCGCGTACATCAGCCCGTACAGCGTGACCAGGCCGGAGACGAGGACGGTGACGGTCGGGGTGAGCAGGACGTCCAGCGCTCCGGGCACCCGGCCCCGGCACCACTTCTCCACCCGCACCGCCAGCAGGGCCGCCGCGAGCGCGCCGAGCACCCCGCCCTGGCCGGGGGTCAGCTGCGTCCCGAACACCGTCACCTTGGCCACGCCCGGGTAGACGACCACGGCCGCCACCGCACCGCCCAGCACGGGCGTGCCGCCGAACTCCTTCGCCGTGTTGTGTCCGACGAACACCGCGATCAGCGCCATGAAGGCGGAGGCGACGGCGGCCAGGGCCGGGGTCAGGCCGGGCAGCAGGCCGGCGTTCGCCAGCAGCCCGCCCAGCCCGGCGAGGATGCCGCAGCCGATCAGCGCGGGGATGAGCGGCACGAAGACGGCGGCGATGCGGCGCAGGGCGCTCTTGAAGGGGGTGGCGTTGCGCTGCCGGAGCCGCTCCTTGAACCTGTTGCCCGGCTCGCCGGGCTGGTCGGCCGCGTCGCCGGGGTGCCCGCCCGCGTCGCCGGGTCGCCCGGAGGGGGCGGCCCCCAGCGCGGCCGTGTCCTCGGCCGCCTGGGCTCGTACAGCGGGCGTGCCCTCCGCGAGCCGGGCCTGCACCGCGGCCGTGACCGCGACGACCACCCCCGGTCCCAGCACGACCTGCAGGGACGACTCCCCGTCCACCACCACCCCGAGCACCCCGGGCAGCCCCCGCAGTCCCTCCTCGTCCACCGCCGCGGGATCCGCGACGCCCAGCCGGAGCCGGGTCATGCAGTGGGCGACGGACATGACGTTCGCGGGGCCGCCGACCCGGGAGAGGACGGCGGCTGCGGTGGAGGCGGGGTCATTGCGCACGCCCCGAGCGTGCGGGTCAGGGGCCCGCGATCGCCAGCGCGGCACGCAGACGGCCGCCGGACTCCTCCAGAAGGCGGGCGGCCGTCGGGCCGTCGACGCCGGCCAGGATGGCCAGGATGGCGTTCTTCACCTCGCCGCCCGACTCGGTGAGCGCCCGCTCGATCTCCTCCTCGGAGGCTCCCGTGGCCAGCGCGACGATACGCCGCGAGCGGGCCCGGAGCTTGTCGTTGGAGGCGCGGACGTCGACCATCAGGTTTCCGTAGGTCTTGCCCAGGCGGATCATCGTGATCGTCGACAGCATGTTGAGCACCAGCTTCTGGGCCGTGCCCGCCTTCAGCCGTGTCGAGCCGGTGATCAGCTCGGGGCCGACGACGACCTCGATGCCGTGCTCGGCGGCGGCCGCGAGCGTGCTGTGCTCGTTGCAGGCCAGGCCGATGGTCAGGGCGCCGAGCGCGCGGGCGTGCTGGACCGCGCCGATGGCGTACGGGGTGCGGCCGGACGCCGAGATGCCCACGACGGTGTCGTCAGGGCCGAGCTTCAGCGCGTCCAGGTCCGCTCGGGCCAGCTCCTCGGAGTCCTCCGCTCCCTCGACGGAGGTGACCATGGCCTCGGGGCCGCCCGCGATCAGGCCGACGACCTGGGCCGGGTCGGTGTTGAAGGTGGGCGGGCACTCGGAGGCGTCGAGGACGCCGAGCCGGCCCGCGGTGCCGGCACCGGCGTAGATCAGACGTCCGCCGCGGGCCATGCGGTCGGCCACGGCGTCGACGGCGGCGGCGATCTGCGGCAGCCGCGCGGCGACGGCGGCGGCCACCCCCGCGTCCTCGCCGTTCATGAGGCGGGCGATGTCGAGGGTGGGAAGGCGGTCGATCTCGGAGAGTTCCGGCCGGAAGGCTTCGGTGGTCAGCGAGGCGAGTTCACTTTGAAGACGACGAGGCGTGGAAGTCATGAAGAACGGCTCTTTCCAGTGGGGGGTGATGCAGTTCCCTGAAGGGGCGCGGGGCTCTGCTCCATGTGCGGCTTCGCCGCGGGGCGCGTCCGGCCACGACGGGCGCGCAGATCCCCACAACAAGTCAGTCCTACGGTCTATCGCGGAGCGCTCCGGTGCCGATGGGCCAACGCTTCGTACGACGCCGCCAGAGCCGGAGCCGCACTCTCGTAGGTCCGCTGGGCGACCCCGACGAACAGACAGTCCACCACCAGCAGCTGACTCGTCCGGGAGGACATCGCCGCGGGCCGCAGCTCCGTCTCGCGGGAGGTCGACGTGGTCAGCACATGGTCGGCGTACTGCGTCACCGGCGAGTCGGGCCGCCCGGTGATGGCGACGGTGGTCGCTCCGTGCTCGAAGGCGACCCGCAGCGGCTCTATGACGTCGCCCGTCGAACCGGAGTGCGTGATCGCGATCGCCACATCGCCCGGCCGCAGCTGCACCGCGTTGGTCACCGCGAGATGCGGATCGCTGTGCGCGTGGGCTATGAGCCCGATCCGCAGCAGCTTCTGCGTGAGGTCCTGGGCGACCAGACCGGACGCACCTATGCCGTACACGTCGGTGCGGCGGGCGCCGGCGAGCGCGACGACGGCCGCGCCCAGCTGGGCGGTGTCGAGTCCGGCGGCCGTGTCGGCGAGGGTCTGCTGCTCCTCGAAGGCGAGCTTGGCCACGACGTCGGCGATGGGGTCGTCCACCGCGATGTCCGTCGTGATGGCCGGCGCGCGGCCGGACTGCTGCTGCGCGGCCAGCCCGGCGAGGGCGAGGCGCAGGTCGCGGTAGCCGGGGTAGCCGAGCAGGCGGGCGGTGCGTACCACCGTCGCCTCGCTCGTACCGGTCAGTTCGGCGAGGCCGGTGACCGTGAGAGCGGCGCAGCCGGCCGGGTCGTTCGCGACCGCCTCGGCGACGCGCTGCATGGACCGCGTCATGGAAGGGGCGAGGGTGCGCACCTTGGCGGCGAGCGAGCCGCCGGGGCCGCCGAAAATTTCCTTCACATTCTGGGTCACCACTGAAAGATATTTTCGGTTCGGTCTCGCGGTCAAGAGTGCGCACAATGGGACCATGGAGTCCCCAACCCCGCTTGAGCAGGCGCTGCACGCCGCGCGTGCGCTGGTGCTCGCCGACCTGGTCGCGGGCGATGTCGCCGAGGCCGATGTGGTCTCCCTGGTCGAGGACTCCGTGGCGCAGCGGCGCTGGTGGGTCGAGCAGTGGCCGGACGGCGTCGAGTTCGTGGCCGGGCTGATCGCGCAGGACGTACAGGACGCGCTGCTGGAGCGGTACGGCCGCTGGCCACTGTGCCCGGTGTGCGGCTCGGGCGACCCGCACGCGCTGGACGTGGAGCCGGAACTGGGACCCGACCCGCACTGGGTGTGCCACAAGGCGGGCGTGAAGGTGGCCTCGGTGGGTTCGCTGGGGCGGGCGACGGGCGGGACGAAGTCCTCGTGAGGCGCCCGTGACGGTGTACATCGACCCGCCGGCCTGGCCCGGCCACGGACGGATGTGGTCGCACCTGGTCAGCGATGTCTCGTACGACGAACTGCATCTGTTCGCCGCGGAGTTGGGCGTACCGTTCCGGGCCTTCGAGCGCGACCACTACGACCTCCCGTCGCACCGGTACGCGGACGCCGTGGCCGCCGGGGCGGTGGAGATCGGCTCCAAGGAACTGGTCCGCAGACTCACCCGAGCGGGGTTGCGGCGCCCCAAGGGGCGGCCGGCTCCGTCGGGGCGCGACTGAGGGAGGCGAGCGGCTCCGCGGCTCGGCCGGGCGGGACCGTGAGGGACGTCGGGCCTCTCCTCGGCCGGAACGGGCTCAGCTCCGGCGGATGTGGAGCTGCAGCTCGCTGTCCATGCCGTGCTCCTCGTGCGCGGTCCGCTCCTCCTCCACGGTCGCCCGGGTGAATCCCGCCCGGGACACCACGCGCTGCGAGGGGAGGTTGTCGCCCTCGATGGTCGCGAAGACCGTGTCGACGTCGTCCCGGGCCCGGGCCCACTCCGTCAGCGTGCGCAGGGCCTCGGTCGCGTAGCCCTGGCCGCGGGCACCCTCGACGAGGTCGTAACCGATCTCCACGCGGCCCTCCTCGTCCGGGACACCGTGGAAGCCGATGCCGCCGATGGCGCGGCCGTCCTCGTGGCGTACGAGGACGAAGACACCGAACTCGGCCCGGTGCACGCCCGCTTCGTACGCCTTCACCAGGAAGCCGGAGGCCTCCCGGGTGCCCTCGTACGGACCGCCGTCGATCCACTCGAAGCCGCCGTCACCGCCGAGGCGGAGATCGCGGGCGGCGGCCGGGCGGACCCCGACCAGGGTGAGGCGTTCGGCGGGGATGACGAGGTTGTTCCGCCAGCGCCATTCGGTGACCGGCGCGCGGCCGGGCAGCTCGCCGCGGCCGGTCGCCCACAGCAGGGTGGGCCAGGGCGCGGGGCCGGGCTGTACGTGCGGGAAGAGCCAGGTCAGGACGGATTCGGCGAGGTTCTCGGACGGCTCGTAGGCGATGCCGAGGCCCCGGGCGATGTCATGGGTGTGCAGCAGTACCTCGGCGACGCCCATGGCGGCGAAGCCCTCGCGGTCGGCGCTGCCGAAGGGGTACGGGTGGAAGGCGCGCAGCCCGCGCGGGGCGGCGCGGACCGTGGTGGCGAGCAGGGCGGCGGTCGACCGGATCACGTCCAGCACGCCGGCGTTGCCCGCGTCCTCCGTGACCGTGACGCCGTAGGGGAGGCGGCCCTGGGCGCCGATGGCCAGCCGGCCGGCGTAGCCGATCATGTCGTCGGCGATGTGCTCGGCCGTCCTGCGGCAACTCCACTCCAGCCCACCGGCCCTGACGCCCTTCCAGTCCCGGTCCACCGCAGTGCCCAGTGCGGTCACGCAGCCTTCGACGGCCGCGATCACATCGTCCCCGCTTATCGGTCGCATGGGCGAACCCTAGGGCGCGGGTCCCTTCGGGGCGACAGCATTTCCGGCTCGGTGGCGAGGGCATCGACTGCTCCGCCGGCGCAGGGAGTTGTGGAGCGCTCGGGGGCGCGTCAGGCCGACAGCATGTCCAGCTCCGCCGCGAGGTTGTAGCGGGCGGTGGGCTCCCAGTGCTCCTGCCCGTACGGCGTGCGGAACAGACGGTCCAGGCCGAGGAGTTGGCGCAGGATCGATGCGCGGCCCTCGCGGAAGGCGTCGGAGGGTACGAAGTGGTACTCCTCGCGGACCTCGGCCGTGTAGACGGCGTACGCCGACGGGGGCGCGGCCAGGATCGCCAGGTCGGCGTCGCACAGGACCTGGCCGTCGCGGTCGTCGGCGGCGGGGTCGTGGGTGACGGTGAGGCGGACCAGGCGGGCGACCTCGGCCGTCCTCTCCGCCGGCACGCCGGCCTCCGGCAGGGCCCGTTCGGCGAGGTGCGCGGAGCGCTCCTCGTTCTCGGAGCGGTCCGGCAGATAGACCGCGTCGTGGAACCAGGCGGCCAGGCGTACGACGTCCGGGTCGGCCGCGTACTTCTCCAGCTCGTCGACGTGGTCGAGGACCGCGGTGAGGTGGGTCAGGGTGTGATAGCGGCGCTGCGGTTCCTGCCAGCGGGTGAGCAGGGCGTCGGCGTAGGGAGCGGGATCGGGTCCGGTGCCGGGGGCGCGGGCTCCCTCCAGGGCGCGGGCGAAGCGGAGGCGCAGGGCGTCGAGGTCGGCCATGGCCTCATTCTTCCGTTCTTGTGCGACCGGCGGCGAATTCCTTTCCGACGGGTGCCGGCCCGGGCCTCTCGCGTGGCCCCATGGTTCACGCAGGGGAAGGACGTGACCCCCGATTCCCCGGACGGCTGCAGTCGGGGCGGCCGCCGGACGGGGCCGCAGGCGGGCGCGGCGGAGGGGAAATGAACATCTTCGGGTGAGGAGGGGTGGACGGGGTCGTCGCGGGGCAGGCGTAGTCTTGAATTGGACTAGACCTGTAGTCGGCCGATGAATGGGGTGCCATGAGCAAGCGTGCAGTCCTGGAGGTGATCGCCCTCGGCGTCGAGGACGCGGTCGCCGCCCAGGCCGGAGGCGCGGACCGTCTGGAGCTGGTCACCGAGATGGCCGCCGACGGGCTCACCCCGTCGGCCGCCACCGTCGCCGCGATCCGGGCCGCCGTCGACATCGACCTGCGCGTGATGCTGCGACCGGCGGACGGGTTCGCCGCGGGAGACCCCGAGGACCTGGACCGCCTGGTCGGCGTGGCCGGTGAGCTGCGCAAGGCCGGTGCCGACCAGTTCGTGCTCGGGTTCCTCGATGCCGGCGGAGGCGTCGATCTGGCCGCGGTGGAGCGGGTCGTGGCCGCGCTCGACGGCTGCAGCTGGACCTTCCACCGGGCGATCGACCGGGCCGCCGACCGCGACTCCCTGCGCAAGCAGCTCGCCGACCTGCCCGGCCTGGACACCTACCTCACCGCAGGCTCCGCCGCCGGCGTCGACGAGGGCCTGCCGACCCTGGTGGCCGAGGTGGCCCGACGGGGCGAGCCCGGCTACGACCAGACGATCCTCGTCGGCGGCGGCCTCCGGCTGGACCATGTCGCAGCTCTCCGCCACGCCGGCATCGACGCCTTCCACATCGGGGGCGCGGCCCGGCCGGCGGGCTGGGAGGGGCCGGTCTCGGCGGAAGCGGTCGCCCAGTGGCGCGCGGTGCTGGACGGCGAGGCCGACTAGGAGTTCCTCACCCGAGAGAGTGCAGACAGAGCGAGAGGCCGCCGCTCTTGCCGTACTCGGGGTGGGCCGTGCGATCGCCGGAGGCACGCTCATCGCCCGGCGGGCCGGTGACGCGGAACTGTGCCTCGGCGGAGCCGCAGTCCGCGGGCTCGAGATCCTCATCGGGCCGGTCGACGCCCAGTGCCCTACTCGGTGAGTTGCGTGGGCAGCGGTGCCGAATGGGTCACGATCAGGCCCGACACCGCGCGGGTCAGGGCCACGTACAGGCGCCGCAGGCCAGTGCGTTCGTCGGGTTCGCCGTCCACCACCGCCCGAGGCTCGTCCAGGACCACGTAGTCGTACTCCAGGCCCTTGGCGAGGGAGGCCGGTACCAGGGTCAGACGGGTCTCGCGGGTGGTCTCCTCGCCCGGGGCCAGGTAGGCGATCCCGGCCGCCGTCAGGGCCTCGGCGAGCGCGGGGACACGGGCGTCGGCCGCGATCAGGCCGGTCGAGCCCTCGTTGCGGAGCAACTCCTCGCAGGCGGCGACCGCTTCGGCCGTCTCCGTGACCGTACGGACCTCGAAGAAGCCGGGGTTCTCACGGACCGAGGCGACCGGGGTGAGGCCGGGCGCGATGTGGGGGAGAAGACGGGAGGCGTACGTGATGACGTCCGTGGGGACGCGGAAGCCGGCCGTCAGCTCCTCGATGTGTCCTTCGCTCTTGCCGAGGTGGGCGAGCGCCTCGTCCCAACTCCTGGTCGCCCAGGGGGTCGTGCCCTGCGCCAGGTCGCCGAGGACGGTCGCGCTGCCGGTGGTGCAGCGGCGGCCGACGGCCCGGTACTGCATGGGGGAGAGGTCCTGCGCCTCGTCCAGGACCACATGGCCGAGCGAGTGCGTGCGCCGGGTCAGGTCGCTCGCCTCGTCGATCAGCACCGCGTCCGCCGGCGACCACTTCGCCGCCTTCACGCTGCGCACCGGCCTGGTCCACAGGATCGTCTTCTGCTCGTCCTCGTCCAGGATCCCCTCGGCGTGCTCGGCGAGGAACTCGGCGTCCGTCAGCAGACGCAGGACGAGTTTCGCCGGGTCCACGGCCGGCCAGCTCACCTTCACGGCCGCCTTCACCGCGCTGTTGCGGGCGACCGCGTCCTGCACCCGGTCGTCCGGCGCCTCCCCGGCCCGCTCCATCTGGACCAGCACCGCGTGCGCGATCCGCTGCGGCAGGGCCTCGCGGGCGGCCCCGTAGCGGATGTCCCGGTCCAGCAACTCGCGGACCAGTTCCTCCAGTTCGTACGCCGGAACCCGCCAGCGCCGCGAACCGCGCACGACGACGGCCGGCTCGGTCGGCATGGTCACATGGGAGTAGAGGGCCCGCCGCAGCACCTCGGCCATCCGGGCGTCTCCCTTGACGACCGCGGCGGCCGCGTCGTCCGTGCCCCGCACCTCCACATGCGCGACCAGGTCGTCCACGGTCGCCTGCTGCACGGTCAGCTCGCCGAGTGCCGGGAGGACTTGCTCGATGTAGTGGAGGAAGGACCTGTTCGGGCCGATGACGAGCGTGCCGGTGCGGGCGAGCCGCTCCCGGTGGGCGTACAGCAGGTAGGCGACGCGGTGCAGGCCGACGGCCGTCTTCCCGGTGCCCGGCCCTCCCTGCACACAGACGGTCCCGCCCAGTCCGCTGCGGACGATCTCGTCCTGCTCCGGCTGGATGGTCGCCACGATGTCCCGCATCGGGCCGACGCGCGGCCGCTCGATCTCCTGCTGGAGCAGCTTGCTGGTGGCGGCGGGCCCCGATGAATCAGCCGGGTCGGACAGGTGCTCGTCCTCGTACGCGGTCAGGTCGCCGCCGGTGTAGCCGAAGCGGCGGCGCAGCGCGACGTCCATCGGGTCCTTCTTGGACGCGCGGTAGAACGGCTGCGAGACCGGGGCGCGCCAGTCGATGACCATCGGGTCGCCGCCGGCGTCGTGCACATGCCGCCGCCCGATGTAGAACTGCTCGCCCTCGGCTCCCTCGGCCTGCTGCGCGCCCGGCGCGTGCAGGTAGTCGAGCCGCCCGAAGAAGAGGGGGGTGTCGCTGAGGTCGGCCAGCGCCTTGATGCGCTCGTCGATCTGGCGGGCGAGCACCTCGGCGTTGACCCAGTTCGCGGTGACGTCGCTGATGTCCAGCGCCTCGACGTCCTCGCGCATGGCGCGCAGGGCGGACCGGGACGACGCGAGGTGGGTGCGCTCCCGGGCGAGTGGGCCGTCGAGCGGTTCGTGGGCGGGCGTGGACAAGGCAGTGCCTCCGGTGGGCCTGATACGTGCGATACGTGGGATACCTGGCTACAACGCGTGCCGTCCGGTTTCCGGCCGGGCGGCGGCACTCCGTGCGGAGGCGGGCAAGAGCGGAGATTCTAGGCCGGGTGGCCTGTTCCGGGCCAATGGTTTTCCGTCCCCTAGGGGACACGGCCCACCCGGCGTAGGGGTGGGGGTCCACCGGGAGGGCTACCCGAACGGCTCCGGGATTGGACCCGGAGACCGATGCCGGACGGGCCCCCGAAGTTCCACCATGGAGGCATGAGCGCAGCAACCATCTCTCCGGCCCCTGTCCGACCCCCGTCCGGTGCCACGGCCGTGGACGGCCCCCATCACCACCCCCTCGGCAACGCCCTGCGCGCCGTCAAGGTGTTCGTGGAGGCCGCGTTCAGCGTCGTGATCCTCGGCGAGTACGGCGAGGAAGCGGGCATACACCACAAGTAACGGCATAGGGTCACCTCCGTGCGGAAACGGACGGTGAAGCCCTTCCTCCCTGCCCTGTTCCCCCCGCGGTTCGCACAGCGGACCTCCCTGCGGATCTCCCTGCTTCTCCTGGCGGTCTCCCTCTGCTCCTTCACCGCCCTGTGCGTCCTGCAGCGGGCCCCGATGGCCGACCTGCTGGTCTACCGGGCCGAGGGCGCGGCCGTGTCCCACGGCGGCGATCTGTACGGCTTCACGGTCACCGAGTGGCGGCTCCCGGCGACCTACCCGCCCTTCGCGGCGATCCTGTTCGTCCCGGCCACCTGGCTCCCCCTCCCGGCCCTGAAGGCGGCCTTCCTGGCGGGCAACGCGCTCCTGCTCGCCGTCCTCGTCGCCCTCTCGGCCCGCCTGGCCTCCCGCCCTCTGCCCCTGCCCCTGCTCTGCCCCTGCACGGCCCTCGCCCTCTGGCTCGAACCGGTCTTCCAGACGCTCCTGTTCGGCCAGATCAACCTCGCCCTGGCCTGCCTGGTCCTGTGGGACCTCACCCGCCCGCCCGGCACCCGCACCAAGGGCCTGGCCCTCGGCCTCGCGACGGGGATCAAGCTCACACCGGCGGTGTTCGTCGTCCATCTGCTGCTGAGGGGAGACAGACGGGAGGCGGCCACCGCGGCCGCCGGCTTCACCGCCACGGTCCTCCTCGGCGCCCTGCTGCTCCCCTCCGCGAGCGCCGAGTTCTGGACCGGGCGCCTCTACGAGACCGGAAGGGTGGGCAAGGCATGGATCGTGGACAACCAGTCCCTCCAGGGCCTGATCGCACGCGCCCTGCACGACCCGGCACCGGGGTTCGCCTGGCTCCTTCCGGCGGTGGCGGTGGCCGCGGCGGGCCTGTGCCTGGCGGCCCGCGCCCGCCAGGACAGCCACGGCATCCTTCTGACCGCCTTCACCGCCCTGCTGATCTCACCGATCAGCTGGTCCCACCACTGGGTGTGGTGCGTACCGCTCCTCGCGGTGCTGCTGGCCGAGGGCCGCATCCGCCTCGCGGCCCTGACAGCGGCCCTCTTCACCGCCCGCACCCTGTGGCTGCTCCCCCACGAGGGCGCACGCGACCTGCACCTGCCCTGGTGGCAGCAGCCACTCGCCTCGCCCTACCCGCTGCTGGGGCTGGCGCTGCTGGCAGGGGCGGCCCTGTTCCCGGCTCAGCCGGTGCCCTCGGCCAGGATCTCGTCCGCGTCCACGATCCGGTAGGAATAGCCCTGCTCGGCCAGGAAGCGCTGGCGGTGGGCGGCGAAGTCCTGGTCGATGGTGTCGCGGGCGACGACCGAGTAGAAGTGGGCCTGGTGGCCGTCGGCCTTCGGCCGCAGGACCCGGCCGAGGCGCTGGGCCTCCTCCTGCCGGGAGCCGAAGGTGCCGGACACCTGGACGGCGACCGTGGCCTCGGGCAGGTCGATGGAGAAGTTGGCGACCTTCGACACCACCAGCACGCTGATCTCTCCCTCGCGGAACGCGTCGAAGAGCTTCTCGCGCTGCGCGTTGGACGTCTCACCCTTGATCACCGGGGCGTTCAGGTGCTCACCCAGCTCGTCCAGCTGGTCGATGTACTGCCCGATGACGAGGATCTGCTGCCCGGCGAACCGGCGGACGATCGCCTCCGTGACCTTCCGCTTGGTCTCGGTGGTGGCACAGAAGCGGTACTTCTCCTCGGTCTCGGCCGTCGCGTACGCCAGCCGCTCGGAGTCGGTGAGATTCACCCGGACCTCGACGCAGTCGGCGGGCGCGATGTAGCCCTGCGCCTCGATCTCCTTCCAGGGCGCGTCGAACCGCTTGGGCCCGATGAGCGAGAAGACGTCGGACTCGCGGCCGTCCTCGCGGACCAGCGTCGCGGTCAGGCCGAGCCGGCGGCGCGCCTGCAGATCGGCGGTGAACTTGAAGACCGGCGCGGGCAGCAGGTGCACCTCGTCGTAGACGATGAGCCCCCAGTCCCGGGAGTCGAAGAGTTCGAGGTGCGGGTAGACGCCCTTCCGCTTGGTCGTCAGCACCTGGTAGGTGGCGATGGTGACCGGGCGGATCTCCTTCCGCGTCCCGCTGTACTCGCCGATCTCGTCCTCGGTCAGCGAGGTCCGCTTCACCAGCTCGTGCTTCCACTGCCGGGCCGAGACGGTGTTGGTGACGAGGATGAGGGTGGTGGACTTCGCCTGCGCCATGGACCCGGCGCCGACCAGCGTCTTTCCGGCACCACAGGGCAGCACGACCACGCCGCTGCCACCGTGCCAGAAGTTCTCCACGGCCTGCTTCTGGTACGGCCTGAGCGCCCAGCCCTCCTCCAGCAGCTCGATCGGATGCGCCTCGCCGTCCACATACCCGGCGAGGTCCTCGGCCGGCCAGCCCAGCTTCAGCAGCGTCTGCTTGATCTGCCCGCGCTCGGAGGCGTGCACGATGACGCTGTCGGGGTCGATCCGCGCCCCGACCAGCGGGGCGATCCGCTTGGACTTCAGCACCTCCTCCAGCACCGGCCGGTCGGTGGTGGTGAGGACGAGCCCGTGCGCGGGGTGCTTGCTGAGGGTGAGCCGCCCGTACCGGTCCATCGTCTCGGCGATGTCCACGAGCAGCGCGTGCGGCACGGGGTAGCGGCTGTACTGCACCAGCGCGTCCACGACCTGCTCGGCGTCGTGCCCGGCGGCCCGCGCGTTCCACAGGCCGAGCGGGGTGACCCGGTAGGTGTGGATGTGCTCCGGCGCCCGCTCCAGCTCGGCGAAGGGCGCGATGGCCCGACGGCAGTCGCCGGCCTGCTCGTGGTCGACTTCGAGCAGCAGGGTCTTGTCCGACTGGACGATCAGCGGTCCGTTCACCTACGTACTTCCCTTCCGCACGGCCAAACCTCCAGTGTGCCCTACCAGCGGATGATCAGGGCGGGGCGCGCAACCGTGTGCCCTCGACGCGGGTCTTGATACCGCAGAGGCGGCGCGGGGGCGCGTCCGGGGAGGAGCTCGGGGCGATGTCGGTACGCAGGTGGCTGACCGGCCTGGGAGCCACGGCGGTGCTGGTGGCGACCGGGGCGTGGGCGGTGTGGCCGGTGGGCGTCGACGAGCACCTGTGGAGCGAGGTGCGGCCGGTGATCGAGGCCCGGCTGGTGGCCGACTCGAAGGGCAGCGGGTACGGGGAGACGGAGCCCGCCCTGCGGGCCCGCTGGTTCTGCCGGGCGCAGGCACGGGACCTCGACGAGCGGGACGGCGTCGTACGGGCGGGCGTGACCACGCTGTGCATGGAGTACGGGGTGCGGGCGGGCGCTCTCATGGAGTGCAGCGGCGCCGACGTCCCGCAGGTGGTGCGCCTGCAGCGGGACGCGGGTGCGCACGGCGGCTATCGCGTGGTGTCGCGGGAGAAGGCCCCGGACGGGGAGGGGAACGCGACGTGGGTGGAGGGCCACTTCAGCTTCTTCGCCGATCCCGGCCCCGAGGACACGGCGGCGTCCACCGGCCTGGAGGCCGCCGCCCGCGACCACTTCGGTCTGCCCGCGGGCGCTCCCGTCAAGAACTGCTGACCGGGCCCGGCCCTATTCCTCCGCCAGCTCGGCGACCCCTGTGACCCGGTGCAGCGGATAGGTCCGTACCTCGTCGGCCGTGTGGTCGTACGCCGTCACGAAGCCGCCCTCGACGCGGACCGGGGCGATGACGCGCTGACTGGCGGTGCCCTCGGCGTTGACGTAGCCGATCCACAGGGACTCGCCGGTCAGGACGGCGGCCTGCATGGTGGCCAGGGTCTCGGCGGAGCCGGTGCGGGGCAGCTCGCCGCCCGCGAGAGCCGTCCCGGAGGACTTGCGCGGCGTGGTGGCGGCCAGATCGCCCGCCCGGATCGCCCGGATCGCGGCCGCCAGGAGTGTGGCGTCGGGCGGCGGCGGGCCGTCCGGCACCGGCTCGGGCGCGGTGCGCGGCGGGGTCCGGTGGGCGTCGGCCCGGGTGATCAGGACATCGCCCTCGGCGGACTCGGCGGCGGGTGCGTACCCCATCGCGCGCAGGCCCTCCAGCAGCGCGGCCGGGTCCGACGGGGACGCGAGCACGGTCGGGGCCAGGCGGCGCAGCCGCAGGCCGGCCGCCCGCTTGTCGGCGAGGATCTCGTTCAGCAGGGCGTCGTCGTCGCAGCGGACGTACGCCGAGGCCGCGCCCACCCGCAGATGGCCGTGCCTGCGGGCCACGTCGTCGATCAGATAGGCCAGCGGCTGCGGGACCGGGGTGCGGGAGTGCGCGGTGAGGAAGGCGTGCAGGTCGGCCGCGGTCCGGCCGGCGTCCAGGGCGCGGCGGACCGAGGCCGGGGTGAAGCGGTAGACGGTCGCCCCGCCCTTGGACTCGACGTCCGCGAGGACCCCGAGCATGTCGGCGAGCGGACGCTGGAGCGGGCCGGGCGCCACCGCCGTCAGGTCCGCCTGGAGGAGGACGTGGTCCAGGGGTTCGGGCAGCAGGGGCGCGAGGAGCCGGGCCGCGGCAGCGGTGGCGACGGCCTGCTCGGCGCGGGACAGGGGCTCGACGGGTGCGGCCGGACGGTGGTGGACGGGGAGCTTGTCGCCGGGTCCGGAGGGCTCAGCGGAGCCGGCGGCCGGTGCGGCCGCGGGTACGCCGAGCAGGGCCCGCCCCTGTGCGGACAGTGCCCCGCGTCCGGTGACGCCGAGCTGTTCCGCCTCCGAGAGGGTCCAGCGGGCGAGCCGTGAGCGCAGGTCGTCCTCGCCGTCGCGCTGGGGACCGCGCAGCGGCCGTTCCCAGCGCAGCCGGGCCAGCACCGACTCGGTGGTGGGGGCGGCGCCCTGCGGGAGTGCGGCCAGCAGGGTCAGCACCCGGTGCCGTACCTCGGGCGCGGCGGACCGGTCGAGTCCCGGGCCGAGCGCGGACAACGCATGGTCCTTCGCGTCCCGGCCGCCGACCAGGCCCGGGGTCCGGGTGGCGGCCAGCCAGGCCTCGGCGAGCCGGGCCCAGCGCTCGGGGGCGGGCCGCTCCAGCCACTCGTCGTAGGCGGGGGTGGCCGCGTACCGCTCGTCGGCGTCGCCGTCGGAGGCGAGCAGGCCCGCCGCGTAGGCCAGTTCGACCCAGAAGGCGGCGACCGGCTCCGGCAGGTCGAGGGCGACGGCCGTCCGCTTCAGGTCCCGCACGCTCAGCCCGCCGGACCGCAGCACGGCCGGACCGCCCTCGTCCCAGTCCTTCAGCAGCTCCTCGACGGTGGCCAGCGCGGTGTACGCCTGCCCGGCCGCGGTGGCGTCCACGATCTGCGGACTGTGGGACGCGGCCGGCTCGACGGCGGGCGGCAGCGGCTCGGGCGCCCGGTGGGCGCGGCCCTCACGCAGGTGCAGGGCGACCTCGCGGGGCAGGACGACCGTGCCGGGCGCGGTGGGCAGCAGCAGGCCGCGGTCGAGCAACCAGCGCAGATGGGCGGCCGGTTCGGCGGTGACCTGCCCGTACGGCGGCCCCCACACCAGCCGGGACAGCACCTCGCGGGCGGCCTCCGGTGCCTCGGCGAGCAGCGCGGCCATCTTCTTCCGGTGGGCGAACAGGGCGGTGAGCGCGGCCACGGCGGAGACCGAGTCGTGCGTCGAGTCGAGCCCCGCGGCGGCGACGATCTCCTGGATCCGCCCCGGGGACATGCCCGCGGTGGCCTCCTGCGCGGCCGGGCCGAGACCGGTGGGGGAGGGGTGCTGCGCGGACGGCGCGAGCAGTTCCCGTGCGGTCCGCACCAGCCGCAGCCGTTCGTCGCCGCCCCACACCAGGGCCTGTTCGCGCAGGGTGGCGACCGCGCGGGGCAGCGCGGCGGCGACGGTCTCGTCCCGGGCGTCCCCGGCCATCAGGCCGAGCAGGGTGTCGTACGACGCCGGGTCCGGGGCCACGGCCAGTGCCTCGGCGGTCTGCAGCGCGAACCGGTCCAGCCGTTCCAGCGCGCGCAGGACCGAGGCACGGGTGCCGGCCCGGGTGGCCAGCTGGGTGAGGTCGGTGGGAACGGGGGTGATGAGATCGGGCCGGCTGCGCAGCAGCGCGGCGAGCGAGGCATCGTCCCTCGCGCGGAGCGCTTCCGCCAGGGACCGGGGGGCTGAGTGGGCCTCGGGGCTCATCCGGCCAACGGTAGCCGACACCGCATCCGCCGGGGCGGGCACAGCGGGTCCGGGCAACAGGGAAGAAGCGGTACCTTCGTCCAACGGGGTTTCATCGCTTCCGCCCCGGAGGGGTTCCGTGGGGATCGAGAGCGACCAGGTCGTCTACGAGTATCTGAGCCGCGTCGGGGACGTCGCTCAGCAGCGGCAGCTGCCGTCGGGCACACGGATGCGGCTGGTGTCGGAGCTGCGGAACGAGATCGACCGGCGCCGGGCCAAGGTGACGGTGGACAGTCCCGCCGCCGTGCGCCGCATCCTGGACCGGCTGGGCACCCCGGACGAGGTGGTCGAGGCGGCAGGCGGTACCGAGGCCGGGCCGCGGCCGTCGGCCTCCTCCGTGCCGGTGCAGCGGGAGCCGGAGCCGGAGGAGCGGCCCAAGGGGCTGCGCAGGGTCGTACCCCGGCCACGCCCCGCCGAGCCGGAGGCGGCCGCCCCGCGCGGTGTACCGTCCCCGCCGCATCTCGCCCCCGCGCACGAACTCGGGGACAGCGCGATGCGGCCCGACTGGTGGCGGGTGGAGGGAAGCCCGTTCGGATCCGCGGCCGGTGACGCCGTGCCGGGGTTCGTCGGCGGGGTGGAGATCCCCGACCTGCTCAAACGGCCCCAGAAGGAAACGGGGGAGACAAAGGAGAAGGAGCCGGAGCCCCGGCCGGAAGAGCCGGTCGACGTGACGGAGCAGACGGCCCGGCCCGCCCTGCGCCGCCGCCTTTTCGCACGCAAGGCACCCGCCCCCGCACAGACTGCCCGCCGTCTCCTCCCGGGCCCGGCCGCAGGCTGGACCAACCCGCTGCTGCTGCTGGCCGCCGCCGCGCTGGTCGCCGGCGCCGTGCTCGGCAACTGGTTCGCGCTGCTCCTGGGCTGGCTGATCGCCTACGGTTCCCGGCGGCTGACCCAGGCGGAGACCAAGGTGGCCGTACTCGGTGTGCCGGGCCTGGCGCTCGCCTCCGGTCTGCTCTGGCTGTGGGGCCGCGACAACGGCCGCTGGGGTGCCCCCATCGCACACGGCCACATGAAGGACGCCCTGGCCGAAACCTGGCCGTGGATGGTCCGCGGCGCGGCGATCGCCTCGGCCCTGTTCCTGGTGTGGCGCTCCCAGCGGAAGCGCTAGGTGTTCTGTCCGGGGTGGCTGAGGACGGGTGAGCCAGGTCTCGGGTCCCCTTGCCCCGGGCCCTTGCCCCCGGGCCCTTGCCCCCGGGCCCTTGCCCCCGGGCCCTTGCCCCCGGGCCCCGGTGTCACGGGCGCCCGGCACAATGTCCCCCATGACCCCCACCCCCGTCCTCACCATCGGCTTCGATCTCGACATGACCCTCATCGACTCCCGGCCGGGCATCCATGCCTGCTATCTGGCGCTGGCGGAGCGGACCGGGACATACATCGACGCCGATCTGGCGGTGACCCGGCTCGGGCCGCCGCTGGCGGAGGAGCTGGTGAACTGGTTCCCGGCTCAGGAGGTCCCCGCGATCGCCGATCTGTACCGGGGGATGTACCCGTCGATCGCGATCGCCGCGACGCCCGCCATGGCAGGCGCGTGGGAGGCGGTCGAGGCGGTGCGGGCGGCCGGAGGCCGGACGATGGTGGTCACGGCGAAGTACGAGCCGAACGCCCGGCTGCACCTGGACCACCTCGGCATAGCCCCCGACGTGGTGGTGGGCGGCCTGTGGGCCGAGCAGAAGGCGGACGCCCTGCGCGCGCACGGCGCGGGCGTGTACGTCGGTGACCACGTCGGCGACGTGCGCGGGGCCCGTACGGCGGGCGCGCTGTCGGTCGCCGTGGCCACCGGGCCGTGCGACGGCGCCGAACTGCGTGCCGCGGGGGCGGATGTCGTGCTCGACGACCTCTCCGCCTTCCCGGCCTGGCTGTCCGGCTACCGCACGGCGCCCCGCGCCTGACGGCGGCCGGCGGCCACCGACCGCAGCACACCGGCCCCGGCGACGAGGAAGCCGACAGCCATGAGCATGCTCAGGCCGAACATGTAGGTCGGAAAAGGCTTCGCGCCCAGGAAGAGCGGGGCCACCGTGACGAGGGTGGCCACGGCACCGATGAAGAACACGATGGCACCGGCGCGGATCAGTCGGTCGCCGGGCACGGCGGAATTCGATTGGGTTTTGTCAGGCACCGGACCAGGGTAGTTCCCAGCGCGAGAGAACAACCGGGGGACGTCTTGTCACCCGCTCGAAGAGCATTAGCCTTGGTAGCGCTTGGTATCGGCGGGTCATGGTCGACCCGCCACCGTGCTATCAAGAGCCGTTTCCGAAGTAGTTTTCCGACGAGTACGAGGACGAGGACAGACGTGCCTACCGGCAAGGTCAAGTGGTTCAACAGCGAGAAGGGCTTCGGCTTTCTCTCCCGCGACGACGGCGGTGACGTCTTCGTCCATTCCTCGGTTCTCCCCGCCGGAGTCGATGTGCTCAAGCCGGGACAGCGCGTGGAGTTCGGCGTCGTCGCCGGTCAGCGCGGTGACCAGGCCCTCTCCGTGACCGTGCTCGACCCGACGCCGTCCGTCGCGGCCGCCCAGCGCAAGAAGCCGGACGAGCTGGCCTCGATCGTGCAGGATCTGACGACCCTTCTCGAGAACATCACGCCGATGCTCGAAAAGGGCCGATACCCGGAGAAGACCTCCGGCAAGAAGATCGCGGGCCTGCTGCGCGCGGTCGCCGACCAGTTGGACGTCTGAGCCGGCCGAGGCGTCGAGGACGTCTGCCCCGGACTAGGGGAAAGCGAGCGCATCCGGGCCGAGGGGCGGAAGCAGCCCCTCGGCCGCCGCACGTGTGAGCAGCCCGCGCACGGCCGCGTAGCCGTCCTCGCCGAGGTCGGCGGTGAACTCGTTGACGTACAGCCCGATGTGCTGGTCGGCGACGGCCGGGTCCATCTCCTGGGCGTGCTCCATGACGTACGGCCGGGAGGCCTCGGGGTCGTCCCAGGCGGCCCGTACGGACGTCCGGATGGCGTCGGCGAGCCGGCCCAGGGTCTCGGCGCCCAGCGAGCGCTTGGCGATGATCGCGCCCAGCGGGATCGGCAGCCCGGTGCTGCGCTCCCAGTGCTCGCCCATGTCCGCGACCTTGTGCAGCCCGTAGTTCTGGTACGTGAAGCGGGCCTCGTGGATCACGAGTCCGGCGTCCACCTTGCCGTCCCGCACGGCCGGCATGATCTCGTCGAACGGCATGACGACGATCTCGCCGACCCCGCCGGGCAGCGTGTCCGCGGCCCACAGCCGGAACAGCAGGTACGCGGTCGACGTCTCGCTCGGCACGGCGACCGTACGCCCCGTCGCTCCCCCGCTGCCGAGAGCGTGGGAGGCGTCCCCGGCACCGGCTTCCCGGGTCAGCACCAGCGGCCCGCAGCCACGCCCCAGCGCGCCACCGCAGGGCAGCAGCGCGTACTCGTCCAGGACGTACGGCAGCACGGCGTACGACACCTTCAGCACGTCGAACTCACCGCGCTCGGCCATGCCGTTGGTGATGTCGATGTCGGCGAAGGTCACGTCCAGCGCGGGGGCGCCGGGGACGCGGCCGTGGGCGAGGGCGTCGAAGACGAACGTGTCGTTCGGGCAGGGCGAGTACGCCGTCTGCAGCGGTCGGCTCTCAGGGCTCATGTGGGTTCCAACTCTCCAATGCGGGCGCGAGCTTCCCGAAACCCTCGGTGAGGGCGGCGAGCGCGTCGCCGATGCGCCAGGCGGCGCGGTCGCGCGGGCCGACCGGGTTGGACACCGCGCGGATCTCCAGCACGGGCACCCCGTGCGCGGCGGCCGCCTCGGCCACGCCGAACCCCTCCATGCCCTCGGCGAGGGCATGCGGGTGGCGGGCGCGCAGGTCGGCGGCGCGGGCGGCGGTTCCGGTGACGGTGGAGACGGTGAGGACGGTGCCGGGGCGTGCGCCGATGGCCTCGGAAACACCTCGTACGAGTGAATTCGGCGGCCGATGGGTGACGGTTCCGAAGCCGAGTTCGGTGACCGGGAGGAAGCCGTCGGCGGTCTCGGCACCCAGATCGGCCACGGTGATCGCGTCGGCGACGACGAGCGAGCCGATCGGCGCCCCGGGCTGGAAACCGCCGCCGATCCCGGCCGAGACGACGAGATCGTAGGGGCTGCCGTCGAGGGCGGCCGTGGTGAGCGCGGTGGCGGTGGAGGCGGCGGCGAGGGCGGGCCCGACACCGGCGGCCAGGAGGTCGTGTCCGGGAGCCGTCCGGACCACCGAGAGCCCCGGGCACCCGGGCAGCCGCATCTGCGCACCCGGCTCGGGGAACGCCCGTGCCACCGCGTCCCGTTCGGCCGGGACCGCGGTGGCTACGAGGACGCGTACGGAGGGCGTGGTCAGGCCTTCTTCAGCTTGAAGGACCACAGGCCCTTGGCCGGGTTGGCGCCCATCTGGATGGAGACCGTGTTGGTGTTGCCCTGGGTGCCGTACTGCACGTTGAAGAACGCGCTGCCCGGGATGGTGGTGTAGGTCTTCATGCTCTTGTCGGTGAACTGGCGGCCGTTCACGAGGACGATCCAGCCGTTGTCCGCGATCTTCGGGTCCACGCCGAAACGGACCGTCTGATCCGGGTCGACCTTGATCGACTCGATGTCGCCGGCCTTCTTGGAGCACTTCGCCAGCGACTCGGCGTCCAGCGCCTTGCCGTCGTTGTAGCAGAGCGCCTCGGAGTTGACCGAGCTTCGGCCTACGGTGATCGTCGCGACGGGCGACGGCTTGTCGCAGGCCGACAGGACGAGCAGTCCGGCGGAAACGGCGCCGGCGGCGGCGACGGCGCGGCGGCGTCGCAGGGCGGATTGCAGCGTGGTCATGGCCGAAGGCTATCGGGCACCCGGAGCCGTCCGCCCATGTGGGGTGCGGCGTGCCCGGTTTCGTTACGCCACTCGCGCTCGCGGCCTGCTGCCGTGCCGTGCCGAGGCGAGCAGCCCGCGCAGCGTGGCCAGCCAGCCGGCGGCCACGATCGCCGCGGCGACCACGAGGCCGAGGGCGCCGTTGAGCGGCATCACGATGCCGATCGCGCCGCCGAACACCCAGGCCACCTGCAGCAGGGTCTCGGAGCGCGCGAAGGCCGAGGTGCGCACCAGCTCCGGCACGTCCCGCTGGATCAGCGCGTCCAGGGACAGCTTGGCCAGCGCCTGCGCGAAACCGGCCACCGCGGCCAGACAGGCCACCAGGAGGGCCCCGAAGAACAGGGCGGCCACGATCGAGGTACCGAGCACCACGGCGACGACGGTCACGATGATGATCTCGGGAGCCTTGGATTTCAGCCAGGCTCCGACGGCCGTGCCGAGGGCGTTCCCCGCGCCCGCCGCCACGCCCACGATCCCCAGCGAGACCGCCGCGCTCTCCCCGGTCAGCGGGTGCTCGCGGAGCAGGAAGGCGAGGAAGAAGATCAGGAAGCCGGACAGACAGCGCAGGGCGGCGTTGGCCCCGAGGGCGTGAGTGACCGCGGGTCCCACGGTCCGCAGTCCGGGCCGCTTGAGCTGCTTGCGGTGCGGCCCGTGCAGATGCTGCTCGTCGGCCGCGAGCAGGGCCACGTCCTCGCCCTTGGCGGAGTCCACCTTGGGCGGCAGCGAGAAGGACAGGAACGTGCCTGCAACGAAGATCACGAAGGCGCCGTACAGCGGCCAGGGATCCCCGACTGCGTGCAGCCCCGCCCCGATCGGCGCGGCCACACCGGTGGCCAGGAGCCCGGCGAGGGTGACCCGGGAGTTGGCCTTCACCAGGGAGAACGTGGGCGGCAGCAGTCGGGGCACGACGGCACTGCGGACCACTCCGTACGCCTTGGACGCCACCAGCACACCCAGCGCGGCGGGATACAACTGCAGACTCCCGCTGGCCACGGCTCCCGAGATGATCAGCGCGAGCAGCGCACGGGCCAGCATGGCCCCGGCCATGGCGGCACGCCGCCCGTGGGGCAGCCGGTCCAGCAGCGGCCCGATGACGGGCGCGAGGACGGTGAAGGGCGCCATGGTGATGGCGAGGTAGAGCGCGACACGCCCCCGCGCTTCGTCCGTGGGCACGGAGAAGAACACGGTCGAGGCCAGCGCGATGGTGATCATGACATCGCCGGCGCCGTTCACCGCGTGCAGCTCGATCAGCTTGCCCAGCCCCGACTCGCCCGCGCCATGGGCGTGCGTGGCCTTCCGGATCCCGCGCGCGGTGCCGGTCACCGGGAAGTGCAGGGCACGCCCCACCGCGCGGACGGCACCGCCGACCCGGCCCGAACCGCCACCTCGAACGCTCCCCCTGTCCGCGGCTGCCACGTCGTTCATAGTGCCCCGAGACGACGCCTGATAGTGCGGTTTGAAACCAAGCGAGTCGGGCCGACGGGAGGCCGGGACTGACGGCCGGGCGGCCGAGCCGGCTGCCGGTGCCGCTTCGCGGCCGATCGGGACCGGTGGGAGGGTGGGAATCATCGCCGCGAGGCGCCGGACTGTCCCGGACCATCCACGACGGGGTAGCGTGCGTATCTCGGCCATGAAGCAGAATAGATGGCAGAGGTGCGCCCGAGCGCGAGTCGGATGCAGACGTTGATGCGGTCCCCCGGTCCGCTCCGTCCGCCTGACCGCCGGAGGCAGCCGCACTCATTGCAGACGGCGTAGGAGAGAAGCGATACCTGTGAGCGCAGCGACAACGCGAAGCCGCACCCCCGACCGTCTGTGTGCCGAGGCCGTGGACCTCGCCCGTGCCGCCGCAGAGGAGGCCGCCGCGCCAGGTGTGGTCGGTGAGCACGTCGGCCTGGTGTCCGAGGGCGACCGTGTTGTCACGCACTTCTTCGAGTGCAAGGAGCTGGGCTACCGCGGCTGGCGCTGGGCGGCGACGGTGGCCCGCGCCTCCCGTGCGAAGATCGTGACCCTGGACGAGGTGGTCCTCCTACCCGGCCCCGACGCCCTTCTCGCCCCGGAATGGGTCCCGTGGAGCGAGCGTCTGCGCCCCGGCGACCTCGGCCCCGGCGATCTGCTCCCCACCGACCAGGAGGATCTGCGCCTGGAGCCCGGCTACACGGGCGACGAGGAGCCGCCGCCGAACTCGGTCGTGTCGGAGGAGATCGCGGAACTGGCGGAGGCGGAGGACGCCGATGTGACGCCCGGTGCGCCCGCCGTCCAGCCGACGACCCCCACCCGTGGCTCGATCGCCGCGCTGGCACAGGAACTGGGCCTGCGTCGCGCCCGGGTCCTGTCCCGCTACGGCCTGCACAGCGCGGCCGACCGCTGGGAGGAAGGGTTCGGCCCCACGACGCCGATGGCCCAGGCGGCCCCGGCGACGTGCATGACCTGCGGCTTCCTCACCCCCATCGGCGGCTCCCTCGGCCAGGCCTTCGGCGTCTGCGCGAACGAGTTCTCCCCGGCCGACGGCCGTGTGGTCTCCCTGGCGTACGGCTGCGGCGGCCACTCGGAGGCGGCGGTCATGCCGAAGCCGCCCCAGCCGGCCCCTCCGGTGATCGACGAGACCCGGGTCGACCCGTTCCCCCTCCGTCCGTCCCGCGACTCGGGTTCGGTCCCGGAGGCGGGCGACGAGGAGACGGCGGAGCTGGGCCACTCGTAGCGGCGCCCGTCAGCCCTCCCGACGAAGTCCTCGGGGCCGTCCGGCGCGGCCCGTCGTATGTCTGCGGTTGCGCGCTCTACGCTGTTGCGCTTTTCTGCGGTTGTGCCGTCGCGCTGAGCGTGGAGCGTGCAACAGGGCGTCACGCCAGCCCAGTTGCCGGTGGAGACAGGCGCACGCAGCAGTCGGGGAGGGGGCGGATATTTCGCCCCCCACATGCTGACCCGCTGACCGGATGACCCGCTGACCGGATGAAACGGCTGCTCCATAAGGGGTGCCGCGCACCGTCGTCGGCCGCCGCACGGAACCCGCTCCTTGATCATCACCGCGTCGGCGCTCGGCCGGCCTTGAGGCGAGGAGCGGCCCGATGGCGGATCGGAGTGTTTCCCGAAAGCGGTCGAACCGGCGGTGTCACCGGTGGGCCGGGGTCTGTGCGGGGCTCGCCCTGGCGCTGGCCGTGGGTCAGGGCGAGGCGGCCGCGTCCGGCGATCCGGCGCCTCCGCCGCCGCAGGGGCGGATCCTCTCCTTCCCCGTGGCGTTGGCCGGGGGGCTGGCCCACCCGGATGCGCCGCCGTCCGGGGCCGACGACTGGAGCTGCCGGCCCACGCCCGAGCATCCGCGCCCGGTCGTCCTGCTGCACGGGACCTGGAGCAACGCCCATGCCGACTGGAGCCTGCTGGCTCCATGGCTGAAGCAGGCGGGCTACTGCGTCTTCGCCCCCGACTTCGGCGGGGCGCCCGGTGATCCGTTCAAGGCCACCGCGCACATCCCGGTGTCCGCCCGGCAGATCGCCGGCTACGTCGACCGCGTCCTGAAGGCCACCGGCGCCCACCAGGTCGACCTGGTCGGGCATTCCCAGGGCGGCGGTCTGCTGCCCCGCTGGTATCTGCGGTTCGAGGGCGGCACGGACCCCGCGCACCCGGAACGGAACAAGGTGCACAGCCTCATCGGCCTGGCGCCGTCCAACCACGGCACGACCGGCTCCGGCATCGGCACGCTGACCACGAAGCTGGGTCTCGACAAGCCCGTGTCCCTCGTCCTCGGGGAGGCGTACGAGGATCAGCTGGTCGGCTCCGAGGTGAACACGACGCTGGACCGGGACGGGGACACGCAGCCCGGGGTCGACTACACCGTCATCGCCACCCGGTACGACGAGGTCGTCACCCCCTACCAGCACCAGTTCCTGACCGCGGGACCCGGCGCGACCGTCCGCAACGTCACGGTCCAGGACGTCTGCCGCCAGGACGTCTCCGAACACGTGTCGATCACGTACGACGCCAACGCTCTCCAACTCGTGGGCAACGCCCTCGATCCCGCCCACGCACGGTCCGTCCGCTGCGGCATCTCCCTGCCCGTGCTCGGCGGCTGAAGGGCGTCGCCCGCCCGGCCGCCCGACGGTGCCCGAGCCCCGGCCACCCCGCTCGCGCTGTACCTTCGTCCTCACGTCGACGAGGAGAGTGAACGTGAGCAAGTACGTGCGGCCGGCGGCCGAGGGCGCCGACCCCTTCGGCACCGCCCGTCTGCGCCGCGGTGTCCTCGACGCCTGGGCCACCAGCCCCGCCCGGTTCCGTGAGGACGCCAACGCCGAGGAGGACCTGGTCCTCGGCGGCTACCGGGACCGGCTCGTGGTGGAGCTGGCCCAGAACGCCGCCGACGCCGCCGCCCGCGCGAAGGTGCCGGGCCGGCTGCGCCTCACCCTCCGCGACGGCGTCCTGGTCGCGGCTAACACCGGCGCCCCCCTGGACGCGGCCGGTGTCGAGTCGCTGTCCACCCTGCGCGCCTCGGCCAAACGTGAGGCCCAGGACACCCACGGCGCCGTGGGCCGGTTCGGCGTCGGTTTCGCCGCCGTCATCGCCGTCACCGACGAGCCCGCGATCGTCGGCCGGCACGGAGGGGTCCGCTGGTCGCTGGCCGAGGCGCGCGAACTGGCCGCCGAGACGGCCCGGCACAGCCCCGGCCTCGGTGACGAGATCCGCCGCCGCGACGGCCATGTCCCGCTCCTCCGCCTTCCGTTCGCCGCCGAGGGCTCCGCCCCGGACCCGTACGACACCGCCGTCATCCTGCCCCTGCGGGACACGGCCGCCGCCGACCTCACCGAGCGCCTCCTCGACGCGGTCGACGACGCCCTGCTCCTCGCCCTGCCGGGGCTGGCGGAAGTCGTCGTCGAAGTGGGCGACAGTGCCCCGCGCACTCTGAGCCGCCGTACCGAGGGCGCCGTCACCGTCGTGGAGGACTCGCGGGAGGGGACCACCCGCTGGCGTACCGTCTCCGCGCACGGGTCGCTCACCCCGGACCTGCTCGTCGGCCGCCCGGTGGAGGAGCGTCTGCGCCCGCACTGGTCGGTGACCTGGGCCGTACCGGCGGATGCCGACGGCCGTCCGGCGCGGCCCCGCACCACGCCCGTCGTGCACGCGCCCACCCCCAGCGACGAGCCCCTCGGCGTCCCCGCCCTGCTCATCGCGTCCTTCCCGCTGGACACCACCCGTCGGCACGCGGCACCCGGTCCGCTGACCGACTTCCTGGTGCAGCGGGCGGCGGACGCCTACACCGAACTGCTCGCCGCCTGGCGCCCGGTGACCGAGGGTGTGATCGACCTCGTACCCGGGCCGCTGGGCAAGGGCGAGCTGGACGGATCGCTGCGGCAGGCGATCCTGGAGCGGCTGCCGCGCACCGCGTTCCTGCCCCCGGCCGTCGCTTCCAAGGGCGACGACGAGCTTCCCGAGGCGCTGCGCCCGAGGGACGCCGAGGTGGTGGAGGGCGCGGGGGCGGACACCGTACGGGTGCTCGCCGAGGTGCTGCCGACCCTGCTGCCCGCCGGGCTCGAACGCCGCGTCGAGCTGCGCACCCTGGGCGTCGCCCGGCTGCCGCTGGCCGACGCCGTCGACCGGCTCGCCGGTCTGGAGAAGGACCCCGACTGGTGGTGGCGGCTCTACGACAGCCTCGCCGGGGTCGACCCCGACCGGCTCTCGGGGCTTCCGGTGCCGCTCGCGGACGGCAGGACCACGATCGGCCCCCGGCAGATCCTGCTCCCCACCCCGGACGCCGCTCTCATCCACCCCGACGTGCTCGGCCGGCTCGGGCTCAAGGTCGCCCACGAGGACGCCGCGCACCCGCTGCTGGAGAAGCTGGGCGCACTGCCCGCGACCCCGCGCGCGGTGCTGACCACCCCGCAGGTGCGGGCCGCCGTGGCGGCCTCGCTGGAGGACGAGGGCGGGGCGCTGTGGGAGGAGGACGCCCCCGACGCCGAGGAACTCGCCGACACCGTCCTGGCCCTGGTGCGCGACGCGGGTCTCGAACCCGGTGACGAGCCGTGGCTGGGCGCCCTCGCGCTGGCGGACGAGGACGGCGAACTCGCCCCGGCGGGCGAACTGGTCTTCCCCGGCAGCGCCTTCGCCCGGGTGATCCGTGAGGGCGAACTGGCTGCGGTGGACGCCGAGCTGGCCGGGAAGTGGGGCGAGCAGCCCCTGACCGCCTGCGGGGTCCTCGCCGACTTCGCGCTGGTCCGCGCCACGGACGTGGTTCTCGATCCGGACGAACTGGAGCCCCGGGAGGGCGACTTCGCCGAGCCCGACGACGCGGGCCTGCTCGACTCCGTGGACGTGTGGTGCGAGGACATCCTCGACCGCTTCCCGGACACCCCGGTACCCCCGGTGGCCACCGAGCTGGTCGCCGTGCGCGACCTCGACCTCGTGGACGACGACTACTGGCCCGAGGCGCTCGCCCTGCTCGCCCGCCCGCCGCTGCGCGACGCCCTCACCCAGCCGGTGCGGATCCTGCTGCCCGACGGCACCCACGAGGTCGTACGCCCCTACACGGCGTGGTGGCTGCGCGGACATCCCGTCCTCGACGGGCGCCGGCCCGCCGGTCTGCTCGCCGCCGGCGGTGACCCGCTCCTGCGCGGCCTGTACGACGAGGCCGACGCCACCGGATTCGACGACGAGCAGGTGCTGCGCGCGCTGGGCGTGCGGACCTCCGTGTCCGCCCTGCTGGACGAGCCCGGCGGCGCCGCCGAACTGCTGGACCGCCTCGCCGACCCCGAGCGCCCGGTCGGCCCGGCCCAGCTGCACGGCCTGTACGGCGCGCTGGCCGAGCTGGACCCGGAGCAGGTGACGCTGCCGGACGAGCTGCGGGCCGTGGTCGACGGGCGGGTGGCGGTGGTGGACGCGGCCGACACGGTGGTGGTCGACTCGCCCGATCTGCTGCCCTTCACCTCCGGCGTCGCGCTGCTGCCCGTGCGCCCGTCCCGGGCCGCCGAGCTGGCCGAGCTGTTCCAGGTGCGGCGGCTGAGCGAGTCCGTCACCGGTCGGGTGACCTCCGAGGGTGCCGAGCACGACGTACCGGACTCGGTGCGGGTGCTGCTCGGGCCGCGGACGCCGGGCACCTACGTCGAACACGAGGAACTGGTCGTGGACGGCGTGGAGATCGACTGGCGGCTGACCGACGACGGCGTCCTGCACGCGGCCACTTTGGAGGGCGTCGCCGCAGGTCTCGCCTGGGCGTCCGGCCAGTGGCCGCGCCGTTTCGAGGTGGCGGCCCTGCTGGAGGACTGGTCGCGGACGGAGGAGCTGGCGCGGGACCGCTGGTTCGACTGATGCACCGG
Organism: Streptomyces sp. NPDC101151; assembly: GCF_044768335.1. Classification (NCBI taxonomy): domain Bacteria; kingdom Bacillati; phylum Actinomycetota; class Actinomycetes; order Kitasatosporales; family Streptomycetaceae; genus Streptomyces; species Streptomyces sp. NPDC101151. The sequence goes on along the minus strand of NZ_JBIWPP010000007.1, from coordinate 193,471 downwards.
TTCACTGGTTCATTGCGAAAAATTCAAATCCTGTACAACCATTCGCGCGCCTCGCGGATCTGATCACGCGAGCCAACAGGCTCCTGAGATCACTCGGGCCCCGGCGGCGACGACGCGCCTCCGGGCGCGGCCGCCGCCGGGGCCCACTCTCCATACAGGGGAACGCATGCGCATTCGTGCCACTGTGGCCGCCGTCTCCGGCGCCCTGGCCCTTTCCGCCCTCGCCGTGCCGGCCGCGCAGGCCGCCGAGTCGAGGGTCCCCTCGGACACCTCCGCCGCGAGCAAGGCCGCCCACACCACCGAGGGCAGGGGCAAGACGGCCTTCAGCACCGCCGCCGCCGAGGGCACGCCGTACGCCCTGGACGCCTCTTTCTCCAACGTCAAGGTCAACAGCGGCAAGAACATCGCCGTCGGTACCACCAACCTGGTCAAGGTGCCGGTCTCCTTCACCCTGACGCACGGTGCGGACGTCAACATCAAGGCGTCCGACTTCTTCGCCGGTGTCGAGCTGTACCGCGGTGAGTCGTTCGAGAACGAGATCTACTTCTTCGACAGCAACGACGCGTCCTGCACCGACTCCTCGGCGACCGTGGCCTCCTGCAAGGCCACCATCGAGATCGACCCGTTCGAGCTGCTGAACGAGGACGCCACCACCTGGAAGGCCGCCGGCTTCGCCGTCGCCTTCAACGGTGAGGACCCGGAGAACCCGAACCTGGACAACGTCGGTGTGGCGGTGAACGACCCGGTCACCTCCGTCAAGCTGCAGCGCTACTCCAAGCTGACGGTCAACGCCTCGCCGGAGCCGGTCACGAAGGGCAAGACCATCACGGTCACCGGCAAGCTCTCCCGTGCCAACTGGGACGACAGCCAGTACCACGGCTACACCGGCCAGTCGGTGAAGCTGCAGTTCCGCAAGAAGAGCTCCAGCACCTACACCACGCTGAAGACCATCACGTCGGACAGCACGGGCAACCTGAAGACGACGACCAAGGCCACGGTCGACGGCTACTTCCGCTACAGCTTCGCGGGCACCTCGACCACCCCGGCGGTCAGCGCCGCGGGTGACTTCGTCGACGTGAAGTAAGCACCGGGTTCCGGCTCCGGACACCCGCTGTTTTTCGGAGCCGGAACGTTTCTTCTCGCTTGCGCCACGGGCTGGCAATCCCGGATCAAAATCTGGCCGGGAACGACCCCTGCCGTACAACCAGCCACACCCCTCACGGATCTGATCGCGTGAGTCGACCGACTCCACGATCACCTCTCCCTCCAGGGGAAACGCACATGCGCATACGTGCCACCGTGGCCGCCGTCTCCGGCGCCCTGGCCCTCTCCGCCGTCGCCGTCCCCGCCGCGCACGCGGCCACCACGGCGCCCGACGTCACCTTCTCGAACATGAAGGTCAACAGCGGGAAGGCCATCACCCTCGGCGCGACCTCCACGGTCAAGGTCAAGGCGACCTACACCGTGACGCACCCCTCCAGCGTCTCCACCAGCAACATCCTGACCGGCCCGGTGCTCTATCGGGGCACCTCGGCGAAGGACGCCGACACGCAGGTCATCAGCGACGACCCGGGCACCTGCAGCAAGGTCTCCTCGACCACCCTGAACTGCTCGGCCACCGTCACCCTCCCCGCCGCCGAGCTGTACAACTCGGACGCCGGCACCTGGAAGACCGGCGCGCTCGCCGTCGACACCAAGAGCGACGCCACGAAGTGGCAGAACGACCTGGGCACCATCCCGGTCCGCCGCGCCGCCAAGCTCAGCACCGACGCCACACCCGAGCCGGTCAAGAAGGGCAAGACCCTCACCGTGACCGGCAGCCTGACCCGAGCCAACTGGGAGTCCGGCAAGTACGCCGGCTTCGCGGGCCAGCCGGTCAGGCTCCAGTTCCGCAAGGCGGGCAGCACCGCCTACACCACCGTCAAGACCATCACGTCGTCCTCCACGGGCGCCCTGAAGACCACGGTCACGGCCGGCTCCGACGGCTACTACCGCTACAGCTTCGCGGGTACGTCGACCACCTCGGCGGTCAGCGCCACGGGCGACTACGTCGACGTGCGGTAAGGCCCGCTGAGCGGCGCCTCTGCTGCCGCTACGCGGCAAAGCGGCGGTCCACCCACTTCCACAGCAACTCCAGGGTGGCCGCCGCCACCACCGCCACCGCCACCGCCGTCCACGGCATCGCGACGCCCACCAGCTTCAGGGCGAAGAAGCTCTGCAGGGCCGGCACGACGAGAACGAACAGGAAGGCCGCGCCCATCGCCGCCACCAGGGCGACGCGCCACCAGGTGTAGGGGCGGGCGATGATCGCCAGGACCCACATGGAGATCAGGAACAGGGTCAGGGTCGCCGCGCTGGTCTCCGCGTCCAGGGCGCCCGGGCCCGTGTAGTAGTGGCGCGCGAGCAGATACGTCACGAAGGTCGCCACGCCGGCCACCACCCCGCCCGGGACCGAGTAGCGCATCACTCTGCGGACGAAGTGGGGGCGGGCCCGTTCCTTGTTGGGGGCCAGGGCCAGGAAGAAGGCCGGGACGCCGATGGTGAGCGTGGACAGCAGGGTCAGGTGCCTGGGCAGGAAGGGGTACTCGACCTGCCAGCACACCACCAGCACCGCCAGCAGCACCGAGTAGACGGTCTTGACCAGGAACAGGGTCGCCACGCGGGTGATGTTGCCGATGACCCTGCGGCCCTCGGCCACCACCGAGGGCAGCGTCGAGAAGCTGTTGTTCAGCAGGACGATCTGCGCGACCGCCCGGGTCGCCTCCGAACCCGAACCCATCGAGACGCCGATGTCGGCGTCCTTGAGGGCGAGCACGTCGTTCACGCCGTCGCCGGTCATCGCGACCGTGTGCCCGTGCGCCTGCAGCGCGCCGACCATGTCCCGCTTCTGCTGCGGGGTGACCCGGCCGAAGACGGTCCCCTCGTCCAGCGCGTCCGCCATGCCCCGCCGGTCGGCGGGCAGCCGGCGCGCGTCCACCGTCGACCCGGACAGGCCCAGTTTGGCGGCGACCGCGCCGACGGACACCGCGTTGTCGCCGGAGATGACCTTGGCGCGCACGTTCTGCTCCGCGAAGTAGCGAAGGGTGTCGGCGGCGTCGGGCCGCAGTCGCTGTTCCAGGACGACCAGGGCGGTGGGCCGGGCACCCCGGGCCGGCTCGGGGTCGTCCAGGTCGCGGGTGGCGCGGGCCAGGAGCAGGACCCGTAGGCCTTGTTCGTTGAGGCGTGCGGTTTCGGCCAGGGCCGGATCGTCGGCCCCGAGCAGCACGTCGGGGGCGCCCAGCAGCCAGGTGCTGGCCTCGCCGTCGCCCTCGCTGAAGGCGGCGCCGCTGTACTTGCGGGCGGAGGAGAAGGGCAGCGACTCGACGCAGCGCCACTCGTCGCTGTCCGGATAGGCGTCGATGATCGCCTGGAGGGAGGCGTTGGGGCGCGGATCGGACTCGCCGAGGGCGCCCAGCACCTTGCGTACGTATCTCTCGTCGGCCCCGTCCAGCGACCTGAGTCCGGTGACGTCCATGCCGCCCTCGGTCAGCGTCCCGGTCTTGTCCAGGCAGACGGTGTCCACGCGGGCGAGCCCCTCGATCGCGGGCAGCTCCTGAACCAGGCACTGTTTCCGGCCGAGCCGGATGACCCCGATCGCGAAGGCCACGGAGGTGAGCAGCACCAGCCCCTCGGGGACCATCGGGACGATGCCGCCGACCGTGCGGGCGACCGCGTCCTTCAGGTCGTTGTTCTTCACGACGAGCTGGGTGACGACGAGCCCGATCGCGGCCGGGACCATCATCCACGTCACGTACTTGAGGATCGTGGAGATGCCGGAGCGTAGCTCGGAGTGGACGAGCGTGAAGCGGGAGGCCTCCTCGGCGAGCTGGGCCGCATAGGCCTCACGGCCGACCTTGGTGGCCTGGAAGGCGCCGCCGCCCGCGACCACGAAGCTGCCGGACATCACCTGGTCGCCGCGGCGTTTGACGACCGGATCGGCCTCGCCGGTGAGCAGCGACTCGTCGATCTCCAGCCCGTCGGCCTCCGCGCACACCCCGTCCACGACGATCTTGTCCCCGGGGCCTATCTCGATGAGGTCGTCCAGGACGATCTCGTTCGTGGCCACCTCGGTGGCATTCCCGTCCCGGCGGACGGTCGGCCGGGACTCGCCGATCACGGCGAGCGAGTCCAGGGTCTGCTTGGCCCGCCACTCCTGGACGATGCCGATGCCGGTGTTGGCGAGGATCACGAAGCCGAAGAGGCTGTCCTGGATCGGCGCGACGAACAGCATGACCAGCCACAGCACGCCGATGATCGCGTTGAACCGGGTGAAGACGTTCGCGCGGACGATCTCGCCCAGCGAACGGCTGCTGCGCACCGGAACGTCGTTGACCTGCCCGCGCGCGACGCGCTCGGCGACCTGGGCGCCGGTCAGACCGGTCGAGGGTGCAGCCGGCAGAGCCACCGGGTGCACGGGGTCGAGTTCGGCGCCCGCGTCGATATGGGTCATGCATTCGACGGTACGTGCGGTTTTGCGCCTTCACCTGCCGAGTGGGCGGAAGTTCCGACTTGGGGAGGAGCCGAGTCGTGCGCCGGTCGTAGAGCCGGCCGCCGGACAGGGACTAGTCCGCGGCGGCCGCCGCCTTCAGTGCCTCGTCCCGCTTGATCGCCGCGTCCCGCCTGCGGACGTACCAGATGCCGATGAGCCCCAGCCCGCCTCCGGCCAGGCAGGTCCACAGCCACCAGGTGCGGTCGTGGTCGTCGAACCAGCCGTAGAAGGGGAGCTGGACCAGGAAGAGGGCGAACCACACGATCGTGCCGCCGGTGATGGTGGCGACCACGGGGCCCTCCAGGGGTTCCGGCGCCTCGTGCTTGGGGGTCCACTTAGCCATGGGGCACAGCTTACGAGGCGATATCGGGGATGAACGGTCTACGCGCGGAGATAGCGCTCTGACTCTCATACGTTCATACTGAAACCGTTTGCCTTTGACCACTTCTGCTCGTATGAAACTCCAACGGGGCTCGGGGGAACCCCGTCGGTGATGAGGTCCCGCATGCCCACCTCGGCACCCGCCAAGGTCCCCGCCCCCGAACAGCCGGGCGGCACACCCGTCTACGGCGCCCTCGACCGCTACTTCCGGATCTCCGAGCGCGGCAGCTCCGTGGCCCGTGAGATCCGCGGCGGTTTCGCCACCTTCTTTGCGATGGCGTACATCATCGTGCTGAACCCGATCATCCTCGGCAGCGCGAAGGACATGTACGGGCACCATCTGGACAACGGCCAGCTGGTCACCGCGACCGCCCTGACGGCCGCGTTCACCACGCTCCTCATGGGCGTCATCGGCAACGTCCCGATCGCGCTCGCCGCCGGTCTCGGCGTGAACTCGGTCGTCGCGCTCCAGCTGGCGCCCCGGATGTCGTGGCCGGACGCCATGGGCATGGTGGTGCTGGCCGGTTTCGTGGTCATGCTGCTGGTCGCCACCGGTCTGCGCGAGCGCGTGATGAACGCCGTGCCGTTCGGCCTGCGCAAGGCGATCTCCATCGGTATCGGCCTGTTCATCATGCTGATCGGCCTGGTCGACGCCGGCTTCGTCAGCCGGATCCCGGACGCCGCCCAGACCACCGTGCCGCTCCAGCTCGGCAGCAACGGTCACCTCGACGGCTGGCCGGTGCTCGTCTTCATCCTGGGCGTGCTGCTCACCTTCGCCCTCATCGTGCGCAAGGTGCCGGGCGCGATCCTGATCTCCATCGTCGGGATGACCGTCCTCGCGCTGATCATCAACTCGGTGGCCACGGTCACCTCCTGGGGCCTGACCGTCCCGAAGTGGCCGGGCAACCCGGTGGGCACCCCCGACTTCGGCCTGATCGGTCAGTTCAGCCTGTTCGGCGGCTTCGCCAAGGTCGGCGTGCTGACCGGCGTCCTCTTCGTCTTCACGGTCCTGCTGTCCTGCTTCTTCGACGCCATGGGCACGATCATGGGCGTCAGTGACGAGGCCAAGCTGACCGACGCCCAGGGCTACATGCCGGGTATCAACAAAGTCCTCTTCGTGGACGGCTTCGCGGTCGCGGCGGGCGGCGCCAGCTCCTCCTCGGCCACCACCGCGTTCGTGGAGTCCACGGCGGGCGTCGGCGAGGGCGCGCGCACGGGCTTCGCGAACGTCGTCACGGGCTCCCTCTTCGCGGTGGCCCTCTTCCTCACCCCGGTCGCCACGATGGTCCCGTCCCAGGCGGCCACCCCGGCCCTGATCGCGGTGGGCTTCCTGATCCTCTCGAACTCCGTCAAGGAGATCGACTGGGCGGACTACACCATCGCCATCCCGGCCTTCGTGACGATGGTGATGATGCCGTTCACCTACTCGATCACCAACGGCATCGGCATGGGCTTCATCACCTTCGTGGTGCTGCGCCTGGCGGCCGGCCGCGCGAAGGAGGTCCCGGCGGCGATGTACGTCGTCTCGGCGGTCTTCGCCTTCTACTACCTGATGCCGGCCCTGGGCCTGGCCTGATCGCCCCGGGGCCTGCCCTGATCGCCCGCCCCGGGGCCCGGCCTCAACGCCCCGGGGCCGGCCCCGGCCGCCGGGGTCAGGTGACCCCGTAGAACTTCTCCGTCTCCTCGACGGCGGTCTGGAACCGTTCGTCGAAGTCGTCCCGGATGAGCGTGCGGATCACATAGTCCTGCACGCTCATTCCTCTTTTCGCCGCATGGTGCCGGAGCCTTTCGAGCAGCTCCCCGTCTATCCGCAGGCTGAGCACACTGGTCCCCATGCGTATGAGGGTCGCCACATCCGGCCACCCGGCGCGTCACTTTCCGGAATGGACTCACTCGTATGAGTGATCGGATGGTTCAGTGGCGTGCGTCACGGGCATTCGGCGTGCCCCGGGTGGTCTTTAGCGAGGGTAATGAGTTACTCTAAAGAACATGCCGGACCTTAGCCATGGCGACGACGTTGCCGCCGTGAACTCCCTCCGCTCCGCCGTGATGCGGCTGTCCCGTCGGCTCAAGCACCAGCGGGTCGACGAGTCGCTGAGCCCCACCGAGATGTCGGTGCTCGGCACCCTGTCCAACTGCGGCCAGGCCACGCCTGGCGAGCTGGCCCGCAAGGAGCACGTCCAGCCGCCGTCGATGACCCGCATCGTGGCGCTGCTCGAAGCCAAGGGGCTGGTCCGTCTGGAGCCGCACCCCGACGACCGGCGCCAGAAGGTCGTCACCAGGACCGAGCAGGCCGAGGCGATGCTCGAGGAGAGCCGCCGCAAGCGCAACGCGTTCCTGGCCGGCCTGGTCGAGGGTCTCGACGAGGACGAGTGGGCCAAACTGCGCGCCGCCGCCCCCGTGCTGGAGAAACTCGCGCACCTGTAAGCAAGCCGTCCAAGGAGGCGAACACTTTTGAGTACGGGATCCGGAGCACCTTCCGCCCCCGCACCGACCACCCCCACCACCCCTGGCCGCACCCGCAGATCCTCGATGTTCAGCTCGCTGAGGATCAGGAACTACCGGCTCTTCTTCCTCGGCCAGGTCGTCTCCAACACGGGCACCTGGATGCAGCGCATCGCCCAGGACTGGCTCGTGCTCAGCCTCACCGGTTCCTCCGCGGCCGTCGGCATCACGACGGCCCTGCAGTTCCTGCCGATGCTGCTGTTCGGTCTCTACGGTGGCGTCCTGGTCGACCGCCTCCCCAAGCGCCCCACCCTGCTCATCACCCAGACGTCCATGGCCGTCACGGGCCTCGCGCTCGCCGCGCTGACCCTCACCGGTCACGTCCAGGTCTGGCACGTCTACGTCGCCGCCTTCGCGGTCGGCCTCGCCACGGTGGTCGACAACCCGGCCCGGCAGTCCTTCGTCTCCGAGATGGTAGGCCCCGAGCAACTGCAGAACGCGGTCAGCCTGAACTCCGCGAACTTCCAGTCCGCCCGCCTGGTCGGCCCCGCCGTCGCCGGACTCATGATCACCGGCGTGGGCACCGGCTGGGCGTTCCTCTTCAACGGCCTGTCCTTCGTCGCCCCGCTCGCCGGCCTGCTGCTGATGCGCGCCCGTGAGCTGCACGTGATCGAGCGCGCGCCGCGCGGCAAGGGTCAGCTGCGGGAGGGGCTGCGCTATGTCGCCGGCCGCCCCGAGCTGATCTGGCCGATCGTCCTGGTCGGCTTCATCGGCACCTTCGGCTTCAACTTCCCGGTGTGGCTGTCGGCATACGCGGACGACGTGTTCCACGCCGGTGCCGGCGCCTACAGCCTCTTCAACACGCTGATGGCCGTCGGCTCCCTCGGCGGCGCACTGCTGGCCGCCCGCCGCGGCACGGCCCGCCTGCGCGTCCTGATCGCCGCGGCCGTGGCCTTCGGCGCGCTGGAGACCGTCGCCGCGCTGGCCCCGTCGTACTGGCTGTTCGCGCTGCTCATGGTCCCGATCGGGATCTTCGGCCTGACCGTCAACGTCACGGCGAACACCGCCGTGCAGATGGCCACCGACCCGGCCATGCGCGGCCGGGTGATGGCCCTGTTCATGATGGTGTTCATGGGCGGTACGCCGCTCGGTGCCCCGGTCGTCGGCTGGATCACCGACACCTACGGCCCCCGGGTCGGCTTCGCCCTCGGCGGCATCATCTCCGCCGTCGCGGCCGCCTCCATCGGACTGGTCCTCGCCCGCATCGGCGGTCTGCGTCTGGCGGTGGGCTGGCACCACGGCCACCCGCAGCTGCGGTTCGTGCCGAGGGAGCGGGAGCAGCTGGCGACCGCGGCCTGACCGGCCCGCCCCGGGGGGTCCTACAGGACCCTCCGGGCCAGCACCTGCCCCGGCCACTGGTCCTCGCCGACGGTGAAGGACTCGGTCGGGAGGAAGCCGTTGCGCTCGTAGAAGGCGACCAGTTTGCGGTCGCCGCCCCCGTAGCAGTCGACGCGGAGCAGCGAGATCCCGGCCCGGCGGGTCTCCTCGGCCGCGTGGGCGAGGAGCGCCGCACCGGTGCCGTGGCCCTTGAAGCGGCGGTCGGAGGCGAGGATGTGGATGTAGCGCTCGGGCTCGTCGGCGGGCTGCAGATAGGGGCCCGGGGCGTCGGTGAGGGTGAGCGTGGCCGCCGGGACGCCCTCGTACTCGGCGATGTACGGTGCGCCCTCGGTGACGTACCGGGTGATCATGGCCACCGCTCTGGGGTTCTCCGACCAGGGAGTGGTGCCCCACTGCCGGGTGCGCCCCTGTGCCACGAGCCACTCGACGCCACTGTCGAACATGCCGAGGATCGCGGGGACGTCGTCCGGCCCGCCCTCCCGGATGGTGATCTTCCCGTTCGTGTCCATGCCCCCGATCATCCCCGGCAGAGCGCCTCGGAGCAGCCGCTTGCCGCACCGCGGGCGGCTGGCCGGGTGATCCGTTCCCTGGAAGGGTGAACGGCATGAGACTCTTCGCCGCCGTGCTGCCTCCTCAGGACGTGACGAACGAACTCGCCGCAGAGGTGGCTCTGTTGCGCGGGCTGCCCGGCGCCGACGGGCTGCGCTGGACCGGCCGCCCCGGCTGGCACTTCACGCTCGCCTTCTACGGCGAGGTCGACGACGAGCTCGTACCCGGTCTGTCGGACCGGCTGGAGCGCGCGGCCCACCGCACCGCCCCCTTCCCCCTCGCCGTCCGCGGCGGCGGGCAGTTCGGGCACGGGCGGGCCCTGTGGGCGGGCGCCTCCGGTGATCTGGAGACCCTCCGCCTGCTGGCCGACCGTGCGGAGTCGGCGGCGCGGAAGGCGGGCGTGCCGATGGGGGAGCACCGGCGGTACAAGGCCCACCTGACGGTGGCGCGAAGCCGGCAGGCCGTCGACGTACGGCCGTACGTCGACGGCCTCCGCGATTTCACGAGCCGCACCTGGACCGTCGCCGACCTGGTTCTGGTGTGCAGCAACCTGCCCAGGTCCGGAGTGCCCGGGGAACAGCCCCGGTACGAGGCGGTCGCCCGCTGGGCTCTCGGCGGGGCCGGTTAGGCTCGGACACGTGGACCCAAAAACCCGGAACCGGATCATGGCCGGTGTGCTCGTGCTGATGTTTGTGGTGGTTGCCCTGTCGGCGGCGGTCAGGTAGAGGCCCCGCCGGGCGCCGGGGGACTGCTGCCCGCCGGCGGCTGTGGGCCGCGTGCGGCCGGTCGCAGTTCACCGGCGCCCCTGGGCGGAGCGTTGCTCCGGCACTACCAGGCGAAGGCCTCCGGGGACGGACCCGGGCCCGGGAAGATCTCGTCCAGGCCCGCCAGCAGCTCCTCGCTCAGCTCCAGCTCCACGGCCCGCAGAGCCGACTCCAGCTGTTCGCCGGTGCGCGGGCCGACGATCGGGCCGGTCACGCCGGGCCGGGTGAGCAGCCAGGCCAGAGCGGCCTCGCCGGGCTCCACACCGTGCTTGTCGAGCAGGTCCTCGTAGGACTGGATCTGCGCGCGGATGGTGGTGTTGGCGAGCGAGTCGGCGGCCCGGCCGGAGGCACGCCGCCCGCCCTGCGCCTCCTTCTTGATCACTCCGCCGAGCAGTCCGCCGTGCAGCGGCGACCAGGGGATGACCCCCAGCCCGTACTCCTGCGCGGCCGGAACGACCTCCATCTCGGCCCGCCGCTCGGCGAGGTTGTACAGGCACTGCTCGCTGACCAGCCCGATGGTGCCGCCTCGCCGGGCGGCGATCTCGTTGGCCTGGGCGATCTTGTAACCGGGGAAGTTGCTCGATCCGACGTAAAGGATCTTGCCCTGCTGCACGAGGACGTCGATGGCCTGCCAGATCTCCTCGAAGGGGGTGCGGCGGTCGACGTGGTGGAACTGGTAGACATCGATGTAGTCGGTCTGCAGACGCTTCAGGCTGGCGTCCACGGCACGCCGGATGTTCAGGGCGGACAGCTTGTCGTGGTTGGGCCAGGCATCGCCGTCGGCGGCCATGTTCCCGTACACCTTGGTGGCCAGAACGACCTTGTCGCGCCGGTCCCCGCCCTTGGCGAACCAGTTGCCGATGATGCTCTCGGTCCGGCCCTTGTTCTCACCCCAGCCGTACACGTTCGCGGTGTCGAAGAAGTTGATGCCCGCGTCCAGCGCCGCGTCCATGATCGCGTGACTGTCGGCTTCGTCGGTCTGCGGGCCGAAGTTCATGGTGCCGAGGACGAGTCGGCCGACCTTGAGTCCCGTGCGTCCTAGCTGTGTGTACTTCATGGTCCACAAGCCAACGGCTTGGAGTGGGCTCTAGGCAAGCAGTTGCCGGGTCAGTCGTGGGGGAAGTCGTCGGTTTTGAGGATGAGGTCGGCCACCGTGCCGGTCAGATCGATGTCGGTGCCGAAGTCCACCGGTGTCCTCTGTTCGTAGTCGCCGTCCTTGGGATCGGTGTAGACGAAGCACCGCCCCTGGTAGGGATCGGCGATGACGTATACGGGGACCTCGGCGACCGCGTAGGCGGTCCTCTTCGGGCCGTAGTCGTTGGCGGCCGTGCCCTGGGAGATGACCTCGGCGACGAACCTCACGTCCTGGTACCGCCAGTGGCCTTCGTCGTCCGCCTTCGCCGAGTCGCTGAGCATGGCGACGTCCGGGCAGAACCCGTTCTCGTGGCCCGGGAAGTCGATCCGGACGTCCGAGAACGCCGTGACCTCCCTTCCGAACCTGTCCTCAAGGGCCCATAGGATCCGGCGGATGATCTGCCAATGCGTGTTCCGCTGCGGCGTCATGTGGACGTTGCCCCCGACGATCTCGACCCTGAATCCTTCGGGGACGGGCATCCGCTCAAGGCGCTCGAACCACTCGTCCAAACGCTTGGTGTTGGCGTCAGCCATCTCGATCCTGTCTGCAAGGACGGTCATCGTGGCGCTCCTCCCCGGCTGCCCATGGACATGTGCAGCCGCGCAGTACAACGATACGCACAGTGACCAGGAGGCGTCGGAATCAAGTCACCTTGTTCCAGCCGCGTACGCCTGTCCGACTCCCCACGCCTCCCACATCGCCCCCGCGAACGCCTCCGCGATCCGGTGCTCCCCGCTCGCGTTGGGATGCGTCCCGTCGTAGGTGTCGCCGTGGATGTCGTACGACTCCGGGGGCGAGGCCAGCAGGATCGGCGACCGGGGCTCGTCCAGGTCGGCGGCCGCCTTGGCGAGCAGGACGTTGAACCGGTCCACCTGTTCGGCGAAGGGCGCGTCCGCCGCCGCCCGGATGTTCGGGATCACCGGCAGCAGCACCATGCGGATGCGCGGGGCGGCCTCACGGGCGCCGGCGACGAAGGCTCGTACGTTCTCCGCCGTCTGCTCGGCGTTCGTGTAGAAGCCCAGGTCGATCAGGCCGAGGGAGACGAGCAGCACATCGGCCCTGTGGTTGCGTACCGCCTCCCCGATCAGCGGAGCCATGTGCAGCCAGCCCTCGCCCCAGCCGGCCAGATGGGAGCGGGGGAAGTCGGGTTCGGCGTACGCGTACGACGTCGGTGCCCCGGCGGTCTTGTCGTACAGCTCCTCCCGCGGGCCGACAAAGGTGAACGGATCGCCGAACGACTCGCACAGGTGCCGCCACAGCCGGTAACGCCACGTGTGTTCGCCCGCGCTCCCGATCGTCATGGAGTCACCTACGGGCATGAACCTGAGCATCCGCTCATCATGGACGATCACGGGGGCGTCCGGGGTGTGAGGCCCACCACGCCCGTGAACACCCCGCCGGGATGGCAGGCTTGGTGCATGCGCCGACCGTTCGCCCTGCTCGCCGGGGTCCTGCTCGCGGGGGCCTGTGCGCTGCCCGCCTCCGCCGCCGACGGTGACAGTCCCGGTGATCAGGGGTTCACCATCAAGGACCCCCGGATCGCCGAGTCCAGCGGCCTGGCCGCCTCCCGTCTGCACCCCGGCATCTACTGGACGCACAACGACAGCGACGACGGCCCGTACCTCTACGCCGTCGACAGCCGGACCGGGAAGACCGTCGCCACGGTGACCCTGCGCGGGGTCGGTTCCCCGCGCGATGTGGAGGCCATCTCCATCGGGCCGGACAACCAGATCTACGTCGGCGACATTGGAGACAACCTCGACGGCACCTGGCCCTACGTCTGGATCTACCGGCTGCCCGAGCCGAAGGTGCTCAAGAACCAGACGGTGACCGCCACGCAGTACGTCGTGAAGTACTCCGACGGAGCGCGGAACGCCGAGTCGCTGATCGTCCATCCCAGGACCGGGCGGGTCTACATCATCGACAAGAAGGAGGACGGCGGGCATCTGTTCGAAGGGCCCGCGAGCCTCTCCACCTCGGGCGCGAACATCTTCAGACCCGTCGCCACCGTCGACCTCTGGGCCACCGACGCCGCCTTCTCGCCGAACGGCCGACAGCTCGTGGTCCGGGGGTACTTCGGCGGCATCTACTACGACTGGAACGGCGGGAAGATCAAGCGGGAAGGGCGGCTCGACGTGCCCCTGCAGGGCCAGGGGGAGTCGGTCTCGTACTCCGCCGACGGCACCAAGCTGATGTACGGCAGCGAGGGGGCGGGCAGTTCGGTGGAGGCACAGGACGCGCCGGGCGGGGGTTCGAGCAAGTCGCCTTCCGGCGGCGGGAGTTCGGCCTCCGGTGGCAGCGGCGGGGCCGGCGGCAGCGGGAGTTTCAAGGTCGGTGCCGTCATCGTCGCCGTCGGCGCGGTCGCTCTCTTCGGGCTTCGGCGGCTGCGGCGCCGGAGCTGAACCGGCGCCGGCACGGGAAGAGGGCGCCCGGTGGAGCACCGGGCGCCCTCATGCTCGTACCCGAAGGGTCAGAGCTTCTCGATCACGTGGTCGACGCACTTCGTCAGCGCCTCGACGTCCGCCGGGTCGATCGCCGGGAACATCGCGATGCGCAGCTGGTTGCGGCCGAGCTTGCGGTACGGCTCGGTGTCCACGATGCCGTTGGCGCGCAGCACCTTGGCGACGGCGGACGCGTCGATCTCGTCGGAGAAGTCGATCGTGCCGATGACCTGCGAGCGCTTGGCCGGGTCGGCGACGAACGGGGTGGCGTACTTGGACTCCTCCGCCCAGCTGTACAGGCGGGTCGAAGAGTCCTTGGTGCGGGCCGTGGAGAAGGCCAGGCCGCCCTGGCCGTTGAGCCACTCCAGCTGCTGGCCCAGCAGGAAGAGGGTGGCGAGGGCCGGGGTGTTGTACGTCTGGTTCTTGCGGGAGTTGTCGATCGCCGTGGGGAGGCTGAAGAACTCCGGGACGTGGCGGCCGGAGGCGTGGATCCGCTCGGCGCGCTCGATCGCGGCCGGGGAGAAGACGCCGATCCACAGGCCGCCGTCGGAGGCGAAGGACTTCTGCGGGGCGAAGTAGTAGACGTCGGTCTCGGCGATGTCGACCGGGAGGCCGCCGGCGCCGGAGGTGGCGTCCACGAGGACGAGCGCGCCCTCGTCGGCATCGGCCACGCGCTTGATCGGCATGGCGACACCGGTGGAGGTCTCGTTGTGGGTGAAGGCGTAGACGTCGACGCCCGCCTCGGCCTGCGCCTCGGGGTGGCTGCCGGGGTCGCTGGCGATGACCGTGGGCTCCGCCAGCCAGGGGGCGAGCTTGGCCGCCTTGGCGAACTTCGAGGAGAACTCGCCGAAGCTGAGGTGCTGGGACTTGTTCTCGATCAGGCCGTGGGTGGCGATGTCCCAGAAGGCGGTGGACCCGCCGTTGCCGAGGACGACCTCGTAACCCTCGGGGAGGGAGAACAGGGAGCTGATGCCTTCGCGGACCTGGCCCACCAGGTTCTTGACCGGGGCCTGGCGGTGGGAGGTGCCGAGCAGGGAGCTTCCGGTCGCGGCGAGGGCGTCGAGCGCCTCGGTGCGCACCTTGGAGGGGCCCGCGCCGAATCGTCCGTCGGCGGGCTTGATGTCAGCGGGAATCTGAATGTCGGCCACGAGACGGAGGGTATCGGCTGTGCGAAACGGGACGGGGCCGTGTCCGTCCGATGAGACGAGATCGCCGAGCCATGGACTTGTGAGGTTGTACGACGAATTTGCGAGGTTGTGGAAAACTCGCGGTGACTGTGTGTGAGCGGATGCATCCTGGAGGCATGACGGATCTCTCGGACCTCTCGGATCTCTCGGGCATCGAGGCGGAACTCCGTGGGCTCGTCCGGGGTGAGGTCGCCTTCGACGTCACCGCCCGGGCGCTCGTGACCATGGACGCGTCGAACTACCGACGGGTCCCGGCGGGCGTGGTGGCCCCGCGGGACGCGGACGACGTGGCGGCGGTGCTGGAGGTGTGCCGCGCACGCGGAGTGCCGGTGGTGGCGCGCGGCGGGGGCACGTCGATCGCGGGGCAGGCGACCGGCACGGGCGTGGTGCTGGACTTCACCCGGCACATGAACGGCCTGCTGGAGCTGGATCCGGTCACCCGCACGGCCGTCGTCCAGCCGGGGCTCGTCCTCGACCGCCTCCAGGAGGCCGCCGCCCCGCACGGCCTGCGCTTCGGCCCCGACCCGTCCACCCACAGCCGGTGCACGCTCGGCGGGATGATCGGCAACAACTCGTGCGGCTCCCACTCCGTCGCCTGGGGGACCACGGCGGACAGTGTGCGGGAGCTGTCCGTCATCACCGCGCGTGGGCAGCTGCTGCGGCCCGGGCAGGACTGGGCGGGCGCCCCGGACGGGCTGCGCGCCCTGGCGGAGGGCGAACTGGCCCGTCTGCGCACCGGCTTCCCCGACCTGCCCCGGCGTATCTCCGGGTACGCCCTCGATGCCCTGCTGCCCGAGAGGGGCGCCGACGTCGCCCGCTCCTTCTGCGGCTCCGAGGGCACCCTCGGCATCCTCACCGAGGCGGTCGTACGGCTGGTGGAGGCCCCGCGCGCGCGTGCCCTCGCGGTGCTGGGCTACGGCGACGAGAGCGGCGCCGCGGAGGCCGCCGCCGGACTCCTGCCGCTCGGGCCGCTGACGGTGGAGGGCATGGCGGCCGACCTGGTGCGCTCGCCGGCCGGGCTGCCCGAGGGCGGTGCCTGGCTGTTCGTGGAGACCGGCGGGGAGACGGCGGCCGAGGCACGCGCGCGTGCGGAGGCGATCGTCCGCGCGGCCGACGTCGTCGACTCCCTGGTGGTGACGGACCCGGCCGCCCAGCGCGCCCTGTGGCGCATCCGCGAGGACGCGAGCGGTACGGCGACCCGGATGCCGGACGGCAGCGAGGCCTGGCCCGGCTGGGAGGACTGCGCGGTGCCGCCCGCCCGGCTCGGCGCCTACCTGCGCGACTTCCGCACCCTGCTCACCGCCCACGGCCTGCGCGGCACTCCGTACGGCCACTTCGGTGACGGCTGCATCCATGTCCGCATCGACTTCGATCTGCTCACCGAGGCGGGCGTCGGCCGCTTCCGGCGCTTCTCCGAGGAACTGGCCGACCTGGTCGTGGCCCACGGCGGCTCGCTGTCCGGGGAGCACGGCGACGGCCAGGCCCGAGCGGAGCTGCTGCCACGGATGTACGGCACACAGACGGTAGGGCTCTTCGAGCGGGCCAAGGCGGTCTGGGACCCCGACGATCTGCTCAACCCCGGCATGCTGGTCCGCCCGGCCCCGCTGGACGCCGGCCTCCGCTTCGCCGTCCTGCCCCGCCGCCCGGTGGACGTGGCCTTCGGCTACCCGGCCGACGACGGCGACTTCCGCGCGGCCGTCCGCCGCTGCGTCGGCGTCGCCAAGTGCCGTACGACCACGGCGACCGGGTCCGCCGTGATGTGCCCCTCCTACCGGGCGACCGGCGAGGAGGAGCACTCCACGCGCGGGCGGGCCCGGCTGCTGCACGAGATGCTCGCGGGCGAACTGGTCACGGACGGCTGGCGCTCCACGGAGGTCCGGGACGCGCTGGATCTGTGCCTGTCCTGCAAGGGCTGCCGCTCGGACTGCCCGGTCGGCGTCGACATGGCCACCTACAAGGCCGAGTTCCTGCACCACCACTACCAGGGCAGGCGCCGCCCGGCCGCCCACTACTCCATGGGCCGGCTGCCGGTCTGGCTGCGCTGGGTGGCACGGACGCGCACGGCGCCGCTGCTCAACGGGCTCGCGTCCGTCGGCCTGTTGGCGCGGGCCGGGAAACGGCTGGGCGGAATCGAGCCGGAGCGGGAGATCCCCCGGGTGGCGACGCGGACGTTCAGCCGCTGGTGGCGGCGGCGGAAGCGGAGCACCACGGGAGACCTGCTCGTGCTGTGGCCCGACACCTTCACCGAGCACCTCTCGCCCTCGGTCGGGCAGGCGGCCGTACGGGTGCTGGAGGCCGCCGGGCTCCGGGTGGCGCTGCCACCGTCCCGGCCGTTCGGAGGCGGGGTCTGCTGCGGCCTGACCTACGTCTCCACCGGCCAGCTCGACCGGGCCCGCGCGGTGCTGCGCCGCACGCTCGACCTGATGGAACCGGCGCTGCGCAGGGGCGTCCCGGTCGTCGTCCTGGAGCCGAGCTGTGCGGCGGCCCTCCGCGCCGACCTCCCGGAGCTGCTGCACGACGACCCGCGCGCGGCCCGGCTGGCGTCGGCGGTCCTCACCTTCGCCGAGGCGCTCGAGCGGCACGCCCCCGACTGGACCCCGCCGGCCGTGGACCGCCCGGTCGCCGGGCAGACCCACTGCCACCAGCACGCCGTGCTGGGCGACACCGCGGACCGCGCACTGCGCGCGTCCGCGGGCCTGACCGGCGAGCTGAGCGGCGGCTGCTGCGGCCTGGCGGGCAACTTCGGTTTTGAGAAAGGGCACTTCGAGGTGTCGACGGCCTGCGCGGAGGAACAGCTGCTGCCGTCGGTGCGGGAAGCACCCGAGGAGGCGGTGATCCTGGCGGACGGCTTCTCGTGCCGTACGCAGCTGCGGCAGCTGGCCGGGGTGCGGGGGCGGCACCTGGCGGAGGTGCTGGCGGAAGGACTGGACGGGAATCGGGGTTGACGAAGTGACCGACGAACACGGCCGTTTGGCAGTCCTCTCGGACATCCACGGCGTGCTGCCCGCTCTGGAGGCGGTCCTGGCGGAGCCCGAGGTGGCCGCGGCCGACCGGATCGTCCTCACCGGGGACATCACGGCGGGCCCACAGCCGTCCGAGGTGCTGGACCTGCTGCGCGAGCAGGGCGACCGCGTGCTGTGGGTCGGCGGGAACGCGGACCGGGAACTGGTGGAGTACCGGCGGGGCGAGCGGACGGAGATTCCGGACCCCATCGGCCCGTTCGCGGCGCAGGCACTCCGCGCGGACCAGGTGGACTTTCTCGCCGCACTCCCCAGAACCCTCACCCTCGACGTCCGCGGCCTCGGCAAGGTCCTGTTCTGCCACGCCACCCCGCGCGACGACGAGGAGGTGGTGCTGGTCGACTCCCGCCCCGAGCGCTGGACCGAGGTCCTCACCGGCCTCGACCCCGGCATCGGCACGGTGGTCTGCGGCCACACCCACATGCCGTACATCCGTCTGGCCAACGGCCGCCTGGTGGTCAACCCGGGCAGCGTCGGCATGCCGTACGGCCGCCCGGGCGCCCACTGGTGCCTCCTCGGACCGGGAGCCGACCTGCGGGTGACGCCGTACGACGTACCGGCTGCGGTGGCCCGGCTGGTGCGCGAGTGCGCCTACCCGGACATCGCGGAGTGGGCCGAGTACTTCCTGTATGCCCGGGCGACGGACACGGAGGTGCTGAGGGTGTTCGGGCCGGGGGACGGGAGGTGACTCCGCAACCGGCTGCTGCACAGGGCGCTCGACCTCTGCATGGCCCGGCGCTGAGCCCGCGGATTTGCCAGGTGGCTCTCAGGTTCACCAGAGAATTCTCAGCCCAGGGGCCCTCTCTCAGGAATCACCAAGGAACTCCAAGGTATTCACAGCGCCCCTTTGCCATTTTTGCCGTTCGGCGGCGTGGATGGCGTGTAGGTTCTTCGACATCGGGTTCCGGACGCGGAATTCCAGGACCATAGAACTGCGAAACACTAGGAGTCGGAATGAGCTTCAAGAAGCTGGCCCCGCTGCCCCCCAAGCCCAAGTCGAAGCAGCTCCCGCCGCCCCCGAAGCCGAAGCCGAAGAAGCACGCGCACAAGCCGCTGCCCAAGCCGCTGCCCGGCCAGGGCCACTGATCCGGCGCTGAGCAGAAAGGGGTCGACGGTGCACCGTCGACCCCTTTTCTCATGAGTTCTTTGATTTCGACGGGGTGGGTGAAAGGAAGCGGAGGAAGCGAATATGGAAATCGATGAGGGTGCGGAACTCGAATACGAGGACACCCCGACCATTCCCGCCCGCACCGCGTTCCGCCGTTTCTGGCCGCTGACCAGGGGACTGCGCCGCTGGCTGCTCCTCGTCTGGGTGTGCACGGTGCTTGCCGCGCTCGCGGAGACCGAGGCGATCCTGCTCTTCAGCGACCTCACCGACCATGCCCTGCAGCAGGGTTCGCTCGGCGCGTTCTGGAGTCCGGCCGTGCAGTGGCTGGGCATTGCCGTGGTCGGCGCGCTGGTCGCGTACGCGGGCAACTCCCTCGCCGCGTGGGCGACCGAGCGCTTTGTGATGCGGCTGCGCGAGCATGTCTTCGACCATGTGCAGCAGCTGCCCCCGCACTTCTTCCAGCGCCACCGCCAGGGCGATCTGCTCTCCCGTCTGACCAGCGACGTCGAAGCGATCGAGACGATGGTCGTGTCCGGTCTCGTGGGCGCCGCCTCGGCGGTCTTCTCCGCCCTCTTCTACGCGGCCGCCGCGTTCTGGCTGCGCTGGGACCTGGCCGCCGCCACCTTCGTCCTCGCCCCCCTGTTCTGGCTGGCCGCCCGCCGCTTCTCCGGTTCCATCAAGGACGTCTCCCGCGAGGGCCGGGTCGCCGACGGCGCGATCACCTCCGTCGTCGAGGAGTCCCTCGGCAACATCGTGCTCACCCAGGCCTACGGCCGCCGGGACGCCGAGCGCCGGCGGCTGCGCGAGGAGGCGAACGCCTGGTTCCGCGCCTCCGTCCGCTCGACCCGGCTCAACGAGGCCTATGAGCAGCTCGTCCAGGTCATCGAGACGGTCTGCGTGCTCGCCGTGATCGGCATCGGCGCCTGGGAGATCTCCACCGGCCGGATGACGCTCGGCCAGCTCCTCGCCTTCGCCGCGTTTCTCGGCTACCTCTACCCGCCGGTGCGGGGCCTGGCCCAGCTCGGGCTCACGGTCACCGCGGCCACGGCGGGCGCCGAGCGGCTGATCGAGATCCTGGACGTGAGGCCTTCGGTCACCGACCCACGGCAGGGCCCGGAGACCGGCCGCCCGGACGGCACGGTCGAGGTCCGGGACGTCACCTTCCGCTACCCGGGCGCCGAGGGGACGGCCCTCGAAGGCCTGTCCTTCACCGTCAGTCCCGGCGAACTGGTGATCATCACCGGTCCGAGCGGTGCCGGAAAGTCCACGGTCTCCAAGCTCCTGCTCCGCTTCTACGACCCGGACGCCGGCGAGATCCTGCTGGACGGCGTACCCCTGCGCGACTTCCCGCTGGCCCGCCTGCGCGAGTACGTGACGCTGCTCCCGCAGGAGACCCTGGTGCTGCACGACACGGTCCGCGCCAACATTGCCTGCGGCCGGCCCGGCGCCAGCGACCGGGCGATCGAGGAGGCCGCGCGGGCGGCCGACGCGCACGACTTCATCGTCCGGCTCCCCGAGGGCTACGACACCGGGGTCGACCCCAACTCGGCCCGGCTGTCCGGCGGCCAGCTCCAGCGCCTCGCCGTCGCCCGTGCGATTCTGCGCGACGCTCCGGTCCTGGTGCTGGACGAGCCGACGACCGGCCTGGACGCCATGGCCGCCCGCCGGGTGGTCAAGCCGCTGCGCCGGCTGATGACGGGCCGTACGACGATCATGATCACCCACGACCTCAACCTCGCCCCGGACGCCGACCGCATCCTCGTCGTGGACCGCGGGCGCATCGTCGAGACGGGCCGCCACGAGGAACTGCTCGCGCGGGGCGGGGCCTACGCGCGCCTGCACCGCTCGCAGAACAACGCGTCCATGGACACCGGCGAGCTGCGTCTGCCGCTGTTCGAGGAGGCACAGCCGCCCGCACCGCCGCCCGCGCCGGTGTACGAGTACGCGCCCGGCCACGGCCCGTACGGCTACGGCCCGTACGGCTACGGCTCGTCCGGCGACAGCCCGTACGGCGCCGAAACCACCGTCTGGCCCCAGCCTGTGTACGAGGCCCATGTGCCGGTCCCCGCCACACTTCCCGACGGCCGCCCCCTGTTCCGGGACGAGGAGCCCTGGACCGGCATGTGACCGCGCCGCATCTCACCATCCAGGACAGTTACATAAAGGGTTCACACTCCTGACGGAGTCTATTACCCTGGACTCGGTAGTACATCGAGATGAACAAGATCTGATCCGAGCCAGCCCCCAGGACCGCCCGTGAGCACCCCCAGCGCCACCGCCCCCTCGACGCAGCATGCGCCCGCATCCACCGGGGGCGCCCCGCGCCGCTTCGGCTCGTTCGGGCCCGTAGGGCTGGTGCTGGCCGGCGGCATCTCGGTCCAGTTCGGCGGGGCGCTCGCGGTCACCCTGATGCCGAGGGCCGGCGCGCTCGGCGTCGTCACCCTGCGGCTCCTCGCGGCGGCGGTGGTCCTCCTGCTGGTCTGCCGTCCCCGGCTGCGCGGCCACTCGCGCACCGACTGGGGCACGGTGGTCGTCTTCGGCATCACCATGGGCGCGATGAACGGCCTCTTCTACGAGGCGGTCGCCCGTATCCCGCTGGGCCCCGCGGTCACCCTCGAAGTCCTCGGCCCGCTGGCCCTGTCCGTCCTGGCGTCCCGCCGCGCGGTCAACGCCCTGTGGGCGGGTCTTGCTCTCGCGGGCGTCTTCCTGCTCGGCGGCGGAGGCTTCAGCGACCTCGACCCCCTAGGCGTCGCCTTCGCCCTGGGGGCCGGCGCCATGTGGGCGGCCTATATCGTCTTCAGCGCCCGTACGGGCCGCCGCTTCCCGCAGGCGGACGGACTCGCCCTCGCCATGGCGGTGGCGGCCCTGCTCTTCCTCCCCCTGGGCATCGCCGAGGCGGGCACCCGTCTCCTCGACCCCACCACCGTCGCGCTCGGCTCCGCGGTGGCCCTGCTCTCCTCGGTGCTGCCCTACACCCTCGAACTCCTGGCCCTGCGCCGCCTGCCCGCCCACACCTTCGCCGTCCTCATGAGCCTCGAACCGGCCATCGCCGCCACGGCCGGATTCTTCATCCTGGACCAGGCCCTGTCCGGCACGGAGGCCGCGGCGATCGCCCTGGTCATCGCGGCGAGCATCGGCGCGGTGCGCACCCAGGTGGGACGGGGGAAGGTGCCGCCCCTTCCGGCCGAGGGTCAGTAGCCGATCGGGCTCGGCGTCGGCCGGCCGGCTTCTCCCACACCGACACGTGCTGCCGGCTCTCGCCGGTGAACGGCTCCCGGGTCCAGCCGTCCCACCGCTCGCGCAGCCGCAGCCCCGCGAGCCGGGCCATCGGATTCAGCTCCGCCGGCGCCGGTCAGTGCTTGACCGACTCCACGAAGACGGACCAGGCGCCGGCGGGGAAGAGGAGTGCGGGGCCATGCTGGTTCTTGGAGTCGCGGATGGCTATGTGGGGCTTGAGGTCGGCGACCTCAAGGCATTCGCCTCCGGTTCCTCCGCTGTAGGAGGACTTATGCCAGGTGGCTGTGCCCAAAGGTGCGCACTCAACGCACTGGCCGCCCGTGTCGCCGCTGTACGACGACTTACGCCACGGGGCTTCCGGCAGGTCCCGGCTTCTCTGCATAGCGTTCCTCCCGTACGCGAGCGATCAGCTCGGCTGAGTCCTCGATGGAGAGGGCTGCGGCCTGAAGATGATCGTAACGATGCCAACAGTCCTTGGCGATGCTCGAATTGGCGGTCATGAACCCTGAGTCGTAGTTCTCGGAGTACGTGATGTCGGCGTGATCGTCGAAGCGCATCACCGTAAACCCTCCTGCTGTAGCCGGATGTTGGCCCACACCCAGCGGCAGCACCTGCACACGCACCTCCCGGCTGCCCTGGAAGGACAACAGGTGCATGAGCTGCTCCCGCATGACCTCCCGGCCGCCGAACGGCCTGTGCAGGACGACCTCGTCCAGCACCACCCATACCAGCGGCGGCTGCTCCCGCGTAAGGATCCGCTGCCGCTCCAGCCGTGCCGCCACCTGCTCGTCCAGCCTCTCCGTCAAGCCAGCGTCCAGTACCGCTCGCGCGTACCTGGGCGTCTGGAGAAGGCCGTACACCACCTGCGCCTGATAGGTGGAGATGCTTGTCGCCTTCGCCTCCAACTCGGCGAACGGCTGAAACCAACTGGGCAACTGGTTCCGCAGCACCAGCCCCACCAGCCGTGAGAACAACCCGTCCGTCCCCAGCGCCGCGTCCAAGCGTTCGGAGAAGTCCCGCTGGGGCACCCTCGCCGCCGTCTCGATCTGGCCGATCAATGACCCCGTGCAGAAGACGGCCGATCCGAGCTGCGCCAAGGTGAGCCCCGCCGCCTCCCGGGCCCTGCGCAGCTCATAGCCGTAGTAGTCCAAGGGCGACGCGCTCGGGTCGAGCTCACGGCTTCGCATGCCGATCACCTCCGATCACCGAGAGTAGCGAGCTGCCGTCGATCGGGTGACGGGTTGTGGAAAACAAATTCATGCAAGCGTGCTTGATTGTTTCTGTCCCCGCTGCCATGCTCCCCCTCATGGCCGACCCGACGCCCGTCATCGACGACCTGCGTGCCGAGAGCGATGAACTCGATCTGCTCGTGGCCGAGTTGAGCCCCGGACAATGGGCTCTTTCCACCCCCGCGCCCGGCTGGACCGTCGCTCACCAGATCGCGCACCTCGCCTGGACCGACCACTCTGCGCTGCTGTCCGTCACCGACGCCGACGGCTTCCAGGCGCTGGTCGAGAAGGCGCTCGCCGCCCCCGACTCGTTCGTGGACGAGGGGGCGGAGGAGGGGGCGCGACTCCCGGTCACGGAACTGCTGTCGATGTGGCGGACGGGACGCACCGCGCTCGACCGCGCCCTGCGCACAGCATCACCGGGCGCCCGCTTCCCCTGGTACGGCCCGCCCATGTCCACCGCCTCCATGGCCACCGCCCGGCTCATGGAGACCTGGGCCCACGCACTGGATGTCGCCGACGCCCTCGGTGTGGTGCGGCCGCCCACCGACCGGATCCGGCATGTGGCCCGGCTCGGGGTGCGGACCCGCGACTTCGCCTTCGGGGTGCACGGACTCACCCCGCCGGCCGACGAGTTCCGCGTGGAACTGACGGCGCCCTCGGGCGAGTTGTGGGCGTACGGTTCCGAGGAGGCCGCTCAGCGCGTCTCCGGCACCGCCCTGGACTTCTGCCTCCTGGTCACCCAGCGCGCGCACCGCGCCGACCTCGCCCTGACGGCCGTGGGCCCGGACGCCGACCGCTGGCTGGACATCGCCCAGGCCTTCGCCGGGCCGCCCGGCACCGGTCGCCCGCCGAAGGCGGACCCGGCATGACGGTCCTGCGCATCGGCAACTTCTCCGGCTTCTACGGCGACCGCGCCGCCGCCCTGCGCGAGATGCTCACCGGCGGCGAGGTCGACGTCCTCACCGGTGACTACCTCGCCGAACTCACCATGCTCATCCTCGGCCGCGACCGCCTGAAGGACCCGGCCGCAGGCTACGCCCGCACCTTCCTGCGCCAGCTGGAGGACTGCCTGGGTCTCGCCCATCAGCGCGGGGTGCGGATAGTCACCAACGCGGGCGGTCTGAATCCGGCCGGACTCGCGGACGCCGTACGGCAGTTGGCCGACCGGCTGGGCATCCCCGTACGCATCGCGCATGTCGAGGGCGACGACCTGACCGCCGCCCACCCGGGCGCCCTCGCCGCGCACGCCTACCTCGGCGGGTTCGGTATCGCCGAGTGCCTGCGGGCCGGCGCCGATGTCGTGATCACCGGCCGGGTGACCGACGCGGCGCTCGTCACCGGGCCGGCCGCCGCCCACTTCGGCTGGCAGCCCGGGGAGTACGACCGCCTCGCCGGTGCCGTCGTGGCCGGACACGTACTGGAGTGCGGGACACAGGCGACCGGCGGGAACTACTCCTTCTTCGGCGAGGGGGACGTGCGCCGCCCGGGCTTCCCGCTCGCCGAGATCCACGCGGACGGCACCAGCGTCATCACCAAGCACGCCGGCACCGGCGGCTTCGTCGACGTCGGCACGGTCACCGCGCAGCTGCTCTACGAGACCGGCGGCGGCCGCTACCTCGGCCCCGACGTCACGGCCCGGCTGGACACCGTACGACTGAGCCAGGAGGGGCCGGACCGGGTGCGGATCGAGGGCGTACGCGGGGAGGCTCCGCCGCCGACGCTCAAGGTCGGGCTCAACCGGATCGGCGGCTTCCGCAACGAGGTCGCCTTCGTCCTCACCGGACTCGACATCGAGGCCAAGGCGGACCTCGTACGGGAGCAGCTGGCCGACGCGCTCGCCAAGTCGCCGCCCGCCGAGGTGCGGTGGGACCTGGTCCGCACCGACCGGGCCGACGCGGACACCGAGGAGACGGCCGGCGCCCTGCTGCGGCTCGTCGTACGGGACCCGGACCAGCAGGTGGTCGGGCGCGCGCTGAGCGGAGCCGCCATCGAACTGGCGCTGGCCAGCTACCCCGGGTTCCATGTCCTGGCGCCGCCCGGAAAGGGCGCGCCCTATGGGGTCTTCGAGGATGTGTACGTACCCCATGGTGCCGTCGACCATATGGCGGTCCTCCATGACGGGCGCCGGATGCCCGTGGCACCGGCCCACGACACCCTCGTCACCGAAGACCTGCCACAGCCATCGCTCCCCGAGCCCCTCCCGCCGGGACCCGTCCGCCGTGCCCCCCTCGGCCTCGTCGCCGGGGCCCGCAGCGGGGACAAGGGCGGGAGCGCCAACGTGGGGGTGTGGGCGCGCTCCGACGAGGCCTGGCGATGGCTCGCCCACACGCTCACCGCCGACCGGTTCCGGGAGCTGATCCCCGAGAGCCGCGACCTGCCCGTCACCCGGCACGTGCTCCCGAACCTCCGCGCCCTCAACTTCGTCGTGACGGGCATCCTCGGCGCGGGCGTCGCCGCCCAGCACCGCTTCGACCCGCAGGCCAAGGCCCTCGGCGAATGGCTGCGCTCCCGCCACCTGGACATACCGGAGGCCCTCCTGTGACGGTCCTTTCCTCCGCCCTGGACAGCAACGGCCCCGAGCACCGGGCGAGCCGCGAGGCCATGCTCGCCAAGCTCGACGACCTGGAGACCGAGCACGCCAAGGCGCTCGCCGGCGGCGGCGAGAAGTACATCCAGCGGCACCGGGGGCGCGGCAAGCTGCTCGCCCGCGAGCGCATCGAGCTGCTCCTCGACCCGGACACCCCGTTCCTGGAGCTGTCCCCGCTGGCCGCCTGGGGCAGCGACTACACGGTCGGTGCCTCCCTGGTCACCGGGATCGGCGTGGTCGAGGGCGTGGAGTGCCTGATCACCGCCAACGACCCGACCGTGCGCGGCGGTGCCAGCAACCCCTGGAGCCTGAAGAAGGCCCTGCGCGCCAACGACATCGCGCTCGCCAACCGGCTGCCCTGCATCAGCCTGGTCGAGTCCGGGGGCGCCGACCTGCCCTCCCAGAAGGAGATCTTCATCCCCGGAGGCGCCATCTTCCGGGATCTGACCCGGCTGTCCGCCGCCGGCATCCCGACCGTCGCCGTCGTCTTCGGCAACTCCACCGCCGGCGGGGCGTACGTCCCCGGCATGTCCGACCACGTGATCATGGTCAAGGAGCGGGCGAAGGTGTTCCTCGGCGGGCCGCCGCTGGTGAAGATGGCGACCGGCGAGGAGAGCGACGACGAGTCCCTGGGCGGCGCGGAGATGCACGCGCGCGTGTCGGGCCTCGCCGACTACTTCGCCGTGGACGAGCAGGACGCGCTGAGGCAGGCGCGTCGGGTCGTGGCCCGCCTCAACCACCGCAAGGCGTACGAGGATCCGGGCCCGGCGGCCCCGCCCGAGTACGACCCGGAGGAACTGCTCGGCATCGTCCCGGGCGACCTGAAGATCCCGTTCGACCCGCGCGAGGTCATCGCCCGCCTGGTCGACGCCTCCGACTTCGACGAGTTCAAGCCGCTGTACGGGACGAGCCTGGCGACCGGCTGGGCGTCCCTGCACGGCTACCCGGTCGGCATCCTGGCGAACGCCCAGGGGGTCCTCTTCAGCGAGGAGTCGCAGAAGGCCGCCCAGTTCATCCAGCTGGCCAACCAGCGGGACATCCCGCTCCTCTTCCTGCACAACACCACCGGCTACATGGTCGGCAGGGAGTACGAGCAGGGCGGCATCATCAAGCACGGCGCGATGATGATCAACGCGGTCAGCAACAGCAGGGTCCCGCATCTGTCGGTCCTCATGGGGGCGTCGTACGGCGCCGGGCACTACGGCATGTGCGGGCGGGCCTACGACCCCCGCTTCCTGTTCGCCTGGCCCAGCGCCAAGTCGGCCGTCATGGGCCCGCAGCAGCTCGCGGGCGTGCTGTCGATCGTCGCCCGGCAGTCGGCCGCCGCGAAGGGACAGCCGTACGACGACGACGCGGACGCGGCCCTGCGCGCGATGGTGGAGCAGCAGATCGAGTCCGAGTCGCTGCCGATGTTCCTGTCCGGGCGGCTGTACGACGACGGCGTCATCGACCCGCGCGACACCCGCACCGTCCTCGGCCTGTGCCTGTCCGCGATCCACACCGCCCCCTACGAGGGCGCGCGCGGCGGCTTCGGCGTCTTCCGGATGTGAGGCTCATGATTACGACTCTGCTGGTGGCCAACCGGGGCGAGATCGCCTGCCGGATCTTCCGCACCTGCGGCGAGCTGGGCATCCGGACCGTCGCCGTGCACTCGGACGCGGACGAGAACGCGCTCCACGCGCGCGTGGCCGACACGGCCGTACGGCTCCCGGGCGCGACGCCCGCCGAGACGTACCTGCGCGGCGACCTGATCGTGAAGGCGGCGCTGGCCGCCGGCGCGGACGCCGTGCACCCCGGGTACGGCTTCCTCTCCGAGAACCCCGAGTTCGCCCGTGCCGTCCTCGACGCCGGCCTGCTCTGGATCGGGCCGCCTCCGGAGGCGATCGAGGCGATGGCGTCCAAGACGCGCGCCAAGGAGCTGATGGGGATCGCGCCCCTGGGCGAGGTCACCGAGGCCGACCTGCCGGTGCTGGTGAAAGCGGCCGCGGGCGGCGGCGGGCGCGGGATGCGGATCGTGCGCCGTCTGGAGGAGCTGCGGGCCGCGCTGGAGGGCGCCGGAGCCGAGGCCGCGAGCGCCTTCGGCGACGGCGAGATCTTCGTCGAGCCGTACATCGAGCACGGCCGTCACGTCGAGGTGCAGATCCTCGCCGACGCCCACGGCACGGTCTGGACGCTCGGCACCCGCGACTGCTCCCTCCAGCGCCGACACCAGAAGGTGATCGAGGAGGCCCCGGCGCCGGGACTGGCGTCCGGGCTCACCGACGAGCTGTACACGCTGGCCGTACGCGCGGCGGAAGCCGTGTCCTACGTGGGGGCGGGAACGGTGGAGTTCCTCGTCGCCGACGGCAGGGCGCACTTCCTGGAGATGAACACCCGCCTCCAGGTCGAACACCCCGTGACCGAGGCCGTCTTCGGCCTCGATCTGGTCGCCGAACAGCTCCGCGTCGCCGAGGGCCACCCGCTCCCGGCCGACCCGCCCCGCGCCCGTGGCCACGCCGTGGAGGCCCGCCTGTACGCCGAGGACCCCGCCCACGACTGGGCCCCGCAGACCGGCACCCTGCACCGCCTGGCCGTACCCGCGGGCGTCCGCCTCGACACCGGCTACACCGACGGCGACACCATCGGCGTCCACTACGACCCGATGCTCGCCAAGGTCGTCGCGCACGCCCCCACGCGCGCGGAGGCGGTCCGCAAGCTGGCGGGCGCACTGGACCGGGCCGCGCTCCACGGCCCGGTCACCAACCGGGAGCTGCTGGTGCGCTCCCTGCGGCACGCCGAGTTCGCCGACGCCCGCATGGACACCGGCTTCTACGACCGCCACCTCGCCGGACTCACCGAGCCCGCTCCCGCTCCCTACGCCCCCCTGGCCGCGGCCCTGGCCGACGCCCACGGCCGCTCCCGCTTCGGCGCCTGGCGCAACCTGCCGTCGCAGCCGCAGGTCAAGCGGTACGAGATGGCCGGGCAGGAGCACGAGGTCCACTACCGGCACACCCGGCAGGGCCTCACGGCCGACGGAGTGCGGGTCGTGCACGCCGACGCGCGTCTGGTCGTACTCGAAGCGGACGGCGTGCGGCGGCGGTTCGACGTCGCGCGCTACGGCGACCGGGTCCACGTCAACGGCACCGCCCTCACCGCCCTGCCCCGCTTCCCCGACCCGACCGCCCAACTCGCCCCCGGGTCCCTGCTGGCCCCGATGCCGGGCACGGTCGTACGCATCGCCGAGGGCCTGGAGGAGGGCACCGCAGTACAGGCCGGACAGCCCCTTGTCTGGCTGGAGGCGATGAAGATGCAGCACCAGATCTCGGCTCCGGTCACCGGAACGCTCAGCGCCCTGCACGTCACACCGGGACAGCAGGTGGAGCCAGGAATGTTGCTGGCGGTGGTGCAGGAAACCTAGGGGCGCGGGGAACTGCGCGAGCAACCACACACAAGCCGCACGCGGAGGATCGCATGACCACCCTCATCGAGTCCGAAGAGCACAACGCACTACGGGCCGCAGTGGCCGCCCTGGGCAAGCGCTACGGCCGCGACTACATAGCCCGCACCGTGGCAGAAGGCCGCCATCCCGCAGAACTCTGGTCCGAGGCGGGCAAGCTGGGCTATCTCGGCGTCAACCTCCCGGAGGAGTACGGAGGCGGAGGCGGAGGTATTGCCGAACTCTCCATCGTTCTGGAGGAGTTGGGAGCGGCAGGCTCACCCCTCCTGATGCTCGTGGTCTCACCCGCGATCTGCGGCACGGTCATCTCCCGCTTCGGCACGGAGGAGCAGAAGCGTGCCTGGCTCCCGGGGCTCGCCGACGGCACCCGCCTCATGGCCTTCGGCATCACCGAACCCGACGCCGGCTCCAACTCCCACCGCATCACCACCACGGCCCGCAGGGACGGCACCGACTGGCTCCTCACCGGCCGCAAGGTCTTCATCTCCGGTGTCGACATGGCGGACGCCGTCCTCATCGTCGGCCGCACCGAGGACGCCCGCACCGGGCGCCTCAAGCCCTGCCTGTTCATCGTCCCGACGGACGCCGAGGGCTTCCAGCGGCATCCCATCGACATGGAACTCAACGCCGCCGAGAAGCAGTTCGAGCTGGTCCTGGACGACGTACGGCTGCCCGCCGACGCCTTGGTCGGCGACGAGGACGCGGGCCTGCTGCAGCTGTTCGCCGGGCTCAACCCCGAGCGCATCATGACCGCGGCCTTCGCGATCGGCATGGGCCGGTACGCACTCTCCAAGGCCCTCGAGTACGCCCGCGACCGTACCGTCTGGAAGGCCCCCATCGGAGCCCACCAGGCGATCGCCCACCCCCTGGCGCAGGCGCACATCGACCTGGAACTGGCCCGGCTGATGATGCAGAAGGCGGCGCATCTGTACGACGCCGGCGACGACGTCGGTGCGGGCGAGGCCGCCAACATGGCCAAGTACGCCGCGGGCGAGGCCTGTGTGCGGGCCGTCGACCAGGCCGTGCACACGCTCGGCGGCAACGGCCTCACGCGCGAGTTCGGACTCGCCTCGTTGATAACGGCCGCACGCGTGGCTCGTATTGCTCCGGTGAGCCGGGAGATGATTCTCAACTACGTCTCCCACCAGACCCTGGGCCTGCCCAAGTCGTACTAGGCCGGCACCGGCAGCCGCTTGGAGGAACCGTGTTCCGCAGCGCGTACGCAGACGTTCCGCCCGTAGAACTCCCCATCCACGAGGCCGTCCTGGGCCGTGCCGCCGAATTCGGCGGCCTGCCGGCCCTCATCGACGGCACGGACGGCACCACCCTCACGTACGAGCAGGTGGACCGGTTCCACCGGCGACTGGCCGCCGCCCTCGCCGACGCGGGCGTGCGCAAGGGCGACGTCCTCGCCCTGCACAGCCCCAACACGATCGCCTTCCCGACCGCCTTCTACGCGGCCACGCGCGCGGGTGCCTCCGTCACCACCGTGCACCCGCTCGCCACCCCGGAGGAGTTCGCCAAGCAGCTCGGCGACAGCGGCGCCCGCTGGATCGTCACCGTCTCCCCGCTGCTGGAGTCCGCCCGCCGTTCCGCCGAACTCGCCGGTGGGATACGGGAGATATTCGTCTGCGACAGCGCGTCCGGGCACCGTTCGCTGATCGACATGCTCGCCTCCGCCGCCCCCGAGCCGGAGATCGACTTCGACCCGGCCGAGGACGTCGCCGCGCTGCCGTACTCCTCCGGCACCACCGGCATCCCCAAGGGTGTGATGCTCACCCACCGGCAGATCGCCACCAATCTCGCCCAGCTGGAGGCCCCCGTCCCGGCGGGCCCCGGCGACCGCATCCTCGCCGTACTGCCGTTCTTCCACATCTACGGCCTCACCGCCCTGATGAACGCGCCCCTGCGCAAGGGCGCCACGGTCGTCGTCCTGCCCCGCTTCGACCTGGAGACCTTCCTCGCCGCCATCGAGAACCACCGCATCACCGGCCTGTACGTCGCCCCGCCGATCGTCCTCGCCCTCGCCAAACACCCGGCCGTCGCCCGCTACGACCTCTCCTCCCTGAAGTACGTCATCAGCGCCGCCGCCCCGCTGGACGCCCAGCTCGCCGCCGCCTGCGCCGAGCGGCTCGGCCTGCCCCCGATCGGCCAGGCCTACGGCATGACCGAACTGTCGCCCGGCACCCACGTCGTCCCGCTGGACGCCCTGCACCAGGCGCCCGCCGGCACGGTCGGCAAGCTCATCGCCGGCACCGAGATGCGGATCGTCTCCCTCGACGACCCCGGCAAGGACCTCGGCACCGGCGAGCCGGGCGAGATCCTGATCCGCGGCCTGCAGGTCATGAAGGGCTACCTCGGCCGTCCCGACGCCACCGCCGCCATGATCGACAGCGAGGGCTGGCTGCACACCGGAGACGTCGGCCACGTCGACGCGGACGGCTGGCTCTTCGTCGTCGACCGCGTGAAGGAACTCATCAAGTACAAGGGCTTCCAGGTGGCTCCCGCCGAACTGGAGGCCCTGCTGCTCGCCCACCCCGGTATCGCCGACGCGGCCGTCGTCGGCGCCTACAACGACGACGGCAACGAGGTCCCGCACGCCTTCGTCGTCCGCCAGCCCACCGCCGACGACCTGAGCGACAACGAGATCATGCTGTACGTCGCCGAACGCGTCGCGCCCTACAAACGCGTCCGCAAGGTCACCTTCATCAAGGGCGTGCCCCGCGCCGCCTCCGGGAAGATCCTGCGACGGCAGCTCAGGGAGCACACATGACCACACTGATCGGACGCACGCGCGCGCGTGCCGTGGAAACCCTCAGCCTGGATTCCACCGACACCCGCAACGCCCTGTCCGCCGCCCTCCTCGGCCGGCTCGCCGAGGCACTGACCGACTGCGGGAAGGACCCGGACGTCCGCGCGGTCGTCCTCACCCACACCGGCACCACCTTCTGCGCCGGCGCCGACCTGCGCGACCCACCGGACCCGGACGCCTTCGTGGGCCTGCTCCGGCAGATCGTGGAGCTGCCCAAACCCGTGGTCGCCCGGGTCACCGGACACGTCCGCGCCGGCGGCCTCGGCCTCCTGGCCGCCTGCGACCTCGCGGCCGCCTCCACCCCGGCCACCTTCGCCTTCACCGAGGTCCGCATCGGTGTCGCCCCCGCCGTGATCTCCCTGCCGGTGATCCCGCGCACCGACCCCCGCGCCCTGGCCCGCTACTACCTCACCGGCGAACGCTTCGACCCCGCCGAGGCCGTACGCCTCGGCCTGCTCACCGTCACCGCCGACGACGTGGACGAGGCCCTCGCCCCCGTCCTCGACGGCCTGCGCCGCTCCTGCCCGAACGCCCTGGCCGAGACGAAACAGCTGCTCACGGCTAGGGTGCTGGAGACGTTCGACCGGGACGCGGCGGAGCTGACCGCGCTCTCGGCCCGGCTGTTCTCCTCCGCCCAGGCCCGGGAGGGGATGACGGCCTTCCTGGAAAGACGGGATGCGGCATGGGTGGTGTGAGTACGGCGGAACGGGACCGCGTACCCAAGCAGGACCGCAGCCGGGCCACCCGGCAACGGCTCCTGGAGGCCGCCGTGGCCTGCCTGGCCGAGCACGGCTGGGCGGGCTCCACGGTCGCCGTCGTCGCCGAGCGCGCCGGGGTCTCCCGCGGCGCCGCGCAGCACCACTTCCCGACCCGCGAGGACCTGTTCACCGCCGCCGTCGAGTACGTCGCCGAAGAGCGCTCCAGCGCGCTGCGCGAGCTGTTCCCCGAGGGCGCCGCGGACCGCCGCGCCGTCGTCTCCGCCCTGGTCGACCTCTACACCGGCCCCCTCTTCCGCGCCGCCCTCCACCTGTGGGTCGCCGCCAGCGACGAGGAGCAGCTGCGCCCGCGCGTGACCGAGCTGGAGGCCCGCGTCGGCCGCGAGACCCACCGCATCGCCGTCGAGCTGCTCGGCGCCGAGGAGTCCCGCCCCGGCGTCCGGGAGACCGTCCAGGGCCTGCTCGACATGGCCCGCGGCCTCGGCCTCGCCAACCTCCTCACCGACGACACCGCCCGCCGCCGGCGGGTCGTGGCCCAGTGGGCCGTGCTGCTGGAGGCCGCCCTGGGCTGAGGGGGTTGCCGCGGGGGCGCGTTACCCTTGGGCCCATGCTTCCGATGCTCGTTCGACGCCGCCACGTGGACTACGTGCGCGTCACGAGCATGGGCTGTCGGCTTTCGGCCTGAAATCAGCCCCTTTTCTCCCTCTTCTTACGGCATTCTGGGCGCCGCCCTACCCTCGGCGGCCTGCCCGTGGCCCACACACCCTGTGGACGCATCCATGACGACGCACATCGCGACGACCCCGTCGTACGACCAGCTCCCGATCATCGACCTGTCGGCCGCCGACCGCGGCCCCCGGGCCCGTGACCTGCTCCACGCCCAGTTGCACAGCGCCGCCCACGACGTCGGTTTCTTCCAGCTCGTCGGGCACGGCGTGACGCGGGCGGAGACCGACGCGCTGCTCCTGGCCATGCGCGCCTTCTTCGACCTCCCCGAGGCCGACCGGCTGGCTCTCGACAACGTCAACTCCCCGCACTTCCGCGGCTACACGCGCACCGGCGACGAGCGCACCCGCGGCGCCCGCGACTGGCGCGACCAGCTCGACATAGGCGCCGAACGCCCCGCCCACGTCCCCGGCCGTGGCGAGCCGCCGTACTGGTGGCTGGAGGGCCCCAACCAGTGGCCGGCCGCCCTCCCCGAGCTGCGCACCGCAGCCCTGGCCTGGATCGACAAGCTCAGTGCGGTCGCCCAGCGCCTCCTGCACGAACTCCTGACCGCCATCGGCGCCCCCGCCGACTTCTACGACCCGGTGTTCGGCCGGCACGCCCACCCGCACCTCAAGCTCGTGCGCTACCCGGGCAGCGCCGGTGACGGCACCGACCAGGGCGTCGGCGCCCACAAGGACTACGGCTTCCTCACCCTGCTCCTGCAGGACACGGTCGGCGGGCTCCAGGTCCAGCGCGAGGACGGCCTCTTCCACGACGTGCCCCCGCTGGACGGCGCCTTCGTCGTCAATCTCGGCGAACTCCTGGAAGTGGCGACCAACGGCTACCTGCTCGCCACCAACCACCGGGTGATCAGCCCGTCCGGGGCCACCGAACGCTTCTCGGTCCCCTTCTTCTACAACCCCCGCCTGGACGCCAGGATCGAGCCCCTCCCGTTCCCGCACGCCCCGATCGCCCCCGGCATCACCACCGACCCGGCCAACCCCCTGTTCGCCGAGTACGGCTACAACGAGCTCAAGGGCAAGCTGAGGGCGCACCCACTGGTGGCGGAGCGGCACCACGCGAACCTGCTGACCGCGGCGTGAGGGGCGGCCGCGGACGTGCACACCGCGGGGCGGAGCCTCAGGGGCTCAGCCGCTCCACGTCCCAGGCGCCGTCGGGCCGGGCCACGTACCGCAGCCGGTCGTGCATGCGGTTCTCGCGGCCCTGCCAGAACTCCACGGTCTGAGGCGCGATCCGGAAACCGCCCCACTGCGGCGGAACCGGCACCGGCTCACCCTCCGGATGACGCACGCCCAACGCGGCATAGGCGTCGTCCAGCTCGTCACGGGACGTGATCACCGACGACTGCGCGCTCGCCCAGGCACCCAGCTGGGAACCGTGCGGACGGGTGCGGAAGTACGCGGCGGTCTCGTCCCGGTCGGTGCGGCGGGCGACACCGGTGACGATCACCTGGCGGGCGATCGGGTGCCAGGGGAAGAGCAGCGAGATGTACGGGTTGCCGGCCAGCTCACGGGCCTTGCGCGAGTCGTAGTTGGTGTAGAAGACGAAGCCGTCGGTGTCGTACTGCTTCATCAGGACGGTACGGGAGCTGGGCCGGCCGGCCGGGTCCGCCGTGGCGACGACCATCGCGTTGGGCTCGTAGAGCGAGCCTCGTACGGCCGCCCGGGCCGCGTCCTCGAACCAGCGCGAGAACTGGTCCATCGGGTGCGCGGCGAGATCCTTCTCGTCGAGACCCTGGGCCCGGTACTGCTTGCGCATCGCGGCGGGATCGACGAGGGGGTCGAGGCTGGGTTCGCGGTCGGTCACGCGGTCATCTTGCCGCATCGAACGCGTGGCACTCAGTGTCGGGTGGGCTGCCCAACCATGGCACTCGGAGTTATCGTTCTGCTTCCCGCGCGGTTTGGGTGACCTCCGGTCGATCGGGGCATCACGGGGGTGACCGCCGCCGACACTTTCACGAGGAGCCGCCTGATGTCCGACTTCGTACCCGGGCTCGAGGGAGTCGTCGCGTTCGAGACGGAGATCGCCGAACCCGACAAGGAGGGCGGCGCCCTGCGCTACCGCGGCGTCGACATCGAGGACCTCGTGGGACACGTCTCCTTCGGGAACGTGTGGGGTCTCCTCGTCGACGGCGCCTTCAACCCCGGACTCCCGCCCGCCGAACCCTTCCCCATCCCGGTGCACTCCGGTGACATCCGCGTGGACGTACAGTCCGCGCTCGCCATGCTCGCCCCGGTCTGGGGCCTCAAGCCGCTGCTCGACATCGACGTGGCCCAGGCCCGTGCGGACCTCGCACGCGCCGCCGTCATGGCCCTGTCCTACGTCGCCCAGTCCGCGCGCGGGCAGGGGCTTCCGATGGTGCCGCAGCGGGAGATCGACAAGGCTCAGTCGGTCGTCGAGCGGTTCATGATCCGCTGGCGCGGCGAGCCCGACCCGAAGCACGTCGCCGCCGTCGACGCCTACTGGACGTCGGCCGCCGAACACGGCATGAACGCCTCCACCTTCACGGCCCGGGTCATCGCCTCGACCGGCGCGGACGTCGCCGCCGCGCTGTCCGGGGCGGTCGGTGCCATGTCCGGCCCGCTGCACGGCGGCGCCCCCTCCCGGGTGCTGGGCATGATCGAGGAGATCGAGCGGACGGGTGACGCCGAGGCGTACGTGAAGAAGGCCCTGGACCGCGGAGAACGGCTCATGGGCTTCGGCCACCGGGTCTACCGGGCCGAGGACCCCCGCGCCCGCGTACTGCGCCGCACCGCCCGCGAGCTGGGCGCCCCGCGCTTCGAGATCGCCGAGGCGCTGGAGAAGGCGGCGCTGGAGGAGCTGCACAACCGTCGCCCGGACCGGGTGCTGGCGACCAACGTGGAGTTCTGGGCCGCGATCATGCTCGACTTCGCGGAGGTCCCGGCGCACATGTTCACGTCGATGTTCACGTGCGCCCGGACGGCGGGCTGGTCGGCTCACATTCTCGAGCAGAAGCGGACCGGTCGGCTGGTGCGGCCGTCCGCTCGCTATGTGGGGCCGGGGACGCGCAGCCCGCAGGACATCGAGGGCTTCGCGGACATCGCCCGCTGAAACCCCGTCCGGTCTCCCGTCGCACACGCAGACGACCCGCGAGCTCGGTTCCTCCGCCTGCTCGGCGGGGGAGCCGGCCGGACGTACCGGCGAGCTCGCGGGTCGGGTGACTGTCTGGATTGGGCCGGCTGCGTGTCTGTCGCCCACGCCGGTCCGGCACCGCACTAGGTGTGGTGGCAGGCCGCTAGCCCGCAGCCACCTCGCGCGTCCGGGTTTCACTCATTTACCCGATCACCTCCCTTCTGCTTGCTCTGCAGCCTAGGCACCGGCCGAGAACGGCTCAACTGTTTTTCCCGGACGAGGATGCTCACCACGGAGGCGATGCCGAACACCAGCAGGACGCTGTTCCGGTCGCCGCCCATGCCGTACGTGCCGAGGAAGGCGGCGATGTGCGTGTAGAGGACCGGATCCTGCAGATCAGGGGGCTGCTCGACGCCGGACCGCCGACGCGGGTCATCAAGCAGCTTCTGCCCTGCCTCGGCGGGCCCCGGACCATTCACATCCCCGGCCCCACTCCGGAGACGATCGCCACGCTGGAGGCCGAGCTGCAGCGGATCTCCGGGCGCATCGAGTGCCTGCTGCGCAGCCGGGACGCCGTCGCCGGCCATCTCGACACGACGCGTCGCTCGCAGCGCCCGGCGGCCGGGGCCCCCGGCGGCCTGAATGCGGTGGACGGGCCGCCGTCCGGGCCCCTAGCGTGCGGCGCATGACTGATCTTCGGATCGAGCCGGTGGACGGCGATCCCATGCTCGAACAGTGGCGCCACGTGCACAACGTCATCGTGCCGCCCGCCGCCATGTCCCTGGACGACGCCCGGCAGCGGCGGGAGCGGTACCGGCTGGAGAACGCGTACCTGGGGGACGTGCTCGTCGGCTGCTCCACCGTGCGGCCGCCGGCCGGGGAGGACGCCGTCGCGACCGTCATCGCGCGCGTGCTGCCCGAGTACCGCGGGCGCGGCTTCGGCAGGGCCCTGTACGAGAACGGGCTCGCCCACGCGCGCGGGCTGGGCGCCGAGGCGGTCGAGACGTGTGTGCTGGCGGTGAACGCGGACGGGCTGCGGTTCGCCGAGCGGCAGGGGTTCGTGGAGATCGACCGGTATGTGCTGGACGGGCAGAGCGACGAGTGGGTCGACCTGCGGCTCGAGCCGGACTCCGGTGCCGGGCATTGATTCCTGCAATCTTGCGGGAACAGGATGTGGGCTGCGTCACGTTCGAGTTGAATGAAGGCCAGTGAGCGAAACGAGCGCCGTACGTGCGCCGACGCAGCGTCCAGGGGGTCGAGGTGAGTGCTTCCCGGCGGAGTGGGACCACCGACGAGCTGGGGCCGGACGAGCCCGAGCCGGAGGGTCCGCACGGCCCTGAAGGGCCGGAGGAGTCCGGCGGCTCCGATCTGCTCGCCGCGCTGCTGGACGGCATGGACGCGGCCCTGTGCGCCTTCGACGCCGATGGTGTGGTGACGCACTGGAACCGCGAGGCGGAGCGCATCCTGGGCTGGACGGCGGCCGAGGCGGTCGGCCGGCACGGGTTCGCGGGGTGGGCGGTACGCAGCGCGGACGCCGAGGACGTCCAGGCACGTCTGATGTCCGCCATGCACGCACCGGGCCGGCAGGTCCATGAGTTCGCCCTGGTCACCAAGGACGGCGGCCGGGTTCTCGTACGGACCCAGTCCGCCGCCGTCCGTGGGCCCGACGGGAAGCCGGCGGGTGTGTACTGCGCGTTCAGCGAGGTGCACGCCCAGATCGATCTCGAGCGGTCCATCGCGCTCAGCGAGGCGCTGTTCGAGGACGCGTCCTGGGGTGTCGTGCTCGTCGACGCCGATCTGCGGCCCGCCGTCGTCAACGCGCACGCGGCCCGGGCCCTGGGCATCGGCCGCACGTCCGCACTCGGGCGGCCGCTCGGTGAGCTGCTCGCGCAGGGCGTCGAGGAGCTGGAGAGCGCGCTCACCCATGTGCTGGCCGAGGGCGCGCCGCCCGCACCCGCCGAGATGTGGGTGACCGTGCGCGCGCCCGAGGGCGAGAAGCGGCGCTGCTGGCGCAGCGGCTTCGTGCGGCTGGCCTCGCCGCTGGCCGAGGAGCCGGTGCCGCTCGGGGTCGGCTGGCTGTTCCTGGACGTCACCGAGGGCAAGCAGGGCGAGCAGGAGGCGGCCCTGCTGCGCTTCCGCGGCAATCAGCTGCACCGCGCGGCCCGTGCCGCCGCCGAGTGCGAGGACCCGGCGGAGGTGGCCACCGTCCACCTGGACTTCGCCCTCGCCGGATTCGCCGACCACGCCCTGCTCGACCGGCTGGCGGCCCCTCCGCGCGCGGAGGGCGACGACGCGGTTCCGGTGCGGCTGGTGCGGCTCGCCGCCACCCCTGCGGGGGGACCGGGGCCCAGCCTGCTCACGGGCGCGGCGGGGCTGCCCGTGCGCTACGAGGAGGGGCATCCGGCGTTGAGCTGTGTCGAGCGGGCCGGAAGCGTGCGCGCGGACGCGGGCTCGATCCCGGCCGAACGGGCGCGGGAGTGGGCGCTGGCCCGGCAGTGGCCCGGTGACGCGGTGCACGCCCTGTGTGCGGTGCTGCGCAGCCGGGGCCGGACGCTGGGTGTGGTCACCTTTCTGCGCGGGGCCGGCCGCAGCCGCTTCGAGCGCTCGGACGCGGCCTACGCGGAGGACGTGGCCGTACGGATCGCGGCTGCGCTGGATCTTGCGGAGGCGGTCCGGGAGAAGCCGAAGCCGGGGGAGTGACGGCCGGGAGCCGCGGGGGCGCGCGGCGGCCGGTGCCCTCAGTGCCGGTAGAAGATCCGGTCCCCGTATTCCGCCATGACCCGCCCGTTCCAGTCGTGGCCGCCGTCCACGTTGCCCGAGCGCAGCAGCGGAGGCTCGATGCCGCGGTCGGCGAGGGTGGCGGCCGTGGTGGCCATGACGGCCTGCATCAGGGCGCTGGTGACGACCGTCGAGGCGGGGGCGAAGGGGGCGGGGATGGTGTCGAGGGTGAGTTCGGCGTCGCCGACGGCGATCTTCGAGTCCAGGACGATGTCGCAGTGGTCCTTCAGGAAGGTGTCCGAGGAATGCCGGGACGTGGTCTGCGCGGCGTACGCCACGGACGTCACGCCGATGACCTTCACGCCGAGGGCGCGGGCGTTGAGGGCCATCTCGACGGGCAGGGCGTTGCGTCCGGACAGGGAGATGATCACGAGGGCGTCGCCGGCGCGCAGGGGCGAGGTGTCCAGGACGGCGGCGGCGAGTCCGCCGACGCGTTCCAGGGCGGAGCCGAGGGTGGCCGGGGTGACGTCCACGCCGACGACGCCGGGGACGGCGAGCAGGTTCATCAGGGCGAGTCCGCCGGCGCGGTAGACGACGTCCTGGGCGGCCAGCGAGGAGTGCCCGGCGCCGAAGGCGAACAGGCGGCCGCCGGCCGCGACGGTGTCGGCGAGCAGGGTGCCGGCCGCGGTGATCGCCTCGGCCTCCTCCTCCCGGACCCGTTGCAGCAGGCCGATGGCGGCGTCGAAGAACAGGTCGGCAGGCGTGCCGTCGCTCATGCGGTGCCCCTTCGCAGCGTCCGTGTCGCGGATCACCGTGCGGTCTGGACCAGTGCGGTGTCAATACGGCCGAAGGGTTGTGCAGGTGCGCGGCGTTGCGCGGCATCCGGCGCCGCCCGCGGCCGCCCGCGTTTTCGCGGTGGCGCCCGCTTGTCGGTGGGATCCGGCAGAATTGGTGTCAGGGCCAGCGCACGCGCCGGGCGAGCTTCCGGCAGAGGTAATCGAGGGGCACGTATGTCCGGACTGATCGACACCACGGAGATGTATCTCCGCACCATCCTCGAACTCGAAGAGGAAGGCGTCGTCCCCATGCGAGCCCGCATCGCGGAGCGGCTCGACCAGAGCGGGCCGACGGTGAGCCAGACGGTGGCGCGCATGGAGCGCGACGGCCTGGTCTCCGTGGCCAGCGACCGGCACCTGGAGCTGACCGACGAGGGCCGCAGGCTGGCCACGCGCGTGATGCGCAAGCACCGCCTGGCGGAGTGTCTGCTCGTCGACGTGATCGGCCTGGAGTGGGAGCAGGTCCACGCGGAGGCGTGCCGCTGGGAGCACGTGATGAGCGAGGCCGTGGAGCGCCGGGTGCTGGAGCTGCTGAGGCACCCGACCGAGTCGCCGTACGGCAACCCCATCCCGGGCCTGGAGGAGCTGGGCGAGAAGGACGGGGCGGACCCGTTCCTGGACGAGAGCATGGTGTCGCTGGCCGACCTGGACCCGGGCACGGACGGCAAGACGGTCGTCGTCCGCCGCATCGGCGAGCCGATCCAGACGGACGCTCAGCTGATGTACACGCTGCGCCGCGCGGGTGTGCAGCCCGGCTCGGTGGTCAGCGTGACGGAGTCGGCGGGCGGGGTGCTGGTGGGCAGCGGCGGTGAGGCGGCCGAGCTGGAGGCGGACGTCGCCTCCCATGTGTTCGTCGCCAAGCGCTGAGCATGAGAGGGCCCCGGCGCCGTGTGGCGCCGGGGCCTGTCCTCCCCTGTTCTGACCCGGAGCCCCGAGCTCTCAGGGTCATCCCCCTCGGACCGTTTTTCCCCGAGCGGTCCGCCTCCCGCCAGAAAGATCCCCTCGGCGGCGGCGATCATTCCTTGAGGGGTGTCACTCGAATGAGGGGTCTTGTCCGCAGAGGCAGCATTTTCGAATAGGCATTCGATAGTCTGCGGCGGCAGCACGACGGCGACAACGGCAGTACACCGGTACGAGGCAGGCGGAGCTGGGGGGTGCCAGGCCGATGGCACGGCGTATCGACGTGACGGGAGCGGGCGGGGTGCGCCTGGCTGCCTGGGAGTACGCGGACCCGCCCAAACCGGGGGCCGAGCCCGGCGCCCCGGGCGTGTTGTTACTCCACGGTCTGATGGGCCGCGCCTCGCACTGGGCGTCCACCGCCCGCTGGCTCGCCGAGCGCCACCGCGCCGTCGCGCTCGACCAGCGCGGCCACGGCCAGAGCGACAAGCCCCCGCAGGCCGCCTACACCCGGGAGGCCTACGTCGAGGACGCCGAGGCCGCCCTCGAACAGCTCGGCCTCGCCCCCACCGTCCTCATCGGCCACGCCATGGGCGCCCTGACCGCCTGGCAGCTCGCCGCGAAACGCCCCGACCTGGTGCGCGGCCTGATCATCTGCGACATGCGGGCCTCCGCGCTCGGCGCGACCTCGCAGCGCGAGTGGGCCGCCTGGTTCCGGTCCTGGCCCGTCCCCTTCGCCACCCTCGCCGACGTCCGCAAGTGGTTCGGCGGGGACGATCCCTGGGTGGAGCGTCCGAACCCCTCCCGCGGCGCGTTCTACGCCGAGGTGATGCACGAGTCGGCCGACGGCTGGCGCCCTGTCTTCGAGCCGGAGCAGATGCTCCGGACCCGCGAGAGCTGGGTGTACGACGCCCACTGGGAGGAGCTGGCTCAGGTCGGGTGTCCTGCGCTCGTGGTCCGCGGGCTCGACGGCGAGCTGGGGCGGGCCGAGGCACAGGAGATGGTGCGGGTGCTGCCCCGGGGCGAGTATGCGGAGGTCGCCGAGGCGGGGCACCTTGTTCACTATGACCAGCCGGGGGCTTGGCGGGCGGCGATCGAGCCGTTCCTGGAGGCTGTGCCCGGGGCCTGAGGGCCGTTCGCCTTCCTGCCCGCGCGGTGTCCGTGCGTCGGCGGGTGCGGGGTGCACAGGCGCCGTCAGCCCTTGCTCACCGCTGTCAGGATCTCCGGCAGGCGGACCGCCGTTCGGGGTGCCGCCAGCCGTAGCCCCACCCAGGTGATCCCGGCCCCGTACAAGGCCCCCACCGGCAGCAGCACCCAGCTCCACGCGTCCCCGTCAGCGGTCACGTAGCGCCAGATCGTCAGGGCGATGACGGGGGAGCAGAGCAGCGCGGCCGCGACCATGCCGCCGAAGATCGAGATCCAGGCGAGCCCGGCCTGGCCGGGGGCCACGTTCTTGTGGCCCTCCTGCGGGATGGAGTACGGGAAGCGGGCCGAGGTCCAGGCGCCGGTCGCCAGCATCGCCCCGAGCAGCGCGAGGGACAGTCCCAGCACCTCCGGCAGCCGGGCCCAGGCGCCGAGCAGCGCGGTCGTCAGGACGGTCACGAGGGTGGCGTACGGCAGGGTGATCACCAGCAGGGCCAGCGCCCGCCCGCGCAGCTCGGCGTATGCGTCCCGCGCCGAGGAGATCGTCAGGGCCACCATCCAGAAGGCGGAGGTGTCCTGCCCGAACTGGTTGTACATCTGGATGCCGAGCATGCCGGCGGCGAAGCACGCGAAGTAGATCGACCCGGTGCCCTGCACCGCGTTGAAGACCGGCACGATCAGCCCGATGGCCAGCGAGGTCACCCAGGCGGCCTTGGTCTTCGGGTCGCGCCAGATGTAGCGCAGGGTGCGTTCCATGACCGTGCCCGTGCGCCCGCCCGGCAGCAGCCGCCTCAGGCCGGCGGAGGAGGTGCGGTCCCGCGCCCCGGCATCGAGAGCCTGGACGGTGGACCCGTCGGGCGAGGTCATCAGCCGTGTGAGGTTTCGGCTCCAGAGCGCGATCAGCGCCGCCGACCCGGCCAGCGACACAGCGAGTTGAGCGAGGGCGGTGCCGTACGACCCCTCGCTCGCCGCCCGTACCGCCCCCACGGCCGACGCGGGCGGTACCCAGGACAGCACGTCCGCGACCGGCTGCAGCTGTCCGAGTCCCGCCGAACCCAGGCGCTGGGCACCGAAGTTGACCAGCTGTGCCCCGATGGCGATCACCAGCCCGCTCAGCACGGCCAGATCGCGTCCCTTCCTGCTGGTCAGCAGTCGTACGTTGGCGGCGGCGACGGCCCGCGCGAGCGCCACGCAGACCAGCAGGGAGAGCGGGACGGCGACGAGCGAGAACA
Source organism: Streptomyces sp. NPDC101151 (assembly GCF_044768335.1). Taxonomy (NCBI): domain Bacteria; kingdom Bacillati; phylum Actinomycetota; class Actinomycetes; order Kitasatosporales; family Streptomycetaceae; genus Streptomyces; species Streptomyces sp. NPDC101151. Next base: position 149,847 of record NZ_JBIWPP010000007.1, on the reverse strand, counting down.
CGTACCCTGCCGTGCCGTGCGCCACCGACAGTGCGCAGCCCGCCAGCACCAGCAGTGTGAACAGCGGCCCGATGCCGACGAGTGAGGCGGCCAGCAGCGCCCGTACCAGGGGTCGGGGCCGCAGGGGCAGCATCACCAGGCGGGTCGGGTCCAGTGTCTCGTCACCGCTCGGGAAGAACAGCGGCATCACCGCCCAGCCCAGCGCCAGCACGGCCGTACCGGGCACGGCGACCGCTTCGGCGTGTGCGTGCCCGCGCAGCGCCAGCAGGCCCAGCAGCTGCAGCAGTGCGAACAGCAGCGCCACGACGGCCGAGGCGACGAACGCGGCACGCCGGCCCGCCGACTGCCTGAGCCCGTTGCGCAGCAGCGACACCTTCAGCCGTACGACGGTCGAGGTCACGTTCGTCATCGGGCCGCCCCGCCGCCCAGCCAGTCCAGATCGGACCCGGCGTCCAGGCCGCGCGCCCCGACCAGCTCCAGGAAGGCCGCCTGCAAGGTGGAATGTTCCCCGCGCACCTCGGCCAGCGTCCCCGTCGCACGGATGCGCCCCGCCGCCATGACGGCCACCCAGTCGCACAGCGACTCGACCAGCTCCATCACGTGCGAGGAGAACACGACGGTGGCTCCGGAGGCGGTGTACCGCTCCAGCACACCGCGGATCGTCTGTGCGGACACCGGGTCGACGCCCTCGAACGGCTCGTCCAGGAACAGCACTTCGGGATTGTGGAGGAGTGCGGCCGCGAGCCCGATCTTCTTGCGCATGCCGGTCGAGTAGTCCACGACGAGTTTGTGCTGCGCCCCGGCCAGGTCCAGCACGTCCAGCAACTGGGCGGCCCGCTTGTCGACCTCGGCGCCGGGCAGCCCCCGCAGCCGCCCCGAGTACCCCAGCAACTCCCGCCCGGAGAGCCGCTCGAACAATCGCAGCCCCTCGGGCAGCACTCCGATCCGCGCCTTGACGGCCACCGGGTCCTGCCACACGTCGTGCCCGACGACCTCGACGGACCCCTGATCGGGCCGTAGCAACCCGGTCACCATGGACAGCGTGGTGGTCTTCCCGGCCCCGTTGGGCCCGACCAGCCCGATGAACTTCCCGGCGGGCAGATCGAGATCGATCCCGCCCACGGCAACCTGCTGCCCGAATTGCTTCCAGAGTCCCCGCACGCGAACCGCAGCCTCGTTCATGTGTGAACCCTACGGCGACCGCCGTGCCCTCAGGGGGCGGGACCGGGCCCGCTGTGCGGCTCCGCCGCGCGGGTGCACGCTACTTGTCCCTGCCGCAGGCGTAGGCCAGCGGCGAGATCAACTCCTCCGCATCCGGCAGCCATCGATTCGCCGGGGTGGGCCGGCAGGCCCACTGCACGGCACCGCGCGAGCCGAAACGGGTCGGCGGAGCGGCCACGTAACTTCCCTCCCCGAGCGGTACCAGGTCCAGCGAGGCCAGCGACCAGCCGAGCTTGCGGACCAGATCGGGAACCTTCACCGAAGCCCCCGGCAGCACGAAGAACTGCATCCGCCGCGCGGGGGTGAGCGTCACCGGCCCGAGGGTCAGCTCCATCCGCTCCATGCGGGCCAGTGCCAGGAAACCGGCGCTCTCCGGGACGGACAGCGCATCGAACGTACGCCCTGTCGGCAGCAGGATCGACGCCGTCGGCTGCTTCTGCCACATCCGGCGCGCGACGGTCGCACTGCCGGTCGCCTGCGTCGCCCAGTCGGGGCGCGCGGGGTGCGCACCCGGCGCGGGGCAGGAGGCGTCGCCGCACGAGCAGCGCTGCGCCCCGTCGACGGCTTCCAGCCAGGTGCCCGGGAACACGTCCCAGTGCCGCTCCTCGGCGTAGCGTACGGCGGTTTCCAGCAGCGATTCCCCGCGCTGCTGCGGAATCTGAGCGGCTTGTGTGCCGGCGATCGTCTCTTCCACGGTTCACTCAACTCCCGCACCCACCTGGAGTTACGGCCACGGCGCGCGCGGGGGAGGAGCATCGATTCCGCACCTGGGGCGCACGGGTGCACAGGTGGGGGCGCGCAGGAGGAACCCGGGCGTGGGCTGGGTAGCCAGGGATGGGGATGGCATCTGCCTTTACCCCGGCAAACCGCACATGTCACGCATTGACGGTATGTCAGCTGGGCAGTGATCTTCACGACCGGATCCTTCCGGCCGCATCTTCACGCTCCAGGGGTTCGCAGGGGGTAGCACATGGCCGCGAGGCCTCTTGTCGCGAGGCAGCCGAACGAACGGCTGCAGGCTCTCATCCAGGAAGCGGGGTGCTCGAACGCCGGGCTGGCCCGGCGGGTCAACATGTGCGGTGCCGAGCACGGTCTCGACCTGCGCTACGACAAGACGTCCGTGGCCCGCTGGCTGCGCGGTCAGCAGCCGCGGGGCCGGGCCCCGGCGATCATCGCGGAGGCACTCGGACGCAAACTCGGCCGTACGGTCACGATCGACGAGATCGGCATGGCCAACGGCAAGAACCTCGCCTCGGGGGTCGGTCTCCAGTTCTCGCCGACGGTACTGGGGGCCATCGAGCAGGTTTGCGAGCTGTGGCGCAGCGACGTGGGCCGGCGGGACTTCCTGTCCGGCTCGTCCGTCGCCGCCTCCGCGCTGGTCGAGCCCAGCCGCGACTGGCTGATCTCCGCGCCGGACTCCCAGGTGGCCCGGCAGGCGGGCCCGCGCGTGGGCCAGTCCGACGTGGCCGCCGTACGGTCCATGACCCAGGCGCTGGTGGACCTCGACCACCAGTTCGGCAGCGGGCATGTGCGCCCGGTCGTCGTGCACTACCTCAACAGCGTCGTCTCCGGGCTGCTCGCGGGGTCGTACCGCGAGGCGGTCGGCCGCGAGCTGTTCGCGACCGTGGCCCGCTTGACCGAGCTGGCCGGGTACATGGCGGTCGACACCGGGCAGCCCGGCCTGGCCCAGCGGTACTACATCCAGTCCCTGCGCCTGGCGCAGGCGGCCGGCGACCGCGGCTACGGCGGCTACATCCTCGCCGCCTCCATGAGCCACCTCGCCGCGCAGCTCGGGAACCCGCGCGAGATCGCCCAGCTGGCGCGGGCCGCGCAGGAAGGGGCGCGCGGACGGGTGACCCCGCGCGCGGAGGCGATGTTCCACGCGGCCGAGGCGCGCGGGCACGCCCTGCTCGGTGACGTCCGCGCCGCGCAGGCGGCTTCCGGGCGGGCGGTCTCGGCGATGGAGCAGGCGGACGCGGCCTCAGGGGACGACCCGGTGTGGATCGCCCACTTCGACGAGGCCTATCTGGCCGACGAGCTGGCGCACTGCCACCGCGACCTGGGGCAGGCCGAGGCGGCGGCGCGGTGTGCCGAGCAGTCGCTGGCCGGGCACCCCGAGTCCCGGGCCCGGCGCCGTGCCATCGGCTATGCGCTGCTCGCCACGGCCCAGGTGCAGCAGCGCGAGATCGAGCAGGCCTGCAGCACCGGGATGAAGGCGGTGGAACTGCTGGAGAGGCTGCGCTCCAACCGGGGTGCCGAATATCTGGAGGACCTCCAGCAGCGTCTGGAGCCCTTCCGGGACGAAGCGGTCGTACGGGAGTTCGGGGCCCGTCTCGACCTCCAGCAGGCCGCCTGAACACCGGCCCCGCGACGCGTGAACGCACGGGAAACGGCACCCGGATCCGAACGGGCGGCCATGAACAGCGTGCCGCGGGGCCGTTGTGTTACCGCTGTCACAGGGAACAAGATCGCGCCCTGAGCTGCATGGCACCCGGCTCGGGGGACCCGGTAGCGTGGGCCGACGATTCCGAAGGTCCCCCATTCGTAGGAGTCCCGGTGACGCAGAGTGGACAGGGCGATGAGCCCTCGGCGCGGCCCGCGCGCGAAGGCATCGTGCTGCCCTCCGACGGAGGCGAGCCCCTGCTGCCGGGCATGACCGGCGCTCCCGCCTCGGCCGCACCCGCCGGCGGCCAGGCCTGGGGCGGCCCCTGGGGCCCCGGCCGGCAGCAGGCACCCCAGCAGGACCAGGGCTGGCCCCCGGCGCCCGCCCAGCAGTGGGGCACCCCGGACCAGCAGCCCGCCGCCGGCAACGGCCCCGGCCCGCTGCCCCCGGAGGGCGCACCGGCGCAGTCGTACGGCGATCAGGCCTACGGCTCCGGCGGCCAGAACCCGGCGTACGGCTCCGCGGGCCAGGCGCAGGCGTACGGCGGGGCTCAGCAGCCCTCGTACGGCGCCGGGCAGCTCGAGGACGGTGCGGGCGGGCAGCCCGCCTACGGAGCCCCGGCCCCGTACCAGCAGCAGTACCCGGCCGCGTCCCTGCCCCCCGCCACGCCGGACGCGTACCCGGCGCAGAGCGCGCCCCTGCCCCCGGCGGCCGACAACGCGACCGCGTACTTTCCGCCGGTCTCCGCCCCCGCGGCCGAGGGCGCGACCCAGTACATCCCGCCCGTCCCGGCGGCCTCCGCGCCCGAGGGTGCGACCCAGTACCTGCCCCCGGTCCTGCCGGCGGCCCCCGCCGACGAGGGCGCCACGCAGTACATACCGCCCGTGGCGGCCGGTGCGCTGCCGCCCGAGTCCGCCGGGGAGGAGACGCGGTTCCTCGGGCGGGCACAGCAGCCGTCCGCGCCGGCCGCCCACTCCGACGCCGAGGCCACGCAGTACATCCCGCCGTACGCCGGCCAGGCGCAGGGCGGCGACCGGCAGCCGCCGGCCGAGTTCGACAACCTCTTCCGCAGCGGGCCGGCGGGCGCCCAGAGCCCGGCGGGCGCCACCCAGCAGATGCCGCGCATCCGGCCGCAGAACGACTACCCGGGCGCCGCGCAGCCGTCGTACAGCCCGCCCATGGACTCGTACAGCCGGCACCCGGACGACGACGATGACGGCCGGCGCCGGGGCCGCAGCGGCTCCCGGGTGCCGCTGATCGCCGCGATCGGCGTGGGCATCGTCGTCGTAGGCGTCGGCGCCGGTGCGCTGCTCAGCGGCGGTGGCGGGGACAAGGGCAGCGACAACAAGACCGTCGCCGCCTCCGCCCCGGCCACCGATGGCTCCGCCTCGCCCGCCGCCGACCCCGCCGAACAGCAGGCGGTCGCCCTGGACAAGCTGCTCGCCGACAGCGGCAGCAGCCGCGCCTCGGTGATCCAGGCGGTGGCGAACGTCAAGCAGTGCAACAACCTCGGTCAGGCCTCTTCCGACCTGCGGAACGCGGCCAAGCAGCGCGCCGACCTGGTCACCCGGCTCGGCAAGCTGTCCGTCGACAAGCTGCCGAACAACGCCGAGCTGACCGCGGCCCTCACCAAGGCCTGGCAGGCGTCCGCGTCCGCCGACAACCACTACGCGGCCTGGGCCGACCAGGCCGGCAGCGGGAAGGGCTGCAAGAAGGGGCACGCCCGCGTCACCGGCCAGACCCAGGCCGGCAACCGGGAGAGCGGCACCGCCAGCGCGCAGAAGGTGAAGGCGGCCGCGCTGTGGAACTCCGTCGCGCAGAAGTACGGCCTGACCCAGCGCCAGCCCACCCAGCTGTGAGGCGGGCGGGGGCGCTGGGGAGCCGGATCAGTCGATCTCCGCGCTCTCCAGCGTGCTCGTCATGTCGGTGATCCCGTCGATGCCCGAGCCGGCGGTCTTCTTCGCGGCGACAAGCCGGCCGTCCCTGACCACCTGCAGGGTCACGTCGGCGTTGACCAGCCGTGGGAAGCCGACCCCGGCGAGCTTGCCCTCGTAGGGCCAGTGCAGGGTCGGGGTGAGGCCGTCCGTGGACACATGCAGACCGTCGTCGAGGGTGTGCCGCACGCTGTCGGCGCTCATCTCGCCGTCAGCGATCTTCTCCAGGACGGTCTTGAGCACGGTGTAGGCGATCCAGGTGGTCTGCACTCCGGCGTCCGCGGGGTCGATGCGGTTGTCGCCGAAGGCCTCCTCGTTGATGACCTTCTTCATCCGGTCCCAGCGCGCGTCCGACGCCACCGGGTACCAGCTGGTGATGTACGCCCCCTCGTACGGCCCCGACGCCCCGCCCGTCGCGTTGATCACGGACTGGTCGACGCTGCCCAGCACGGTCGCCGTCCGCACCGCGGGGAAGCTGTCACGGGCCCGCCGGAAGGAGTCCATGAAGGTGTCGGTGCGGTCCCCGAGCGCGGGCACCACGCAGCCCTTCTTCGCCACGTCCCGGGTCGCGGACCGCAGCGCCTCATCGGCCTGGGTGCCGTACTCGGTGGCGTTCTCGGCCGCGAGCTGGTCGCCGGCCGCCGCGTGCCCGCCCGCCTTCAGGCCCGAGTCGAGCAGGGTGGGCAGCTGGTCGCCGGCGATGCTGTCGGGGCGGACCAGGGCGATGGGGCCGCAGGTGGCGCTCAGGGCCCTGCCGAGGCCGGCCAGGAGGACCGGCTGGCCACCGTTGACCGGGTACGACATCGGGCCGGTGAACTCCTCGTTGGTGACGCCGTAGCCGCCTATGTAGGGGACTCCCGCGCTCTCCAGCGGGGCGAGGAAGGAGTCGCCGAACTGGCTGTAGGAGCCGACGACCGCGACGACGTCCTCGGCCACCGCCCGCCGGGCGCACTTCGCGGCGCCCACGCTGTCGTTGTGGTCGTTGCAGGTCAGGACTTCGAGTTCGTGGCCGTTGATGCCGCCGTGGGCGTTGATCCACTTCTCGTAGGCGCGGGCCATCGCGGGCATGCCGGGCTTGTTGGTGGCATCGGTCTTCTCGGGCGCCCAGGTCATGACCTTGATCGGGCCATCCCCGGAGCCCCCCGTGGCACCGGGGATGGCCCCGCATCCGGCGGTGAGCGACGCACAGGCTGCCAGCGCGACCGCCGACACGACGGTGGCTCTGACGGGCCGGAAGAAGGGTCGGACGAAGGTGCTGCGGGTGCGTCGCCTGCCGGTCATGGACACGCACGATTCCCTCACACCGCTAACCGGGGAGTGACCCTGAGTCAACGAAAGGTGACATCGAGGTGAATTACGGGGGCCGGTGTGGCTCGTGTGACGAGGAACGTACGATCGATGACCGTGCAAGGTTCGGAGAACTCTTCCCGTCGCGGCCGTCGCTCCTCCACCATGGGCGGCATGCCTCTGAACGACATGCCGTGGTGGCGCTGGCGCAGCAATGTGCGCTCGGCGCTGCACATGCTCTCCGACCAGGCGTTCCAGCGGGACGTCTGGCTGGCCGCAGTGGACGGGTACGGCGACGTCACCGACGCCGTGTACCGACTGGTGGAGGACACCTGGCTGGACAACTGGTCCGCGGAGAAGTACATCGGCACGATATTCCGGGACTCGCAGGAGGCGGCGCTCGTCGACACCGCCGTGCTGCGGGTGCTGCGGATCATGCACCAGGTCGGCCCGGACGCGCCGGTCTCCGCCTATTTCGACCACCACGGGTGGCCGGAGGCGGTGCGAGCGGCCCGGGACGCCCATGTGCGCATGTCGGCCAGTGACGGGGACGACCCGGACACGCCGCCGAAGAGCCTTGAGGTGCTGCGGATCGTCACCCGGTCCGCGTAGCGGACGACAGCGCCTCCGGGCGGTGCGGCCATGAGACCCTGTGGTGCATGAACGAGCAGCCCACCCGAGCCGCGGCCCCCGCCGAACAGTACGTCCTCACCCTCTCCTGCCCGGACAAGCAGGGCATCGTGCACGCCGTGTCGAGCTACCTGTTCATGACCGGCTGCAACATCGAGGACAGCCAGCAGTTCGGCGACCACGACACGGGGCTGTTCTTCATGCGCGTCCACTTCTCGGCGGAGCCTCCGGTGACGGTGGACAAGCTGCGGGCGAGCTTCGCGGCGATCGGTGACTCCTTCCACATGGACTGGCAGATCAACCGGGCCGACGAGAAGATGCGCATCGTCCTCTTGGTCAGCAAGTTCGGCCACTGCCTGAACGACCTCCTCTTCCGCGCCCGGATCGGCGCGCTCCCCGTGGAGATCGCGGCCGTGGTCTCCAACCACACCGAGTTCGAAGAGCTGGTGAGGTCGTACAACGTCCCCTTCCACCACATCCCGGTGACGAGGGAGACCAAGGCGGCCGCCGAGGGGCAGCTGCTGGAGATCGTGCGCGAGGAGAAGATCGAACTGGTCGTCCTCGCCCGCTACATGCAGGTCCTCTCGGACGACCTGTGCAAGCAGCTCAGCGGCCGGATCATCAACATCCACCACTCCTTCCTGCCGAGCTTCAAGGGCGCCAAGCCCTACCACCAGGCGCACGCCCGGGGCGTCAAGCTGATCGGTGCCACGGCCCACTACGTCACCGCCGACCTCGACGAGGGCCCGATCATCGAGCAGGAGGTCGAGCGGGTGGGCCACGACGTGACCCCCGACCAACTGGTCGCCGTCGGACGCGATGTGGAGTGCCAGGCCCTGGCGCGCGCGGTGAAGTGGCACGCGGAGCGCCGGATCCTGCTCAACGGGCGCCGGACCGTGGTGTTCGCCTGAGGGCTGCCGTCTAGGCTTTCGAACATGATCTCGCAGGCTTATCTCTCCGGACTCTTCTCCCTGGACGGCCGGGTCGCGGTGGTGACCGGGGGCAGTTCCGGCATCGGCCGGGGCATCGCCGGGGCACTGGCGCGTGCCGGGGCGAGCGTGGTGGTCGTCGCGCGCAAGGAGGCGGAGCTGGCCGCCACGGTCGACGAGCTGACCGCCGAAGGCTGCCGGGCTGCCTGGGTCAGCGCCGACCTGAGCACCCGCGAGGGCGTGCGCGCGGCGGCCGACGAGGCGGCCGCGGTGTTCGGGGAGCCCGACATCCTGGTCAACAGCGCCGGGGTCAACGTGCGGCCGCCGATGGGCGAGCTGGGCGAGGACGTGTGGGACACCACCATGGCCCTGAACCTGGACGCGCCCTTCCTGCTGGGGCAGAGGTTCGGGCCCGGCATGGCCGAGCGGGGCTACGGCCGGATCATCCACCTCACCTCCCAGCAGGCGCACCGGGCCTTTGTGCAGAGCGGCGCCTACGGTGTCTCCAAGGGCGCGTTGGAATCACTGGCCCGCTCCCAGGCCGAGGCCTGGTCGCCGTACGGCGTCACCTGCAACACCCTCGTGCCGGGCTTCGTGATGACGCCGCTCAACGCACGGCTGTCGTCCGATCCCGAGAAGGTGGCGGCGCTGGCCGCCCGCACGCTGGTCGGCCGCAACGGGCTGGCCGAGGACTTCGCGGGCGCGGCGGTGTTCCTCGCCGGCGCCGCCTCCGGCTATGTCACCGGGCAGTCGATCTTCGTGGACGGCGGGTTCTCCGTCCACTGAGCCGCTGCCGGGAGCGGGGCTCACATCCGGCTGAGCCCCGCCGCGGCGAACAGCACGTCTCTGATGGCCACCCGGTCGCCCACCTGTCCCGCCGCCGCCTCCTCCGGTGGCACATGGCCGGCGGCCAGACGGCAGAACTCCACGCCGTCCAGGGCGACATGGGCCACCTCGAACTCTGCGGAGCCCACCGCCGCGGGGGAGTCCAGCGGGATCAGCCATTCGCCGCCGGCCGCGCCCTCGATCTCCAGACGCAGGCTGCGCCCCGGCGACCCCGCCGGGACGAGGTGCGGGGTCTGGCCCGGTGCGGACAGCCCCGCACGGCGCCGCTCGGCCAGGGCGGCCGGGAGCATCCGGGCCGCGAGGTCGATCATCTTGTTCAAGTGGCGTGGTGCGGGCGGCTCGTACGGGTAGTCGACCGCCTCCGCGATGTCCTCCGCGTGCACCCAGCACTCGAAGGCCCGGTCCAGCATCGCATCGTGCAGGGGCAGTTCGAAGCCGCCGTACGGCACCGTGAGCCCGCCGGCGGTGCTGCCCGTGAAGGACACCGTCCGTACGAGGTTGTGGCTCTGCTCCCGCCACGGCCCCCGCACCGACCGCGTCGGCGGGAAGTGGGAGGTCCGCCAGTACGCCTCGGTGCGCCCGGCCGGGCCCGCCGGGGCCTGGCCGGCCTGCTCGCCCTGGGCGAGGACCTCCGTCAGCGGGTCGTCCAGACCGAGCGCCATCGCGACCAGTCCGTCCACCGACAGCAGATGCGCGATCACCCCGGCCACGGTGGTACGACGGCTCGTCGGCGCGTCGCCCTCGAACCACCGCAGCCGCACCGGCGCATGCCACTCGGCGTCCCCGAAGTCCTGCAGCAGGGCGTCCAGCCGCGCCGTCTCGGCGTCGTACGGCGCCGCCCATCCGGGCACCGGGATGCGCGGCGGCCGGCGGTCCAGACAGCCCTCCAGGACGCGGGTGCGCAGCGCGGGGTCCAGGTCGAGGGTCTCGGGCTGGTGCAGCAGACCGACCGCCGCGCGCAGCCGCAGTGCCTCGTCCGCGCAGGAACCGCAGCTGCCGAGGTGGTCCTCCACGGCCGCCGTCTCGGCCGCCGAGCAGGCGGTCAGGGCCCAGGCGCCGAGGAGCGACTTCAGGACATCGTGCGACAGGTCGAGCGGCACGGGCGCGAGGTCCCCCAGGTCGGCGAGGTCGGGCAGTGGCAGCCCGCTGTCCTCGACGGAGGCGCGGGGCAGCGGTATCCGGGGCGTCCGGTCGGGTCCGGGGCCGCCGGCACCGGGCGGCACCTCACCGGACCCGGCACCGGAGCCCGCTCCCCGGGTGCCCCCACAGGCGCGTCGCTCCTCGTCGTCGCGGCCGTCGTGCGCCTCGAAACCGCCGTTCCCGCTCACACCGCACCCCCGTATCCCGGTGGTGTGCCGACGTCATGGGCGGTGGAGAGCAGTTGCAGGCCGAGGCGGAGCCGGCGGCGGGCCTCGTCCTCCGTGACGCCGAGGTCGGCGGCGGTCTGGCGGTAGTCGCGGCGCTGGAAATAGGCCAGTTCCAGCGCGGCGCGCAGCGGGGCGGGCATGGAGTGGACGATGTAGTCGGCACGGGCGGCGACCGAGGCGTGGCGCACCTTGCTCTCCAGGGTCTCCAGCTCCTCGCCGGCCAGGCTCTGCGGCTCCTCGCCGGGGCCGCTCCCGCCCCGGGTGAGCGCGGCGGTCTCGGTGGCGCGCAGCCGCTGCACGGCGAGCCGGTGGGTCACCTCGGCGACCCAGGAGCGCAGCGGACCCTGCTTGGGGTCGTAGGTCTCGGGGTGTTCCCAGACGTGGGCGAAGACCTCGCGGGTGAGGCCGTCGGCGCCCCGCTCGTCGCCGAGGACGCGGTGGGCGAGACTGTGCACCAGCGAGGCGAACCGGTCGTAGAACTCGCCGAGCGCGGCGGCCTCGCCGCGCGCGAGCCGCTGCTGCATCTTGCGGTCCCAACGGGGCGGTACGTCCTTCTGCGCCATGCTGCCCCTCCCCTCGCCCTGGTCCGGCCCGTCCAGCCTCTCTGCACCGTCATCCCGAATGTAGTCGGCACGTCTGACGGCGCACGCCCCTTTGTGTCAATGAGCGCCCCCGAGGCACCGCAGGTGATAGTGCCCTCTTCACACGATCTTCACGCGAGTTGTGTCCATCTCCGATCGAACAGGATCGATAGTGACTGAAACAAGCCCCTTGCCGATCGTGTGCGGTTTGTTCCCCGAAGTTTCAGGGAACGGCCGCTGGGCAGCCGCGCGGAATGAAACGTAGGAACTGCTTCCGTTTCCGGGCGGTTCCGGGAGATCCGGCGAGCGGAGGGGCGTGGCCGTGGGATTCAAGGTGACCGGCGTCGAACAAGGCGAGTGGGCCGTGCTCCGGGTGTCCGGGGAACTGGACCTGATCACCTCGCCGGTGTTGCGCCAGCGCGTGCACGACGTGGTCGCGGAGGGCCACCACAGTCTGATCCTCGACCTCTCCGACGTGTTCTTCTGCGACTCCAGCGGGGTCGGCGTCCTGGTCGCCGCCCGTCGGCTGATCCGCTCCTGCCAGGGCCGGCTGCGGCTGATCCTGCCGGACCGGGGCGCGGACGACGGCTCGCACGTCAACCGGGTCCTCGGCGCGCTCGGCGTCCGCCGTCTCTTCGACGTCCGCCCCGATGTCGAGTCCGCCACCGCCGACGAAGCGGGTCCCCTCTCGGCCTGAGGCACCTTCCCGGGCTGTCGGCACAAGGTTGTCGCAGAATTCCCCCGGTCTTGGCACAACCGCCGCTTTCCCGCCACATCACCGCCGCCCGCGACGTACGCTCCCTGCCAGATCAACCCCCACGTCAACGTAAGGCGGCCCGAACAGACATGGTCAGCACCGAGTACGAGCGCAGGATCGCCGCCCGGTTCGCCACCTTCGACCAGGACGGCAACGGCTACATCGACCGCGAGGACTTCAACGCGGCGGCCAAGGCGCTGCTCGCCGAGTTCACCGTGCCCGCCCGCTCCGACAAGGGCCAGGCGCTGTACGCCGGCGCGGAGGCCTTCTGGCAGGGCATGGCGGGGATCGCGGACCGGGACGGCGACCAGCGCATCACCCGTGAGGAATTCGTCACCGGCGCGGTCAAGCGCCTGCGCGACAACCCTGACCGCTTCGCCGAGATCGCCCGCCCCTTCCTGCACGCGGCGCTGGCCGTGGCCGATCCGGACGCGGACGGCCACGCCACCCTCACCGACACGGTCCGCGTGCTGCGCGTCTTCCACGTGCCGGAGGGCACCGCCAGGGCGACCGCCACCGCGCTCGACAGCGACGGCGACGGCAGGATCAGCGAGGCGGAGATCGTGCCGGCGTTCGCGCGGTACTTCACGGTTCCCGAGTAGCGGCCGGTGGCCCGGAGAACCGCTCCCGCAGCTGGTACTTCAGCACCTTCCGCAGGGTCTCGTTCCGTGGAAGGGCGTCCACCACCTCCAGCCGCTCGGGCAGCTTGTGGACGGACAGCCCTTCCGCCCGCAGGTACGTGACGATCTCCGTCAGCGTCAACCCGGCTGCCCCCGACGGCTGTTCGATCACCGCGCAGACCAGCTCCCCGCGCTCCCTGTCCGGCAGGCCGATCACCGCCACGTCCCCGACCGCCGGGTGCGCGGCGAGCAGATCCTCGATCTCCTTGGCCGAGATGTTCTCGCCCTTGCGGATGATCACGTCCTTCAGCCGCCCGGTGAGCACGAGGTGTCCGGAGTCGGTCACGCGCCCGAGGTCCCCCGTGCGCAGGAAGCCCTCCCCGTCGAAGGCCGCGGCTGTCTGGCCGGGGTCCAGATAGCCCTGGCACACCGCCTCCCCGCGCAGCCGTACCTCGCCGTCGACGATCCGTATCTCCATCCCCTCCGGCGGGCGCCCCTCGGTCGTCGCGAGGTGTTCCGGCGAGTCCCGCGGGTCCCCCATGGTGATCATCGGCACCTCGGTCATGCCGTAGCCGTGGGTGAGCTGGACGCCCATCTCGCGTACGACGGCGTGGTAGACCTCGGGGGGCTTGGGAGCCCCGCCTCCGGCGAGCAGCCGCAGGGAGGGGATCACCTTCGCCCCCGGCCGCTTGCGCTGCTCGGCCAGGAACATCGAGTAGAACGCCGTCGACCCGCCGGCCACCGTCACGCCGTGCCGCCGGTAGCCCTCCAGCGCGTCCGGCAGTGCGAACTGCTCGAACATCACCGCCGGGAAGCCGTAGAGAAGGAGCATGACCGTGTAGTCGGGTCCGGCTATGTGCGCGTACGGGAACGCCATCGAGCCCACGTCCTCGGGCGTCAGACGCAGTGCGTGGGCGAGGCAGGAGCCGCCCGCGATCAGGGAGCGGTCGGTGTGCAGGACGCCCTTGGGGGCGGAGGTCGTTCCCGAGGTCCAGTAGATCCAGCGCACCGACGTGCCGTCCGTGGGGGGTGCGGGGAGGGCGGACGGATCGCCCTCGGGCAGGTCGTCGTACGCCTCGAAGACGCCCTTCGCGCCGAGCCGCCGGGCCATCTCCGTGTGGTCGTGGCCGCGCCAGACGCCCGGTACGGCGAAGAACTCGGCCTTGGACTCGCGCAGCGCGAAGCCGACCTCCCGGTCCCGGTAGAACGGGATGACCGGGGACTGCACGGCGCCCAGCCGGGCCAGCGCGAAGGACAGCAGGGCCGTTTCGATGCGCGTGGGCAGCTGCCAGGCCACCACCGTGCCGGGGCGCACCCCCATGGCGTGCAGGCCGGCCGCGACCCGCTCGGCCCGTGCACGCAGTTCGCCGAAGGTCAGCCGGCGGTCGTCCTGGAGCAGGACGGGACGGTCCGGGGTGAGGCGGGCCCTGCGGTCCACCAGCTCCCACAGGGTGCGCGAGGCGCCCAGGGCGTGTGCGGTGTCGTTCACTTCGACCCCCTGCATAGCTGACAGTGCGTCAGATTTGCAGCAGAGCGTAGAGCCGTGCGCCTTGTCGGTCCAGGGGTCGCGGGCTAGCCTGCTGGGGACGGTAAATCTGACGGTCCATCAGATAAGTAGGTGGGGGACCATGACCGAACTGCCCCGCGTCATCAGCGTCGACGACCATGTGATCGAGCCCGCCCACCTCTTCGAGACCTGGCTGCCGGCCAAGTACCGGGACCGCGGGCCCAAGCCGCTGACCGCCGGGATCGGGGAGCTGGCGTACATCGGCGGGAAGTACCAGATCACCATGGATCCGGACGGCCAGCCGACGGACTGGTGGATCTACGAGGATCTGAAGTTCCCGTACAAGCGCAACATCGCCGCCGTCGGCTTCGACCGGGACGAGATGACCCTGGAGGGGATCACCCGGGAGCAGATGCGGCGCGGGTGCTGGGACCCGAAGGCGCGGCTGGCCGACATGGATCTCAACCACGTCGAGGCCAGCCTCTGCTTCCCGACCTTCCCGCGCTTTTGCGGTCAGACCTTCGCCGAGGCGCACGACAAGGAGGTCGCGCTCGCGTGCGTGCGCGCCTACAACGACTGGATGGTGGAGGAGTGGTGCGGCGACAGCGGGGGGCGTCTGATCCCGCTGTGCCTGATTCCGCTGTGGGACGTGGAGTCGGCCGTCGCCGAGATCCGGCGGAACGCGGCGCGCGGGGTGCGGGCGGTGACCTTCTCGGAGATCCCCACCTATCTCGGGCTGCCCTCCATCCACTCCGGGTACTGGGACCCGTTCTTCGCGGTCTGCCAGGAGACGGGGACCGTCGTCAACATGCACATCGGCAGCAGCTCGCAGATGCCCGCCGCCTCCCCGGACGCGCCGCCCGCCGTCCAGGCCTCGCTCAGCTTCAACAACGCGATGGCCTCGATGATGGACTACCTCTTCAGCGGGGTGCTGGTGAAGTTCCCCACCCTCAAACTCGCCTACTCCGAAGGGCAGATGGGCTGGATCCCGTATGCCCTGGAGCGCGCCGACGACGTGTGGGAGGAGCACCGCGCCTGGGGCGGGGTGCGGGACCTGATCCCGGAACCGCCGTCGACGTACTACTACCGGCAGATGTTCTGCTGCTTCTTCCGTGACAAGCACGGGGTCGCCTCGATCGACGTCGTGGGCCGCGACAACGCCACCTTCGAGACCGACTACCCGCACGTCGACTCGACCTTCCCGCACACCAAGGAGGTCGCCCTCGACCACGTGAAGGGTCTCGACGACGAGACCGTCTACAAACTGATGCGGGGCAACGCCATCCGCATGCTGGGCCTGGACTTCGACACGTAATGGACCTCTCGTACACACCGGAGGAAGAAGAGTTCCGGGCCCGGCTGCGGGACTGGCTCACCAAGGCCCTGCCCACCCTGCCCGCCAAGCCGTCCCCGGACGACTGGCCGGGTCGGCGCGCCCACGACCTCGGCTGGCAGCGGATGCTGTACGACGCCGGGTACGCCGACGTCCACTGGGACGCCTCCCCGACCGTGCGGCTGATCTTCCTGGAGGAGACCGAGAAGGCGGGCGCGCCCTACGTCGGAGCCAACTTCGTCGGGCTGCTGCACGCCGGACCCACCATCGCCGCCGAGGGGACCGCCGCGCAACGGGCGCGCTGGCTGCCACCGATCCTGCGCGGGGACGAGGTGTGGTGCCAGGGTTTCAGCGAGCCGGACGCCGGATCCGACCTCGCCGCGCTGCGCACGCGCGCGTGGCGGGACGGCGACGACTACGTGGTGAGCGGATCCAAGATCTGGACCTCCCACGCCGAGGTCGCCGACTGGTGCGAGCTGCTGGTCCGCACGGACCCGGGGGCACCCAAGCACAAGGGCATCACCTGGCTGGCCATGCCCATGGACGCCGACGGCATCACCGTACGGCCGCTGCGCACGCTCGCCGGGTCGGCCGAGTTCGCCGAGGTGTTCCTGGACGAGGTCCGGGTGCCGGCCGCGAACCGGGTCGGGGCGGAGAACGACGGCTGGCGCGTGACCATGGTGACGCTCTCCTTCGAGCGCGGCACGGCCTTCGTCGGCGAGGTCGTCGCCTGCCGCCGGGTGCTGGGCGAACTCGCCCGCACCGCACGGGAGAACGGCCGCTGGGACGATCCGGTGTTGCGCCGCAGGCTCGGGCTGCTCAACGCCGAGTTCCGGGCGCTGTGGCGGCTGACCCAGTGGAACGTGAGCGAGGCGGAGGCGAGCGGCGGGGTGCCGGGCGTCGGCGGCTCGGTCTTCAAACTGAGGTACTCGCACGCCCGTCAGGAGCTGTACGACACCGCCGCCGAGGTACTCGGCCCGGACAGCCTCGACCTGGACCGGCCCTGGGTCCTCGACCGGCTCTCCTCGCTGTCGTACACCATCGCCGCGGGCACCTCGCAGATCCAGCGCAACATCGTCGCCGAGCGCATCCTCGGCCTGCCGAAGGGACGGTGACCGTGCGCTTCCGACTCACCGATGAGCAGCGGGCGTTGCGGGCCGGGGTACGGCAGCTGCTGGAGCGCCGGTTCGGCACGGACGCACTGCGGGCGGCCGTGGCCCGGCCCGGGCACCTGGACCGGGACCTGTGGCGGGAGCTGGGCGCGGCGGGCCTGTTCGCGCTGCGGGTGCCGGAGGCCGAGGGCGGGGTCGGCCTCGGCCTGCCCGAGGCGGTGCTGGTCTTCGAGGAGACCGGTCGCGCACTGCTGCCGGGGCCGGTGCTTGCCACCCACCTCGCCGCCGGCACCGTACCCGGGGCGGCCGCCGGGGAGACGGTGGTGGCCCGCGTGGACGGCTCCCTGGTGGAGTGGCTGGACGCGGCGGACACCGTGAGCGGGGACGCCTCAGGGGCCGTACCGCTGCGCTCGGTGGACCCGCTGACGCCCCTGCACCGTGTTCCCGGCGGTCCCGGCGGTCCCGGTGCCGCCGCACCGGATCCGGATGCCGTGCTCCTCACCGCCGCCGAGCAGCTCGGCACGGCCGCGCGCGCGTGCGAGCTGGCCGTGCAACACGCCCGGGCGCGAAAGCAGTTCGGGCAGCCCATCGGAGCCTTCCAAGCCGTCAAACACCTGTGCGCCGAGCTGCTGGTGCGCGCCGAGACGGCCCGCGCCGCGGTCTACGCGGCCGCCGTGACCGCCGACCCCGGCGACATCGCCGCCGCCCGCCTGCTCGCCGACGAGGCCGCCGTGCGGGGCGCCCGCGACTGCCTCCAGGTGCACGGCGGCATGGGCTTCACCTGGGAGGCCGAGGTCCATCTGCATCTCAAACGCGCCTGGGTGCGAGCCGGGCGCGGAGGCGGGGGCACGGAGAGTGAGGAAGTGCTTGCCGCCGACCTGGTGGCCTGACCGTCCGGCAACGCGCTGGACTGGGCCGCCGGGAAAGCTCTGGCCCAGGATGTCGCGGATCGTGGCGCACCGGAATTACGGAGCGTCGATATCGGGTTGTGTCCATCACGCGACTCGTCACGGCCCGGAGTCGGGCGCCTGCTCCGGTACCTTGTGTGAGATGCGAGTGGCTGCGAGCACGAGCCGTGCCGGCGATGCCCCTGGGGTGTCCCCGGATCGCGCGCTGCGCCCCGCTGCTCGCGGGGCGGTAAGGGCTTGTGTCCCCGCTTGTTCGAGTCCCCGGCGGGCGCGTCGCACAGTATGCCGCAGGCGTACTCCTTCGCGCTGGAATATGCCCGAAGCGCTTGTTGGGGTGACTGTACGTCAACCATGCTGTCTCGTAAGGGAATCACGTTCCGTGACCCTTGCTCTGGCCGTTGTTCTGGCCATGCAGAAAATGGCTACGATCGTGGCCCTCGTCGTGATGCTCGTCGCGGCTTCCGCCGTGGCGTTCGCACGGCGTGGGGTCATGTGTCCGCCGGTTCGGATGGTGTGAGCGGTGCAGGTGCTTCAAGTGCAGCTGGAGATCCGGCCCGACCCCGCGGAGGTGGGCCGGGCCAGAAGGTGGGCCCGCTCGCGGCTTGCCGGGCTCGGAATAGGGGCCGACGAGCCGTTGGCCGAGACGCTGATCCTGCTCGTCTCCGAGCTGGTGACCAACGCCGTGGTGCACACCGGCCGTCCGGCCGTGCTGCGACTCTCCCTGCCGGGCGCGGCGGAGGAAGCGGTGGAGGAGCCGGTGGAGGAGACGGTGGAGGTGGCCGCTTCGGCCACCGTGCGGCTCGAGGTGGCCGACAACAGCTCCCGCGCGCCCGTCCCGCGCTGTGCCGGCGGTGACGCCACCGGCGGCCGTGGCCTGGCGCTCGTCGACTGTCTCGCCGACCGCTGGGGCTGGAGCCCCGAGGGCTCGGGCAAGAGCATCTGGTGCGAGCTGGACCGGTGCTCGCAGCCCCGGGAGGGCGCAGCGGTGGCGTACGGGGGCGGACGGGCCGCGTACGAGGACCTCGCCTTCGAAGCGGTGTAGGCCCCGGCGCGGTGTGCGCCGGGGGTGCCTCCGTGCGCGGCCACTGTGAATCGGGCGTACGTAACAAACCGCCGTACCGGTGTTGACGGCTTGTGACCGTTTGAACACGCTTGTGGGCAACGATTCGCCGCGAGGGGACGGCGAGGGCTCGGGTGACGGCGGCCCTCGTCGAGCGTGGGTCGCACCGGATGGCGGCGCGAAGTCGATTGCGGGGGGCGCGCCGTCAACCGGGCCCCGTGGTCCGCCGGCCCGGCGTCACAGAACGGCTATCGGTGCCACCGGCGTCCCTGTCGCGCCGACGAACGGCTCCGGCATCGCCGACAGCAGGAACGCGTACCGGCTCTCTTCTCCACAGGCTGTGGACAACTCTTCGAGATTCCAGTTCTGGCCCTGGAGCATCCCCATCTCCACCAGGTCCAGCGCGTGCACCGGCAGCCACAGGTTCTCGATTTCGGGCGGAAATATCTCAAAGGTGAGCGTATCGTTCGCGACCGCGGCCACGTCGCGGGCGTGGAACCACTCCGGGCAGTGCACCGAGAGGCCGGGTGACGGATAGCCGTACCCGTGCTTGTCCCCGGCCAGATACACCTGCACCTGCCCGGTCCGCACCAGAACCACGTCCCCGGCCCGCACCCGCACCCCGCCGAACTCCTCGGCCGCCTCCAGGTCCTGCGGGGTGACCGCGTGCCCGCCCGCCAGCCGGTCCGCCCCCCGCGCGCGTGCCACGTCCAGCAGCACCCCGCGCGAGACGATGTGCCGCGCCTTGTCGATGCCGCTGAACTCCGCCCCGCCGTGCGCGGTGACCGTGTGGGCCGGACGGCCGTTGTAGAGCCTCCCGGAGTGCGAGACATGGGTCAGCGCGTCCCAGTGGGTGCCCGCCTGCAGTCCCATGGTCACCGCGTCGTCGCTGCACGCCACCGTGCCGGGACCGAACAGCTCCTGGTTGATCTGCACCATCGCGTGCAGCGGATTGACCCGCCCGGGGATCATTCCGGTCTGCACCCCGTCCTGCCGCAGCGGCAGTGCGAGCGGAACCCGCCGCCCCGAGCGGACGCAGGCCACCGCCTCCCGCACCACCTCGTCGGTGATCAGGTTCAGGGTGCCGATCTCGTCGTCCGGCCCCCAGCGCCCCCAGTTGTTCACGCGCTCGGCGATCTCGTGGAACGCAGGGTGAAGAGTCGGCTGTGACATCCGGTGCCTCCCCGGGGCTTGTGTCCGCGCATCCGACGGGCCATAGAATCTAACGGTCCGTCAGAAACCGCGAGAAGGGGCCGGACGTGGGGAACTTCTTGGCAGGCAAGGTGGTCGCCGTGACGGGCGCCGGACGGGGCATCGGGCGCGCGGTCGCGCTCGCCGCGGCGGCCGAGGGGGCGAAGGTCGTCGTCAACGACTACGGGGTGTCCACCGACGGCACCTCACCGACCAGCGAGGTCGCCGAGGCCGTCGTCAAGGAGATCGGGGCGGCGGGCGGCGACGCCGTGGCGGTCGCCGACGACATCTCCACCATGGCCGGCGGACAGCGGGTCGTGGACACCGCCCTGTCCTCCTACGGGCGCCTCGACGGGGTCGTCTGCGTGGCCGGGATCCTGCGTGAACGCATGCTGTTCAACATGTCCGAGGAGGAGTGGGACCCGGTGGTCGCCACCCACCTCAAGGGCACCTTCACCGTCTTCCGCGCCGCCTCGGCCGTCATGCGGAAGCAGAAGTCCGGCACCCTCGTCGGCTTCACCAGCGGCAACCACCAGGGCTCCGTCTCCCAGCCCAACTACAGCGCGGCCAAGGGCGGCATCATCTCGCTCGTCCGCAGCGCGGCACTCGGGCTGCACAAGTACGGGGTGACGGCCAACGCGGTGGCTCCCGTGGCCCGTACGCGGATGTCGGCGGGCGTTCCCATGGAGCTGAAGGAGATCGGGGAACCGGAGGACGTGGCCGCGCTGGTGGTCTACCTGCTGTCCGACCCCGCCAAGCAGCAGGGGGTCACCGGGCAGGTGTACACGATCGCCGGGCCGAAGATCGCGGTGTGGGCCCAGCCTCGCGAGCTCCGTGCGGCGTATGCCTCCGGCGGGTGGACGCCGGAGTCGATCGCGGCGTTTCTGCCCGGGTCGGTGGGGGTGGATCCGATGCCGATGCTGGAGCAGGTGGCCGGGATGGAGAAGGCCGCGCGCGAGGGTTCCCGGCCGAACTCCTGAGAGCTCGGGGAATGCGCCGTACGGCGGCCGTGGGCACCCGCGGCCGGTCGCGCAGTTCCCCGCGCCCCCGGGTTCCTTGATGTGACCGGTGCTGTGAGGAGACCCCGTGGACTTTGAATTCACCGCCGAGGACGAGGATTTCCGTGCCGAGGCCCGTGCTTGGCTGGCCGCCCATGCCAATGTCGCCGTGGACAGGCGGAGTTGGGAACGCACTCTCGGCGCGGCCGGCTGGATCGGGATCGGCTGGCCGGAGTCCGGGTACGGCAACCGGACCGCCGGTCTCACCCAGCAGGTCGCCTGGGCCGAGGAGTACGCACGGTCGGCCGCGCCGCCGCGCTCCGGGCACATCGGTGAGAACCTTCTGGCCCCCACCCTCATCGCCCACGGCACCGAGGAGCAGAAGAGCCGCTTCCTGCCGCCGATCGCCCGCGGGGAGGAACTGTGGTGCCAGGGCTACAGCGAACCGGGAGCCGGCTCCGACCTGGCCGGCATACGCACATCCGCGGTGCGCGAGGGTTCGTACTACCGGATCGCCGGCCAGAAGATCTGGACCTCCCTCGCCCATGAGGCCGACTGGTGCTTCGTACTGGCCCGCACCGACCCCGGATCCCGCCGCCACCACGGGCTCGGCTTCCTGCTCGTGCCCATGGACCAGCCGGGTCGCATCGAGGTGCGGCCCATCCGGCAGATGACCGGCACGAGCGATTTCAACGAGGTCTTCTTCGACGGGGCACGCGCGCGCGTGGAGCACGTCGTCGGGGGAGAGGGACAGGGCTGGCGGGTGGCGATGAGCCTGCTGGGGTTCGAGCGCGGGGTGTCGACGCTGGCCCAGCAGATCGGATTCGCACAGGAGCTGTCGCGGGTCGTGCGCACGGCTGCCCGCACCGGTGCCGTCGACGACCCGGTCCTGCGCGCCCGGCTCGTGCGGCAGTGGGCCGAGCTGCGGACCATGCGGTGGAACGCCCTGCGGACCCTGGGCGGCTCCGGCGACGCGGGCGCGCCCAGTGTGGCCAAGCTGCTGTGGGCGAACTGGCACCAGCGGCTGGGGGAGCTGGCCGTCCGGGTCCGGGGCGCGGAGGCCGCCGCAGGGCCGGCGGACTGGTCGCCGGACGCCGCGTACGAACTCGACCCCGACCAGCACCTGTTCCTCTTCTCCCGGGCCGACACCATCTACGGCGGCTCGGATCAGGTCCAGCGCACGATCATCGCCGAGCGGGTGCTCGGTCTGCCGAAAGAGCCGAAGGGGGTCGTGTGATGCGTGGTGTGGTGTTCGACGGCAAGCAGGTCCAGGTGGTGGACGACCTGGCGGTAAGGGAACCGGGGCCGGGCGAGGTGCTGGTGGCCGTCTCTGCGGCCGGCCTGTGCCACAGCGACCTGTCGGTGGTGGACGGCACCATCCCGTTCCCCGTCCCGGTGGTGCTCGGCCACGAGGGCGCCGGTGTGGTGGAGGCGGTCGGCGCGGGTGTCACCCACGTCGCCCCCGGTGACCACGTGGCCCTCTCGACGCTGGCCAACTGCGGCACGTGCCCGGAGTGCGACAGGGGCCGTCCGACGATGTGCCGTCAGGCGATCGGACGCCCGGGCACCCCCTTCACGCGGGGGGACCGGACGGCCTACCAGTTCGCCTCCAACTCGGCCTTCGCGGAACGCACGGTCGTCAAGGCCGTTCAGGCGGTGCGGATCCCGAAGGACATCCCGCTGCCGTCGGCCGCGCTGATCGGCTGCGGGGTGCTGACCGGGGTCGGCGCGGTCCTCAACCGGGCCAAGGTGGACCGCGGGGACAGCGTGGTCGTCATCGGCACGGGCGGTATCGGCCTGAACGTCCTGCAGGGCGCGCGGCTCGCCGGATCGCTCAGGATCGTGGCCGTGGACGCCAACCCGGCGAAGGAGGCGGCGGCCCGGCAGTTCGGCGCGACCGACTTCCTGACCTCGGCGGAGGGTGTCCGGGACATCCTGCCGACGGGCGCCGACCACGTCTTCGAGTGCGTCGGCCGCGTGGAGCTGATCCGCCAGGCGATCGACCTCCTCGACCGTCACGGCCAGGCCGTGCTGCTCGGCATGCCCCGGGCCGGTGCCGAGGCGTCCTTCGTCGTCTCCTCCATGTTCCTGGACAAGGCCGTCCTCGGCTGCCGCTACGGCTCCTCCCGCCCCCAGCGGGACATCCCCCTCTACGCCGAGCTGTACCGCCAGGGCCGGCTGCTCCTGGACGAGTTGGTGACGGCGACCTACCCGGTGGAGGACTTCGAGAAGGCGCGGGCCGATGCGGAGGCGGGTCGGGTGGCGCGGGGCGTGCTCACCTTCTGAGTCCGGACCGGGAGCGGCCGGAGCCCGATGCCCATGGGCCCAGGACGGACCGGCGCGCGCTCACCCGCGACTGCCCACCTCGCCGTACTGTTCGCCGGTCCCGTCGACCCCGGTGCGGAAGGTGCGCCGGTAGGCCGTCGGTGTCACCCCGAGGGCCTGTTGCAGGTGCTGGCGCATCGACTGGGCCGTGCCGAAGCCCGCGTCCCGGGCCACCTGGTCGACCGAGAGGCCGGTGGACTCCAGGAGGTGGCGGGCGCGTTCGACGCGTTGCTGGGTGAGCCACTGGCCGGGGCTGATGCCGACCTCCTCGCGGAAGCGGCGGGTGAAGGTGCGTACCGACATGGCCTCCTGCTCGGCCATGTCCCGCAGTTGGATCGGTTCGTGCAGGCGGCCGAGGGCCCAGGCGCGGGCCGCGGTGGTCGTGGCGAGCTGGAGGTCGGGGACGGGGCGGAGGATGTACTGGGCCTGGCCGCCGTCGCGGTGGGGCGGGACGACCGTGCGGCGGGCCACCTCGTTGGCGACGGCCGTGCCGTGGTCGCGGCGCACCATGTGCAGACACAGGTCGATCCCGGCGGCCACCCCGGCCGAGGTCAGCACGTCCCCGTCGTCGACGAACAGCACGTCCGCGTCCATCCTGACCCGCGGGAACATCCGCTGGAAGCGGTCGGCGTCCGACCAGTGCGTGGTAGCCGGGCGGCCGTCCAGGCGGCCCGCGGCGGCCAGGACGTAGACGCCGGTGCAGATGGAGGCGAGGCGGGTGCCGGGGCGGATGCGGGCGATGGCGGCGGCCAGCTCGTCGGTCAGCCTGCCCTCCTCGTAGACCGGGCCGAGCTCGTACGACGCCGGGACGATCACCGTGTCGGCCGTCTCCAGGGCCTCCGGGCCGTGCGCGACGTGCACCGCGAAGTCGGCGTCCGTCTCGACCGGGCCGGGTGGGCGGACCGAGCAGGTCACGACCTCGTACAGCAGCCTGCCCTCGGCGTCGCGCGGGCGGCCGAAGATCCGGTGCGGGATGCCCAGCTCGAAGGGGAGCAGGCCGTCCAGCGCGAGGACGACGATCCGGTGCGGGCGGAAATCCTGGCCGGCAGTCATGGCCCGATCCTAGCGAACACTGTCCTCCGGGCCACTCGATGCGCGGGTCAGGAAACAGGACTCTTGATGACGTGACTCAGACAAGTGAAGCCGCAGCCCCGGTCCAGGCCCCGCCCGCCCGGCGCCGCCGCGTGCACCGAGCCTGGTTCGTCGCCGCCGTCACCTTCGTCACGATCATCGGCGCGGCCGCCTTCCGCTCGCTCCCCGGCCTGCTCATCGACCCGCTGCATCAGGAGTTCGGCTGGTCACGCGGCACGATCGGCGCCGCCGTCTCCATCAACCTCGCGCTCTACGGGCTCACCGCGCCCTTCGCCGCCGCGCTGATGGACCGTTTCGGCATCCGCCGGGTGGTCGCCGTCGCGCTGACGGTGATAGCCGTCGGCTCCGGCCTGACCGTGTGGATGACGGCGGCCTGGCAACTGCTGCTGTGCTGGGGACTGCTGGTCGGCCTCGGCTCGGGCTCGATGGCCCTCGCCTTCGCCGCCACGGTCACGGGCCGCTGGTTCACCGAGCGGCGCGGGCTGGTCAGCGGCATCCTCACCGCCGCCTCCGCCTCCGGCCAGCTGATCTTCCTGCCGGTGCTGTCCTGGATGGTCGAGGCCCACGACTGGCGTCCGGCCGCCGTGACGGTCGCCCTCGCCGCGCTCGCCGTCGTCCCGTTCGTGTGGCTCCTGCTGCGCGACCACCCGGCCGACGTGGGTCTGAAGCCGTACGGCGCGAAGGAGTTCGTACCGAAGCCGGCGCCGGTCACCGGGGCCGCCCGCCGCACGCTGTCGGTTCTCGCCTCGGCCGTGCGCACCGGCCCGTTCTGGCTGCTCGCCGGCACCTTCGCGATCTGCGGGGCCTCCACCAACGGGCTGATCCAGACCCACTTCGTGCCCGCCGCCCACGACCACGGCATGCCCGTCACGGCGGCGGCCTCGCTGCTCGCGGTCATCGGCGTGTTCGACGTCGTCGGCACGATCGCCTCCGGCTGGTTCACCGACCGCTTCGAACCGCGCCGCCTGCTCGCCGTCTACTACGCCCTGCGCGGCGTCTCGCTCCTCTTCCTGCCCATGCTGCTGGGGCCGTCCGTCCACCCGCCGATGCTCTTCTTCATCGTCTTCTACGGCCTCGACTGGGTCGCCACCGTCCCGCCCACGCTGGCCCTGTGCCGGGCGCACTACGGCGAGGACAGCGCCATCGTCTTCGGCTGGGTGCTCGCCTCCCACCAGGTCGGCGCGGCCCTCGTCGCCTTCCTGGGCGGTGTCGCCCGCGACGTCTTCGGCTCCTACAACATCGTCTGGTACACCTCCGGCACCCTGTGCGCGGCGGCGGCCCTGATGGCCCTGGTGATCAGGCGGAGCCCGGCTCCCGTGCCCGTACTGCCCTGACCCGGGTTCAGCTCCCCTGGAGCCGGGCGAACCGCCCCCGGTGGAAGATCAGCGGATCACCCGGCTCGACGACCCCGAGGGCGTCCACCCGTCCCACCACGATGAGGTGATCGCCCCCGGTGTGCACGGCGTGGACGGTGCAGTCGATCCAGGCGGCCGCACCGGTGAGGCGCGGGGACCCGGAGACCGGCGCGCTGTCGTACGTCACCCCCGCGAACTTGTCCGCGCCGCTCACCGCGAAGGAGCGGCACAGCTCGCCCTGTCCGGCGCCGAGCACGTTGACGCAGAAGACGCCCGCACGGGCGATGCGCGGCCAGGTGGTGGACGTACGGCCCACCAGGAAGCACACCAGGGGCGGGTCGAGGGAGAGGGAGGAGAAGGACTGGCAGGCGAAGCCGGCGGGGGAGCCCTCGTCCGCGGTGGCCGGGGCCGTGATCACGGTCACCCCGGTCGCGAAGTTCCCGAGCACGCTCCGGAACACCGCCTGGTCCACCGGCGCCCGCTCGTCCTCCCCGACGCACCGCAGGTCCGGGCGCGGCAGCGCCTCCACGGGCCCCGGCACCGGGGCCGACCTGAGGTATCGGACGGCGGCGGCCGCCGCCCCTGCGTGTCCCATCACGCTTCCATTGAAGCTGACGGCTCATCAGATAGGAAGCCCCGGGGCAGCTCCGGGGCAGCTCCGGGGCAACCCCGGCCGGGCGTCCGCAGGCGCGGTCAGGTGGCCGCCGCGACCGCCGGCACCGGCCGCACCCGGTCGCGGTCGACCCGGGTGCGGACCGCGACCGCCGGGACCGCGATGCCGGGCAGCAGCAGCCGCCACATCCGCAGGACCCGGTCCATCAGGTCCTCCCGGCCGCTGACTGCGGCGGAGTACAGCTGCATGCCCGTACAGGACTCCACGATGTACTCCGCGAGCTCCCGCGGATCCACGCCCGCCTGCAGCTCGCCCCGGTCGGCGGCCTCGCGGAGGTACTCCTCCATGATCTGCGCCCACTGCTGGTACGGCCCGGAGGCGTCCTCCATGCCGAAGGTGGTCTGCTCGGTGGTCAGACGCACGCCCGCGCGGAGCATGAGGTCCACCTGAAGCTGGTACGCCCAGACGAGCGTCACATCGACGACCCGCTGCAGTCCGTGGGAGTCGGCCATCGGAACGATGGTCTCGGGCTGGGCGTGCATCACCGCGTGAGCCAGCCCCTCCTTGGACTTGAAGTGGAAGTACAGCGCGCCGGCCGTGGTGCCGGCGCGCTCCAGGATGCGGTTGATGCTCGCACCCGAGTAGCCCAGCTCGTCGAAGACGGCCGCCGCCGCACGAAGGATCGCCTCGCGGGTCTGCACGGCACGCTGCTGCTTCGGCTGCCGCATGACGCCTCCAAAAAAATTAGAACGTTCGCTAGGTAACAGGTATCGGGATGGTGGCCCCGCGTCAAGTGTGGGCGGATTCCGGCACCTGCTCATGTCAACTTATCTGCGCGAATCCGGCATTCTCCCTGCTGTCTTTGGCGGTGCCTGGCCGAACCTTTGCCATCCGTTGATGGAAAGAAAAAGAACACTCTTTATGTTTGAGGACGGCGGCTCACGAGCCGCTCACACATGCTTCTAGGGGGAATCGCATGTCCAGCACTGCCCAGACTGCCCGTACGGTCGGGATCGTTCCGACTCGTCAGGCTCTCCAGGCCGTTCAGTCCTACGTGCACAAGAGCGCGGCGTCCGAGGTCCTGGTGACGGGCTGGCGTCCTGAGGGGGAAGACGCCTACGTCGTCACCGCGCGGTGGCCGCAGGACCACCGCTTCTACCGCCCCGTCCAGGGCTGCTACGACCCGCTGCTCGCCGCCGAATCGATACGCCAGGCGGTGCTGCTGCTCGGGCACGCGGCCTACGGCGTCCCGCTCGGCAACCCGCAGTCGTGGAGCCAGTTCCGCTACTCGATCGAGCCGCTTGCGTCCACCGGTTCCGCGGCGGCCGAGGTCGAGCTGCATGTCACCTGCTCCGGCCTGGTCCGGCGCGCCGGCCGGCTCGCCGCCATGACCGTCCGCGTCGACATCCTGCGCGAGGGCGTGCGGGTCGGCGCGGGCGAGGTCGACTACGTCGGCCACACGCCCGCCGTCTACCGCCGGGTGCGGGGCAGCTATGCCGACCCCGAGGCCGCCATGGCCCGGGTCGTGCCGCTGGCGCCGCCGATGCCGCCGGCCCGGGTCGCCCGCGACCGCTTCGAGGACGTCGTGCTCTCGCCCACCGACGCGCCGGGCCGCACGCAGCTGCGCCTCGACCTCAACCACCCGACCCTGTTCGACCACCGCGTCGACCATGTGCCCGGGATGCTCCTGCTGGAGGCCGCGCGGCAGGCCGCGCACACCATGTCCTACCCGCAGCCCGTGCTTCCGGCCGCCATGGACGCCGCCTTCTACCGGTACATCGAGTTCGACGAGCCGTGCTGGGTGCACGCCCACCCGCTTCCGGACGACGGGCGGGGCCGCAGCCGGATCCTGGTGTTCGCGCTGCAGCACCAGACCTGTGCCTTCTCCAGCATCACCACGCTGGTGCCGGTGCCCGAGCGGTAGGCGACCGGCTCCGCCAGCGCTTCTTCCCGGCCGACCTCGGCTCGTCGGCCGACCACCACTTCATTCCGGCGCGCGACCGTGGCGGGGGCCCGGTCCCGGCGCGCCTTCAGGAGGGGAACACCATGGGGGATCAGTTCGCGCGGCTCAGGCTCGCCGCGCTCAACATCGACGGTGTCCTGCTCAACGACACCTTCAGTCCGGTCATCCACCACTTCGTCGTCAGCCGGGGCGCCAGCTACACCGCCGACACCGAGCGGGCGATCTTCTCCCAGCCGCGGGCGGTCGCCGCTCGCCGGCTGGCCGAGGCGGTGGGCGGTTCGCTCACCGCCGACCAGGTCCTCACGGCCTACTTCGCCGAGCGGGACGACTACCTCGCGCAGCACCCGGTCGCCGTCGACGAGGGTGTGCCGGCGCTGCTGCACCGGCTGCGGGCGCTCGGCCTCGGCCTGGTCTGTTACGGCGGACTGCCCGAGCACCACTTCGAGACCCATCTCGGCGCCTGGGCCGACCTGTTCGACGGACCCGGCTATGTCTGCACCGATGCGTTCCGGCCGGGGCTGCACGAGATCACGACGGAGATCTTCGGCCTCAAGCACGACCAGGCCGTGTTCGTCGACGACGTGGCCCGGGTCGGGGAGGAGGCCCGGATGCTCGGGATGCCGTTCATCGGCCGCCCGAGCCGCTATGAGCACGGGTTCCAGCGGGAGTCGATGCGGCAGGCGGGAGTGCGGCACATCGTCGACGGGCTCGACGCGATCGACGGCGACCTGTTGCGCACGGTGGACGCCGAGGCGGCCGCCGGCAGAGTGTGGGAGGCCTGAGGTGCTGCACGGCAAGGTCGCCATGATCACGGGCGCCTCCAGCGGGATCGGGGCCGCCGCGGCGCGCCTGTTCGCCGCGGAGGGCGCGGCCGTCGTCCTCATGGCCCGAAGGGCCGACCGGCTCGCGAATCTGGTGGCCGAGGTGTCCGCCGCCGGAGGTCGGGCACTCGCCGTGGCCGGGGACGTGACCCGGCCCGCGGACGTGGCCCGCGCCGTGGACGCGGCGGTCACCACCTTCGGCCGGCTGGACGCGGCCTTCAACAACGCCGGATACGGCACCGCGGGCGTCCCGCTGCACGAGGTCGGCGACGAGGTGTACGAGCGGACCATGGACGTCAACGTGCGTGGCGTGTGGAACTGTCTCAGCCGGCAGATCCCGGTGATGCTGGAGAGCGGCTCGGGCGGTGCGGTGGTCAACACCTCCAGCGTGGCCGGTACGGCGGCGACCGGTGCCTCGGCCGCCTACGTGGCGGCCAAGCACGCGGTGATCGGTCTGACGAAGGCAGCGGCCGCCGACTACGGGCAGCGCGGCATCCGGGTCAACGCCCTGGTCGTGGGCGCCACCCGGACCGAGATGCTGGAGCAGGCGATCGCTGCCGTGCCGGGTCTGGAACAGGCCTTTCTGGCCGAGTCGGTGCAGAAGCGGATGGCCGAACCGGTGGAGGTGGCGCGGGCCGCCGCCTGGCTGTGCAGCGACCAGTCCTCGTTCGTCACCGGGGCCGCGCTGTCCGTCGACGGGGGTGCCACGGCCGTGTAGCGCACACAGAGGGTGCGCGGGACGCAGGTGCAGAGGAGGGGCGGTCCATGGGAGGACCGCCCCTCGTGGTGTGTGCGAGGTGTGTGCGAGCAGGAATCGAGGACAGAAAGAAAGAGAACGATCGCTTTGATTTACCTGCTCGGCTTGGCTACAGTTCGGGGCGACCCTCGTGCACCTTGGGAGAGTGAGATGACGCAGGCCAGGGCGGCGCGTACGCGCGAGTCGCTCATCCTGGCGGCCGCCGCCGAGATCGACCGCAACGGCTACCGGGGTGCCACCGTCACCGGCATCTGCGCTGCGGCCGGGCTCTCGCTCGGTGCGCTGACCTTCCACTTCGGCAGCAAGTTGCAACTGGCCCTGGCGGTGAGCGAGTCGGGCGCCGAGGCGGCGCGACAGCGCGCCGCGTGCGCGGCCGTGGACCGCGGGACCGCCCTGTCGGCCGTGACCTCCCTGGCCAGAGGTCTTGCCGAGCTTCTGGAGAGCGATGTCGTGGTGCGCTCGGCCGCCCGGCTGGAGCGGGAGCGGCCTGCCCCCGTCGGTGCCTGGAGCCATTCCTGGACGCCGGTGCTGCGCTGTCTGCTGGAGCGGGCCGAGGGGGGCGGCGAACTGCGCCCCGGCGCGGCACCGCAGTTGGTGACGACCCTGGTGGAGTACCTGCTCACCGGCGTCGAGGCGCACGGCGGCCGGGCGGGATGCGGTGGAGGTGTGGTGAGCCGGCTGGAGCGTATCTGGCCGCTGGTGGAGCGGGGAGTGGCGGCCGAACGGGCCTCGGCGGGCTCTGAGTAGGGCCTGACTGCGGCCTGGCCAGGGCCTGGCCGGGACCGGACTGCGGCCGGACTGCGGCCGGACTGGGCCCGGCCATGGCCTGGCTGAGGCTGAGTGGCCCGAACTGCCCGTCCCCTCTTCGGTTTTCGCCTCCGGACGCCCCTGTGCTCCGCCGTCCCACTCCGCTTCTTTCCCTGATCCTTACCTTCGCGGGCCCGAATCCGGGTGGAAAACATAACGAACGTTCTCTATTCTTTGGTTGTCAGGTCGCCGGGCCCGTCAATGCTCGGCAACGGGGGGGACGCCTGTGTGTCCCACGCAGGAAGGCAGGACCGTAGTGATGTACATGGAAGGTGGCCTCGACACGGCGGCACGCACTCTGGCCCGCGAGGTACACGACCGCATCGGCACCGGGCTCGCGGTGGCCCTGCGGCGCCTGGACCTCCTCGAAGCCACCGCGACCTCGCTGGCCCCGGCCGACCGTGCCCATCTGGACCAGGCCCGCAGCGCCCTCGTGGACACCCTCGGCGTCGCCCGCGAGGTCACCACGGCGCTGCGCCGCGGCCACGAGGCCGCGCCGCAGCCCGCGCGGTCCCTGCGGCAGGCGCTGGACGGGTTCCTGGTGTCGATGGCACCGCTCGGACCCCGGGTGCGGATCACGGTGGACGGCGACGACGGCGGGCTCGATCCGCGCCTCGCCGACGAGGTGTTCGTCGTGATCCGTGAGGCCCTGCGCAACGTGCTCGCACACGCCCGAGCCCGCCACGTCGACACCCACGTGGTCGTCGGCGACCGGGACGTGCACGCTTCCGTCACCGACGACGGCACCGGCTTCGCCCCCGAGGCGGCCCGCCGCGCGGGCGCCGCCAACGGCCTGCACGGCATGGAGGAACGGGCCCGCGCCCTCGGCGGCGTCACCACCGTCACCTCCGCCCCCGGCCGGGGCACCCGCATCACCTTCTGGATCCCCGTGCAGGACAACCGGACGGAGCAGCGATGACCGGCCGCATCACCCGCATCCTGGTCGCCGACGACCACACCCTGCTGCGGGACGCACTGTGTGAACTGCTCGCCACCGAACCCGACTTCGAGGTCGTCGCCCGGGTCGGCGACGCCGAGGCCGCGATCCGCCAGGCGGCCGAGCTCCGTCCCGACGTGGCTCTGCTGGACGTCCAGATGCCGCACAACGAGGACCCCGCGGCCACCGTCCGCCGGCTGCTCGCGCGTCGGCCGGAGCTGCGCGTCATCATCGTCAGCATGGACGACCACCCGGTTCTCGTACGGCAGTTGCTGGCCCTCGGGGTCCGCGGCTACCTGCACAAGAGCGTCAGCCGGGAGACCCTGGTGGCGGCGATTCGCGAACGGTCCGACGCCGGGCGCCGCACGGTCACCGTCTCGATGCCGTCCGGCGGCCCCCACCTGCCGGGCAGCGCGCCCACGCCGGGCGAGCGCCTGTCCG
Source organism: Streptomyces sp. NPDC101151 (assembly GCF_044768335.1). NCBI lineage: Bacteria > Bacillati > Actinomycetota > Actinomycetes > Kitasatosporales > Streptomycetaceae > Streptomyces > Streptomyces sp. NPDC101151. The sequence goes on along the minus strand of NZ_JBIWPP010000007.1, from coordinate 118,072 downwards.
AACGGGAGGCGGAGGTCCTCACCCTGGCCGCCGCGGCGCTCAGCAACCGCCAGATCGGCGCCCGCCTCGGCATCACCGAGGGCACCGTCAAACGCCACATGCGCAAGATCTTCGACAAGCTCGGCGCGGTCTCCCGCCTCGACGCCGTGAACAAGGCGGTCGACCGCGGCCAGATACGCCCGCCACGGCCAAGGCGGCGAACGGCCGCCTGAGCGGTCCGCCCGCCGCCGTGGCCGGCCGCTACAGCGCCACGTAGCCGCCGTCCACCGGAAGTGCCGTGCCGGTGACGTACGAGCCGGCGTCCGAGGCGAGGAACAGCAGGGCGCCGTTCAGTTCGTCCAGGCGGCCCGGGCGGCGCATCGGGGTGCGGCGTTCCACCCAGGAGCGGCCCTTCTCGGAGGAGAGCATCGGCTCCGTCATCTCCGACCAGAACCATCCGGGGCACAGGGCGTTCACCCGCACCCCGCGTGCGCCCCACTCGGCGGCCAGCTCGCGGGTCAGGTTCACCACCCCGCCCTTGCTCGCGGTGTACGCGGCCTGGGGCAGGGTGCCGCTGGCCACCAGGCCGTAGATGGAGGCGATGTTGACGATGGAGCCCCGGCCGCGTTCCAGCATGCCCGTGCCGACGGCCGTGCTGAGGGCGAACACCGCCGTCAGATTGACCGCCAGGATGTTCTGGAAGGTCTCCACCGACTGCCGTTCCGCCGGAACCGTCTCCGACAGGCCGGCGTTGTTGACCAGGATGTCGGCGGGGCCGAGCCGCTCGGTGACCGTGCGGACGAGACGCTCCCGGTCCTCGGCCAGGGTCACGTCGCACGGAACGGCGAGCGAGCCGGGCAGCTGGTCGGCGAGCTCCTTCAGCGGGGCCTCGCGGCGGGCGGCCAGCGCCACCCGCGCGCCGGCCGCGGTCAGCACCCGGGCGATGTGCGCACCTATGCCGCTGGAGGCGCCGGTGACGATCGCGACTTGGCCGTCGACCCGGAACAGGTCCGTGGGATCGGTGTCGTCGAAGGTGTGGTCGTTCATCGGGACTCCACTTCCACGATCGCGGCCGACCAGGTGAACCCGGCACCGGCACTGAGCAGGACGAGCAGATCACCGGGGCGGGTGTCGTCCCGGTCGAGCAGATCGGCGAGGTTGGCGACGGCGTCCCCGGCGCCCAGATGGCCGGTGTCCGTGCCGAACCGGACGACCGGTGCCGCGCACACCTCGCGGAACGCCGGTTCGTAGGCGTCCGTCATGACGTGCCGGGCCAGCCGCGGGAGCCCGGCCGCCCGGAGCCGCGGGTCGTGCGCCGAGACACCCGCATCGGCCAGGGCCCGGGCGAGCACACCGGTGACCGCGTCCCGGGCGACCGGGCCGAACGGCAGGTCCGGGCGGGCGGTGAGGAACTCCTTCTTGGCCGCCTTCGGCAGCAGCGTCTTGACCCCGCTGAGCGGGGCCGGCGCGAACGGAGCGTCGCCCCGGTGCATGCCCTCCAGGGCGGACACGGCCACCGTCGCCGTCGACAGCAGGCGCACCGCACGACCGTGCGGCTGCCGGGTGACCAGCACCGAGGTCGCGCCGTCGCCGTAGCAGACGCCGTAGTCGCCGCCCCAGCGGTCGAAGCCGGGGGCCGGGAAGCAGTCGGCGGTGGTGACCAGCACCGGTCCGGCCGCCGGGTCGGCCAGCAGGTCGCGTGCCGCCTGCCCCACGGCGGCCATGGCGCCGTTGCACATCTGCTGCACCCCGGCCGGCTCCGCGGCACGGGCGCCGATCCGGTCGGCTATGTAGTGCGCCGGCGACCAGAACTCGTGGCCCTGGTGGTACGTCCACGCGTGCAGCAGCCGGCCGACCCGGGCCGGGTCGACCCCGGCGGCCGCCAGGGTGCGGGCGGCGGACAGCTCGGCCAGTTCCACCGGCGCACGATCGCTGACCCGGAGCGCGGTGTAGCCGTACTTGCCCGCGGTGGCCGCGTCGAGGAGCGCACCGGAGACCGCTTCCGTCACCGGCTGGGCGTGCTCTCCCAGGACCCGGTCCGGGGCACAGAGGTAGACGGGCGGGTCAACGCGCATCGCCGGCTCCGGCCGTCAGGGTGCTGTCCAGCCGCACCCGCATCCGCGCGACCTCCTCGCCCCGCTGCACGAACGCCACATCCGTGGACCGGCCCGGTCCGTCTGCGGCCCGACGGGTCACCACGGTGATGTCGGAGTCCAGTTCGGCGAAGCGCAGATACTCGGCTCCCATGTACGCCGGCCAGGAGGATCCGGGCGAGACGCCCTCGCGCTCGGCGGCCAGCAGCAGCGACGCCTGCCGCGCGGCCTCCATCATCACCGGGCCCGGCACATGGTCCTGGGCGTGGTCGAACATGCTCGGGTGGTCCACCGGCACCCGCAGCCGGCACACCAGCGCCTCCCCGTCCGACCGGGCGTCCTCCAGGACGACGTTCTCCGCCCGCTCACGGCCCACCAGCCACGGCGGCGGCGCCACCCCGTCGGGACGGCCGGGCAGCGTGTCGGAGTACGGCGGCGGGCCGGCGCGATGGCTCATCCGCAGCTTCTCGTACACGTCGTCGGGCCGCTGCGCGGTGTCCACGGTGATCACGCCGACCTCCCGCCCGCCGGCCAGCACCCGCACCCGGTGCACCACCCGTGAGACGGCGCCCTGGTAGTTCTTCGCCAGGTCCACCGAACCCTCAAGGGCCAGGTCCAGCGCGCCGCGCACGCGCAGCGGCCGGACGTCGGTGATGTCCATGGTGGCGGTGGCGGTGATGGACTTGGTGTCCGATCCTGCGTCGTGCTGCAGATGCATCGCGCACAGCAGCATCTGCCGCACGGCCTCGAAGACCGCGAGCGGGTCGTGCGCGGCGGGGCGCCCGGTGTGGTCGCCGTAGTAGAAGTGGCGCGGCGGGAGCTGGGCGGCGGCCCGGAAGGTGTGCTCGTCGACCGACTGGAAGTCGGTCAGGAACACCTCCGCGAGCGCCGAGCGATGCACCAGGTGGCGGGCCAGGGTGCGCTGGGTGGTCAGCGTGCCGGTCGGGCCGGCGGTGGAGCGGGGGAGCGGCAGGACGGTCATGTCGGTTCTTCCTTCGGTCGTTCCGGGGTGTGCGCGGGCGGTCAGCGGGGTGCGGCGGCGTGGGCGGGGCTGGCCGCGTCCAGCAGTCCCTGGACCTGGCGGGCGGCCTGCTCCGCGTCGTGGAACAGCACGGCCTGCCAGCCCGCCGCGATCGCACCGGCGACGTTCTTCTCCAGGTCGTCCACGAGCACGCACCGGTCCGGCTCCAGACCGGCCCGTTCGGCGGCGATGCGGAAGATCTCCGGCTCGGGCTTGCGGGAACCCACGGCGTGGGAGCAGACGACGGAGTCGAAGTGGGAGTCGTCGGCCATGAACCGCCGGTGCCGTTCCCAGGACGGCGGCAGGTTGGACAGCAGGCCCACGAACGCGCCCTGCGACCGGAACTCCTCCAGGTGCTTCATCCACAGGGTGTTGGCCGGACGGCCGGCGAACCAGCGGTCGCCGAAGTTCTCCAGGTCGGCGACGACGCCGAAGGTGCCGCCGAGCACGTCCTCCAGCTCGCTCGACCAGGTGGCCTCGTCGATCAGCGGGATGTCGATGGCGCCCATCGGGTCGGTGCCGTACTTCTCGCCGACGATGCGCATCGCCTCCTTCAGCGCCCACATCGGGACGCCGGTCCGGTCGGCGAACTCGTTGAAGGTGACGCTGACCGGCGGGGTGAGCACGCCGCCGAAGTCGGTCCAGATCGCGAGCGGTGCAGGGGTGGTCATGGTGGGTCCTTCGCGTGAGGTCGGATGGGGTGCGGATCAGCGGCGGGATCAGAGGCGGTAGAGGAGCCCGCCGTAGTACCAGCCGGAGCCGACCGCGGTGGACAGCACCAGGTCGCCGCTCTTGAGCAGGCCCTTCTCGGAGAACTCCGAGAGGGCGATCGGGATCGAGGCGCAGCCGGTGTTGCCGCGCTCGGGGAAGTTGGTGAGGAAACGGGCCGGGTCCAGGTCGAGGCCGTCGCGGACACCGGCGTGGATGGCGTTGTTGCCCGGGTGCGGCACCAGCCAGTCGATGTCGGAGGTCTTCAGGCCGTTGCGGGTCAGCACGTTGTCGGCGACGCGCAGGCTGGAGGAGACCGCGAGGTCGATCAGCTCGGGCTTGGGGCGCAGCCAGCCCTCCGGGGCGCGGGCCGCGACCGTGTCGGCCTCGGCGGCGTCGCAGTCGAGGACCGAGTCCAGCAGCCCGCTCGGGTCGTCCGGGTCGCCCTTCTCCAGTACGACCGCGCCGGCCGCGTCACCGAACACCAGCTGGCCACGGGTGCCGGGGCGGGCGCGGCGGGTGAACCGGTCGGCGGCCACCACGACCGCGCGCCGCCAGCCCGGGTGCGCGGTGAGCAGTGAGGCCGCGGTCTGCACGCCGTGCACGAAGCCGGTGCAGGCGCCGCAGACGTCGAAGGCGAGGGCGCCGTGTGCGCCGAGGGCGGCCGCGACGCCGGGGGCGATCTCCGGGATCCACTGGCGGTCCGTCCAGTTGGCCAGCACCACCAGGTCGAGGTCGCCGGCCTCCCGGCCGGCCTTCTCCAGCGCGGAGTTGACGGCCTCGACCGCCATGAACTCGATCGTCTCGTCCTCGTCGGCGACGTGCAGGCTCCGCACGCCGAGTTCGGCGGCGGCCTCGGGCGGGTACGTCCGCCCGTCCAGGGTGACCTCGCCCTCGTGGCTGCGCCGCAGCCGGGGGAAGTAGTGGCCGAGGCCGGTGAACTGCAGACCGCTGCCGGTCCAGGTACGGCCTTCGGTGCGTGCGTGCATGGTGGAAGCTCCTCGGGTGGTGGAATGCGTGCTGGGGCGGGGGTGGGACGGCGCGGGAACGGGCAGGCGCGTGCGGTGTGCGGGTGCCGCGCCGTCGGCGCGGTCAGCGGTAGCGGCCGTCCGGGTCGAGGGACCTGAGAAGGGCCAGCTCCTCTTCGGACACCGGCTTTTCCGGGGTCACGTCACTCACGTCCGCCGTCCAGGAAGTGCGGGTGGCCACGGCCTCGGCCGCCTGCCTGCGCATGTCCTCCGCGCTGTCGGCTGCCTCCTCCGCGGGCAGCCACGTGGCGAGGCGGAAGCGAGGCTCCTGCGGGGTCGGGCGGGTGAAACGGCCGAAGTCGCTGACGACCTCGCGGACTCGGTGGCCGGGACTGGTGCGGTAGGACACGCGCTCCACGTAGCGGCGGCGGGAGGACGGGGCGATGACCACGCAGTCCGTACTGGACGCGATGTCGTTCGCTCCGCCGGAGCCGGTGAGCCAGCGGCCGTCCGTCGTGCGGCTGGTGTTGATCGTGCCGGACTCGTCGATCTCGGCGGCCGCCAGGACACCGAGGGCGCGGGGGTTGGCCGCGACCATGCCGCCGAGGATCTCGGGGATGCCGGCGAGCATCTCGCTGCGCCGGGCGTGGCGGAGGCTGAAGAGGTAGACGTCTCCCGGGTCCGGTGAGAAGCCGTACATGCCCAGTTCCGCCACGACCCTGACCTCGTGGCCGCCCGCCCTCAGCAGTTCGGCCGCGAGCCAGGCGGACATGTGGGACGTGCCGATACCCGCGAGAAGGGTGTCGTAGCCGTGCCTTCTGACCTGGTCCGCCACTGCTCTGGCGCCGAGGACGATCAGGCGTTCCTGCCGGGACGCCCCGGCTTCGCCGGCGGCGGAAGCGGTCTCACCCGCAGCGCCCGTGCGGTGTTCGCCGTGGGCTGCGGGCGGCCCCTGCGGGGCGGACCCGCCGTCGGCGGCGACGGGTTCGGGCCGCTGGACGTGGGCGCCCGCAGCGCGCAGCGCCCGGTCCACCGCCTCCCGCTCGCAGCGGTAGATCTCCGCCCACGCCTCTATCTCGGCCTCGTAGTCGGACGTGGTGTCCTTCGCCGGGCGGAGAGGCGCCGTGAGGTCCGTGCGGCGGGCCTGGCCCAGGCGGCTCAGGTAGGCCTCGTGGGAGCCGGGGCCGGTGACCCAGTTCTCGTACCAGTCGGCGCCCCGGTGGGGGCCGTGGCAGGACTCGACCGTCTCCTCCAGGAAGGCGTAGTCGTCCAAGTAGCCTTCCACGCCCGCGAGGTGGGCGGTGCGGAGCGACTGGGGGTGGGCGCCCAGCGGGGCTTCCGCCAGGCCCAGGACTCGCTGGCCGGGGATCACCACGCGGTCGGCGATCTCGCGCATCTCCTCGCGGGTGACGATGCGTTCCACCGAGGCGATCACCCCGCGCTTCGCCGCGTACGCCGCCCATGCGCCCTCGCCGAGGGGCGGGACCAGGGCGACGTTGCCGTCCTCGTCGGCGACCACGCCGTGGACCAGGGTGACGTCCGGGCGCAGGGCCGTGACCAGGGTGATCTCGCGTTCCGGGGCGGCCGGGTCGGGGATCAGGTGCAGCTCGTCCGGCTTGCCGTCGGCGAGGTCGGTGCCGGCCAGGGAGCCGGTGACCGCGTACGGGACGCCCTGGGCGCCCGCGATGAGGCGCTGGACATAGGAGAGCAGGGACCACGCCTCGAAGGTGAAGGGCTTGCCCTGCGCGAGGTCGGCGTAGAGGGGGTTGGGGCGGGGCGAGGGGTAGGTGTCGCCCGCGAAGCCCGCGATGACCTTGTCGGCGACACCGGACAGGGCCAGGGCGTGGGCCGAGGAGTGGACGGCAGTCGTGGACACCGTGAGGTGGCCGTCGGCACCGAACACCCGGCACAGGGCGTAGGTCAGGGCGTTGGGGCGCGACGGTGTGCCCGCCAGGTGGACGTGGTCGCCGGGGCGGACCAGGCGTCGTACCAGATCGTCGACGTCACGCGCGATCAGCGGCCCGGTCATGACGGGGCTCCCACCGCGACGACCGCCGTCTGGCTGCCGAAGGCGAACGACATGGAGACCGCCAGATCGACCTCGGCCTCGCGGGCGCCCTCGGTCACATGGTCGTGATCGCACTCGGGATCGGGCGTGGTGAAGTTGATGGTGGGGGCGAGGGTCCGGTGATGGACCATCAGGCTGGTCGCCGCCACGTTGATGATGCCGGCGAGGCCGAAGGTGTGGCCGTAGATCGGCTTGTTGGAGCTGAGGGGCGGCAGGGCGCCAGGGGTCCGCTCGGGGTACAGGGCGCGCAGGGCGCGGGACTCGGCGATGTCGTTGTAGCGGGTCGCGGTGCCGTGGGCGCAGAAGTAGTCGACGTCGTCCGCGGACCGGCCGGCCGCGGTGAGCGCGTCCTCGATGACCGACGCGGTGACCTTGCCGGTCAGGTCCATGGTGGTGGGGTGGGCGGCCTCGTTGAGGGAGGCGGCGGAGAGGATCTCGGCGTACACCCGGGCGCCGCGCGCCTCGGCGGCGGTGGCGCGCTCCAGGCACAGCACGACCGAGCCCTCGCCGAGCGCGAAGCCCTCCCGGCAGGCGCTGTACGGGCGGACCGCGCGGCTCGGCTCGTCGCGTTCGGAGGAGAGCACACCGTGGCCCATCGCCCGGTAGCAGGCGGCGACTTCGGGCACGATCGGGAACTCGTGACCGCCGACCAGCATCGCGTCGGCGGCGCCGGAGCGCAGTTCGCCGAGCGCCAGCTGGATCGCCTGATGGCCGCCGACGCAGGCGTTGCTGACCGTGGTGACCAGGCCCTGGGCGCCGTTGTAGATGGCGGACAGGGTGGCCGGGCAGCCGGGCAGGCCGCGGAACATCGCGCCCTTGTCGCCGAAGGCGTTCGGGTCGGCGCCGGTGAGGACGTCCCGCCACCAGGCGAACGGACCGCGCGAGGAGGACATGATGACGCCGAGCCTGCGCGGGTCCACGACGCCGTCGCCGAGTCCGGCGTCGCGGCGGGCCTCGGCCACCGCGGACATCGCGATCAGGATCTCGCGGGAGTACTTGGCGGCGTGCGCGTCGGTGAGTTCCGGCAGGAAGCCGTGGTGGTCGAAGCCGTTGATCTCGGCGGCCGCGTGCACCGGCAGTCCGGCCTCGGCTCCGTCGAAGCGGGTGAGCCGGCCCACCTGGGAACGGCCCTGGGAGACATTGGTCCAGAACGTGTCGACCGAGAAGGTGTTGGGGAGTACGACGCCGATTCCGGTGACTACGATCCGGTCGTCGCGGTCGTCGGTTATTCGCTCGAATTCCGTCATGGGAAAAACAGTAGAAGCCGGTGGATCGGGCGGCATGGGCCGTCGGGTACCGAATAACGGGGTACTCGGTACTCGGGGTACTGCGGTACTTCCGGTACCGGGCGGGAACGCAGAAAAACCGCCTCTCCCGGGGGAGAGGCGGTTCGGGAAACGGATTATCAATTCACCGGGTACCGGCGCAGTTCGCGTTTGGCCAGCGAGGCCCGGTGCACCTCGTCGGGGCCGTCGGCCAGCCGCAGCGTCCGTGCGTGGGCCCACAGTTCGGCCAGCGGGAAGTCCTGGGAGACCCCGCCGCCGCCGTGCGCCTGGATCGCCTTGTCGATGACCCATTCGGCCATGGACGGTACGGCGATCTTGATGGCCTGGATCTCGGTGTGGGCGCCCCTGTTGCCGACGGTGTCCATCAGGTACGCCGTCTTCAGCACCAGCAGCCGTGCCTGCTCGATACGGACGCGGGCCTCGGCGATCCACTCGCGCACCACGCCCTGCTCGGCGAGCGGCCGGCCGAACGCGACCCGCCGGCTCACCCGCTCGCACATCAGGTCGAAGGCGCGTTCGGCCATGCCGATCAGCCGCATGCAGTGGTGGATCCGGCCGGGCCCGAGCCGGGCCTGCGCGATGGCGAACCCGTCGCCCTCGCCCGCGATCAGGTTCTCGGCAGGCACCCGTACGTCCTCGAAGACGACCTCGCCGTGCCCGCCGTGCGGCCCGTCGGTGTAGCCGAAGACGTGTACGCCCCGCTTGATGTGCACACCGGGGGTGTCCCGGGGCACGAGGATCATCGACTGCTGCCGGTGACGGGGGCCGTCGGGATCGGTCTTGCCCATCACCACCAGCAGTTCGCACTCGGGTGCCATCGCCCCGGACGACCACCACTTACGGCCGCTCACGACGTACGAGTCCCCGTCCCGGCGGATCCGGGTGGCGATGTTCGCCGCGTCCGAGGAGGCGACCTCCGGCTCGGTCATGCAGAACGCGGACCGGATCGCGCCGTCCAGCAGCGGCTTCAGCCAGCGGTCCTGCTGCCCGGGAGTGCCGAAGAGGGCCAGTACCTCCATGTTGCCTGTGTCGGGGGCGGCGCAGTTCACCGCCTCGGGGGCGATGAAGGGGCTGCGGCCGGTGATCTCGGCGAGCGGCGCGTACTGCAGATTGGTCAGCCCGGCACCGAAGCGGTCGTCGGGCAGGAAGAGGTTCCACAGGCCCTGCCGGCGGGCCTCGTCCTTGAGGTCCTGGAGCACCGGTGGGCGGCCCCACGGGTGGCCGGTGGCGTGCTGGGCGTGGAAGACGGGCTCGGCCGGCAGCACGTGCTCGTCGAGGAAGGCGCGCATGCGGTCCCGCAGTTCTTCGGTGCGGGCGTCGTAGGCGAAGTCCATTGCTTGTCTCCGTTGTCTGCTTCGCGGCGTGGTCAGTCGGCCTGGTCAGTCGGCCTGGTCGAGAGCCGCGTGCCCGCGCTCGACCAGCAGGGGCACGGCGGCTGCCAGGTCGGCGGACTCCTCGCCGACGGTCAGGCCCCGCACGGTGCGGCAGTGGATGCCCTCGAGGATCGCGGCCAGCTTGTAGAAGGCGAACGCGGTGTACCAGCCGAGGCGTTCGAGACCGACGGTGCTGTGGGCGGCGTACCGTTCCACCACCTCGCGGCGGCCGGGCCAGCCGGGCCGCGCGCCCGGGGAGGCCACGGGGGAACGGTCGACGCCGGCGAAGCCGTCCCAGTACATGCACAGCATCCCCAGGTCGGCCAGCGGATCGCCGAGCGTGGACATCTCCCAGTCGAGGACGGCGGTCACCCGGCCCGGGTCGGCCCGGTCGAAGAGCACGTTGTCCAGCTTGTAGTCGCCGTGCACGAGCGCGACCGTCCCGGAATCCGGGCAGTTCGCCGCGAGGCGGTCGTTGAGCGGGTCGGCGCCGGGCACCTCCCGGATGCGGGAGGCGTCCCACTGGCGGCGCCAGCGGGCGACCTGCCGTGCCATGAAGCCCTCGGGGCGGCCGAAGTCCCCGAGCCCCGCCCGCACCGGGTCGACGGCGTGCAGCAGGGCGAGGGTGTCGACGAGCGCGTGCGTGGTGCGCAGCGCCGACCCGGCACCGAGCGGCGCGAGGTCCTCGTCGCTGCGGTAGGTGCTGCCCTCGGCCAGCCCCATCAGGTAGAAGGGCGCGCCGAGCACCTCGGGGTCGGTGCACAGCCCGTACGTCGGCGGCACCGGCACCCCGGTCGGGCCCAGCGCCGTCAGCACCCGGTGCTCGCGGGCCATGTCGTGCGCGGTGGCCAGGACATGCCCGAGCGGCGGGCGGCGCAGCACCAGGGTGCGGCCGCCCCAGTCGATCCGGTACGTCAGGTTGGACCGTCCGCCGGCCAGCGGCCGCACCGCGCCCAGGGGGCCCCGGCCGGGCAGGTGTGCGTCCAGCCACGCGGCCAGCCGGCCGGTGTCGACGCCGTCGGCGGCGGTGATGGTGTCCGGCACGTGCTCTCACTCCTGTTCGCGGTGAAGCGCCTCGGTCCCGGCGCCGAAGGGGCGTCCGGGACCGAGGCACAGGGGGAAATGGGGGAAAGGGGGAGGGGGAAGGGGGGAAAGCGACAGGGGGGGGCTCAGCTGTCGGCGATGAGCTTGCCCGAGGCGGCCCAGCTGTCCGTGGGGACCTCGTGGATCCACACCTGAACCGTCTCCGCCGGGATCTTGTAGGCGTCGACGAAGGCGTCCGTGATCTTGGCGACCAGGTCACGCTTCAGCTCGACGTCGCGCGGACCCTGCTGAACGGTCACGATCGGCATTTCTTCCTCCAGGGAATTTCGAGGGGGGAATTCTTGCTGTGTGTGCCGGTTGCCTCGGCACATCCAGAACGTTATGAGCGCCCCGGGACGGACAACAAGGGAAATGCTCCCTAGGCACCCCCGGCATGTCTCTTTGGAAACACGCGCCCGCCGGTCCTGCCGTATTCCCGCCTAGATTCGGCGGCACCCGTGCCAGAAGAACTCCGGATTCCCATGTGGGGTATGACCGTGACGCAGCCAGAAGACCGCCCCGTTCTCGTCGTCGGAGCCGGCCCCGTCGGGCTGACCGCCGCCACCGAACTCCTCCGCCGCGGCGTGCCCGTGCGCTGTGTGGACCGCTCCTCGGGCCCCTCCCCGCTGACCAAGGCCCTCGCTGTGTGGCCCCGCACGCTCGAGCTGCTGCGCCGGCTGGGCGGAGGCGCCCGCATCGAGGAGTACGGCCTGCCCATCGAGTCCCTGCGCTACCACTCGCTGGGCCGCGAGGTGGCCCGGGTCCGATTCGACCGGCGCACCAGGCCGGTGACACTGCCCCAGCCCGACGTCGAGGCGCTGCTCGCCGAGGCGCTGGCCGGTGCGGGCGGCAAGGCCGAGTGGGACACCGAGCTCGTCGCCCTCGAACAGCACCCCGACGCGGCCTATGCGACCCTGCGCGGCCCCGAAGGCACCGAGGTGCGCGAGGAGTTCGCCTATGTCATCGGCTGCGACGGGGCTGCCAGCACCGTCCGCGAACTGCTCGGCATCTCCTTCGAGGGCAGCACCTACGAGAACCTGTTCGCCCTCGCCGACGTACGCGTCGAGGGCCCGCTGGTGCACGACGCCAACTACTACTACTGCGGCCCCAAAGGCATCGTCGTCCTGGTCGGCCTGCCCGGCGGACGGTTCCGGGTGTTCACCGCGGCCCCGCCCGGCACCGCACGCGAGGACATCGATCTGCCGCTGCTGCAGCGCCTGGTCGACGAGCGCGGACCGGGCGGCCTGCGGCTCGTCGACCCGACCTGGACCGCGGGGTTCGCGGTGCACGCCCGGCACGCCGGGCGCACCCGCGAGGGGCGCGTCTTCCTCGCCGGTGACGCCGCCCACATCCACAGCCCGGCCGGCGGGCAGGGCCTCAACACGGGGGTGCAGGACGCCCACAACCTCGCCTGGAAGCTGGCCCTCGCGCACGGCGGCCGGGCCGGCGACCCGCTCCTCGACAGCTACGCCGCCGAACGCGGCCAGGTGGCCCGGACGGTGATCCGCCAGGCCGACCTGCAGACCCGCGCCTGGACCCCGGTCAAGCGCCGCCATGTGGCCCTGCGCGACGCTGCCCTGCGCGCCGCGTCCGCACTGCGGCTCTTCAACGTCGGCTATGTACCCGGACTGGCCGGCCTCACCACCGTCTACCGCGACGGCATGGCCGTCGGCCCGAAGAGCACCACCGGCGGGTTCACCACCGGCGGCCTCGTGCCCGACCGGCCGGTGTGGGACGAGCGCACCAAGCGCCGCACCCCGCTCCGGGTGGCCCTGGACGACCTGCGCCTGACCCTCCTCCTCGCCGCTCCCGCCGACACCGCCGTACCCGCCGATGCGCTCCGCCTGGCCGGCGAACTCAGGGACATCTACGGCGACTTGATCGACGTGCGTCACCTGGACACCACCCACCACGCCCTGTCCGACGACCCGCCGGCCACGCCGTACCTGCGCCGCGACGACCGCCGCTGCACCTTCGCCCTGAGCCGCCCCGACGGCTATGTCGCCGTGTGCGGCGCCGGCGACGGGGCCGGCCCGGTGCGCGACTGGCTGCGCACGGCGCTCGCGCAGCACACCTGAGCCTGAACGACCGTCCCACCTCTGGAGGTTTCCCCATGTCCGTGATCCCCGAATCCCACGTCGACCTGCTCGAACGCCCCCTGTTCGGCCACCTGGGCACCCTGCGCGCGGACGGCACCGTGCAGGTCAATCCCGTCTGGTTCAGCTGGGACGGCCGACTGCTGTGGTTCACCACCGAGAAGCGGCGCTTCAAATACCGCAACATCACCAAGAACCCGCAGGCCACCCTCTCCGTCAACGACCCCGAGCAGCCCTACCGCTATCTGGAGGTGCGCGGCACGGTGGAGGAGATCGTCGACGACTCCTCCACCGACGGCTTCTTCGCGCTCGCCGCCCGCTACGGCATGAGCTTCGAACGCCCCATCGCCGACGCCCCGTACCGGGTCCTGCTGGGCCTGCGCCCGCAGCACGCCACCCACCAGTGACCGACGCCCCCTGAAGGGAAGCACCACCATGTCCACCACTCCGCAGCGGGTCGCCGTCGTCACCGGTGCCGCCCGCGGCATCGGCGCGGCCACCGCCGAACGCCTGGCCGCCGACGGCCATGCCGTCGCCGTACTCGACCTGGACACCGCCTCCGGCGCCGAGACCGTGCGGCGGATCGCCGAGAACGGCGGCAGGGCTCTCGCGGTCGGCGCCGACGTCTCCGACGAGCGGCAGGTCGAGTCGGCCGTCGCCCGGATCGCCGAGGAACTCGGCCCGCCCGCCGTCCTGGTCAACAACGCGGGCGTGCTCCGCGACAACCTGCTGTTCCGGATGACCGTCGCCGACTGGGACACCGTCTCGAACGTCCATCTGCGCGGCGCCTTCCTGATGACCCGCGCCGTCCAGAAGCACATGGTCGACGCCGGTCACGGCCGGGTCGTCACCCTCTCCTCGTCCTCCGCACTGGGCAACCGTGGCCAGGCCAACTACGCGGCGGCCAAGGCCGGCCTGCAGGGCTTCACCAAGACCCTCGCCATCGAACTCGGCCGGTTCGGCATCACCGCCAACGCCGTCGCGCCCGGCTTCATCGCCACCGAGATGACGGCCGCGACCGCCGCCCGCATGGGCATCACCTTCGAGGAGTTCCAGGAGCGCTGCGCCGCCGACATCCCGGTCCGCCGGGTCGGCACCCCGGACGATGTCGCCGAGGCCGTCTCGTTCCTCGCCGGCGAGCGGTCCGGCTTTGTCTCCGGCCAGGTGCTGTACGTCGCCGGCGGCCCCCTCTGCTGAACGGCGGGCGCACGGGAAGGGGGCCGGTGCCCGAGGCACCGGCCCCCTTCGGGCGGTTGCTCAGACACCGCCACCGGAAGCGATCAGCCCGCCGTCCACGGTGAGGGTCTGCCCGGTCACCCAGGCCGCGTCGTCGGAGGCGAGATAGGCCACCGCGCCGGCGATGTCCTCGGGGGTGCCCAGACGGCCCAGGGAGTAGCCGGCGGCGACCTCCTGCTCCCGCTCCTCGTACAGCTTGGCGGCGAACCGGGTCTTCACCACGGCCGGGGCCACGGAGTTGACGCGGATACGGGGGCCGAGTTCCTGTCCGAGCTGTTCGGTGAGGTGGATCAGCGCGGCCTTGCTCGCACCGTAGGCGCCGATGCCCTCGGCGGGCCGCAGCCCGGCGACCGCCGTCATGTTGACGACCGCACCGCCGTGCCCGCCCATCCAGGCCGCCCGGGCCCGGCGCATCCAGCCCAGCGCGGCCAGCACATTGACCTCGAAGACCTTGCGCAGCGCCTGCTCGTCCAGGTCAAGCACAGGCCCGAACACCGGGTTGATCCCGGTGTTGTTGACCAGGACGTCGAGCCGGCCGAAGGCCTCGAGGGTGCGGGCGACCGCCTCGGCCTGGTGGGCCGGGTCGTCGGCCTTGCCGGCCACCGCGAGGGCGTGCTCCGCACCGCCGAGCAGGGTGACCGCCTCGGCCAGCGGCTCGGGGGAGCGGGCCGTGAGGCAGACCCGGGCACCCTCCGCGACCAGCCGCTCGGCGACGGCGAGCCCGATGCCACGGCTGGCTCCGGTGACAAGGGCGACCCGGCCCTGGAAGCGGGGACGGGAAACGGAAATGGTCACGGTGAGTTACCTCCGGTGAGTGAGAAAAGCGGAGCGGTGAAAGGGCGGGGCCCAGCGGGAAAACGGAGCGGGCGGGCGTTTCATGAAGCCCGGTTCACCGCTCCCTGACTCGCCAGCAGTTCCCTGCGGTTGGCCACGCCGAGTTTGCGCAGCACATTGCTCACATGGTTCTTGACGGTCTGCCGGGCCACATGCAGTTCGGCCGCTATCTCGTCATTGGAATAGCGGCCCAGCAGCAGTCCGAGCACCTGCTGCTCACGGGCGGTCATCCCCGGCACCCCGGGCTGCCCGTGCCCGGCGAAGGCGGGTGTCTCCTCGGGCTGCCCGCGCAGATACCAGACGGGCCGGCCCACCGCGAGAGTCTCCACGGCGTGCACCAGCCGCTCCGGGGAGGCGGAGCGGTGCACGAAGCCATCGGCGCCGCCGGTCAGGCAGGCGGCCACCACGGCAGGGTCGTCGGCGCCGGTGAACACCAGCACCGACGGCGGCCGGGCAAGCTGTTTCACCTGGTGACAGAGGTGGACGCCGTCGCCGCGGCCCGTCAGGTCCACGTCCGTGACGAGCAGGTCGGCGCGCATCCGGCGCACCAGCTCCAGCGCGCCGGGCCGGCTGTCGGCCTCGTGCGCGTCGTCGAGGGCGCCGGAGTGCCGCAGCAGTGAGGCAACCGCCGTCCGGGAGATCGGGAACGGATCGGCCACCACCGCCACGCGGTGCCGGGACAGCGAGGCCGTCGCGTCGTCCTGTGCCATCGCCCCTCCTTTCCACGGGTGGGTGCGGGACGAGAAAGAACGTAGTCCCGGGCCCCTGCGAACCATCCGGAAAATGGCGCGAAGGTGCCTCTCGAATGTCTCTTTCGGGACCCTGTCCCCATGTGTTTCGGTGCCTTCCGCCTAGCGTGAACGGAAATCGAAAGGAGCGAGGGGATGTCCTTGCGCGATCGGCTCGGCGAACTCGCCGGCATCAAACGGGAATCGGCCGACGGCCCCGACCCGGCAGCTACGGAACGTCAGCATGCCCGCGGTAAGCTCACCGTCCGCGAACGCATCGGACTCCTGCTGGACAAGGGCTCGTTCACCGAGGTGGAGGGGCTGCGCCGGCACCGGGCCACCGGCTTCGGGCTGGAGGCGAAGAAGCCGTACGGCGACGGCGTCGTCACGGGCTGGGGCACGGTCGACGGACGGCAGGTGTTCGTCTACGGGCACGACTTCCGGGTCTTCGGCGGCGCGCTCGGTGAGGCCCACGCCCAGAAGATCCACAAGATCATGGATCTGGCGGAGGCCGCGGGCGCGCCGCTGGTCGCCCTCAGCGACGGCGCCGGCGCCCGAATCCAGGAAGGCGTCACCGCGCTCGCCGGGTACGGCGGCATCTTCACCCGCAATGTGCGCATGTCCGGCGTGATCCCGCAGATCAGCGTGATCCTCGGCCCCTGCGCGGGAGGTGCCGCCTACTCCCCGGCCCTCACCGACTTCGTGTTCATGGTGCGCGGCACCGCCCAGATGTACATCACCGGCCCCGATGTCGTGCACGCCGTCACCGGCGAGCAGGTCGGCCACGACGAACTCGGCGGGGCCGACGTCCACTCGGCGCGCTCCGGCGTCTCCGCGTTCGTCCACGACGACGAGGAGTCCTGCCTGGCCGACGTACGCCACCTGCTGTCGCTGCTGCCCGCCAACAACCGGGAACTGCCGCCCGAGGAGCCCACCGACGACCCCGCCGACCGCTCCTGCGACGCCCTGCCCGACCTCGTGCCCGATCACCCCGGCCAGGCCTACGACATGCGCCGGGTCGTCGAGGAGATCACCGACGAGGGCGACTTCTTCGAACTGCACGAACACTGGGCGCCCAACCTGATCACCGCGCTGGCCCGGCTCGGCGGACAGACCGTCGGGATCGTCGCCAACCAGCCGCAGGTGCAGGCCGGCGTCCTCGACATCGCCGCCTCCGAGAAGGGTGCGCGGTTCGTGCAGTTCTGCGACTCCTTCAACATCCCGCTCGTCACCCTCGTCGACGTGCCGGGCTTCCTGCCCGGCACCGGCCAGGAGCACGACGGCATCATCCGACGCGGCGCCAAGCTGCTGTACGCCTACTGCAACGCGACCGTGCCCCGTGTGCAGGTCATCCTGCGCAAGGCCTACGGCGGCGCCTACATCGTCATGGACTCCCGCTCCATCGGCTGCGACCTGTCCTTCGCCTGGCCCACCAACGAGATCGCCGTGATGGGCGCGGAGGGCGCGGCGAACGTCGTCTTCCGCCGCGAGATCGCCGCCGCCGACGACCCGGAACAGGCCCGCGCCCGCCGTGTCGCCGAGTACAAGGAGCAGCTCATGCACCCGTACTACGCCGCCGAACGCGGTCTGGTCGACGACGTCATCGACCCCCGCCGCACCCGTGAGGTCCTGGTCCGCTCCCTGCGGATGCTGCGGGCCAAACACGCCCACCTGCCCGAACGCAAGCACGGGAACCAGCCGGTATGAGCACCTCCAGCACCCCTCGGCCCGCCACGGTGCGCCTGGTGCGCGGCAGCGCCGACGAGGACGAACTCGCCGCCGTGGTCGCCGTGCTGCACGCCCTGGCCGCCCGCCGGGCGTTCGCCGCGCCCCGCCAGGCCGACGTACGCCCCCGCGCCACCTGGCGTCACCCCGCCCGCAGTCCGCAGCCCGCCACCTGGCGCTCGGCGCCGATGTCACTTAGGTGACACCCCGGACGCACCTCGGTGGCACTTTCCTTGAGCGGCCCCGAGCCCTTTCCTAGCGTGCTGAACACGGGCCGGAACGCCCGCCCCCCGCTTCGGCGGCGGGAGAAGTCACCCCTCACACCCCTTCCGTGGACCTCACAGGAGTCAGTCATGCCCGCAGTCGTCCAGCCCGCAGCCGACCGCCCCGTCCGGGCACTGCTGCCCACCGGCCGGCCGGAGGAGATGGTCGAGCCCGGCGAGACCGAGCTGCCGCAGCCCGCGGCCGACGAGGCGCTCATCGAGGTGAGGGCGTTCTCCGTGAACCGCGGCGAGGTGTTCCAGCTGCACGGGCCGCTGCGCCCGAACGGAGCCCGTCCCGGCAAGGACATCGCCGGTGTGGTCGTCCGGGCGGCCGCCGACGGCTCCGGGCCCGCCGAGGGCACCCGCGTCGTCGGCCACCCGCCGGCGAACGGCTGGGCGCAGTACGCCGCCGTCCCCACCCACTCCCTGGCCGTACTCCCCGACGACGTCTCGTTCGAGACCGCCGCCGCCCTCCCGCTGGCCGGGCTCACCGCCCTGCGCCTGCTGCGGGTGGCCGGCCCGGTCGCCGGACGGCGGATCCTGCTGACCGGTGCCTCCGGCGGAGTCGGCCACTACGTCACCGAACTCGCCGCCGGACAGGGCGCCGAGGTCACCGCCGTCACCGCCACCGCCGAACGCGGCAAGCGGCTGGCCGAGCTGGGTGCCACCGTCGTCCAGGACCTGGACGAGGTGACCACCGGGCCCTTCGACATCGTCCTGGAGTCGGTCGGCGACACCTCCACGCCGCGCGCCCTTGCGCTGCTGAAGGAGCGCGGACAGCTGATCTGGTTCGGCCAGGCCTCCCGCAAGCCCGCCGAGCTGAGCTTCTTCAACTTCTTCAAGGGGCCCCGCTCGGCAACGATCCGCCACTTCCACTACGAGCACTTCGACGAGTCCTTCGGCGCCGATCTGAAGACGCTGGTCCGGCTCGTCACCGAGGGGCGGCTCAACCCCCACATCGGCCGCGTCGAGGACTGGGCGCGCACCGCCGAAGTCCTCGGCGACCTGCGCGACCGCCGCATCACCGGCAACGCCGTCCTCACCGTGAGCCCCTGACCCGCGCCCCCCGTCCCGCCCACCACCACGATTGGAACGTGATGGCTACCACCGCCGTAGACGCGCCCGCCGCCCCACCGGCGACGCACATGACCTCGCGTCAGCGCCTGGTTCTCACCCTGCTGCTCGGCTCGCAGTTCATGCTGGCCGTCGACTTCTCCATCCTGAACGTCGCCCTGCCCGACATAGGCAAGGGCCTCGGCTTCTCGCTGGCCAACCTGCAGTGGATCTCCACCGCGATGATGCTGCCGTCGGCCGGCTTCACCCTGCTGTTCGGGCGCCTCGCCGACCTCGCCGGCCGCCGCCGCATGCTGCTCATCGGCATGGGCCTGCTCGCCGCCGGCTCCCTCGTCGGAGGCATCGCCACCAGCCCCGGCATGCTGCTCGGGGCCCGCGTGGCCCAGGGCCTCGCCTCGGCGCTGGCCACCCCGGCCGCGCTGTCCCTGCTGACCACCTCGCTGCCCGAGGGACCCCTGCGCGACAAGGCGCTCGGCCTCAACGGCACCCTGATCTCGGCCGGGTTCACCATCGGCGCGATCTTCGGCGGTATCCTCACCGACCTGCTGAGCTGGCGCTGGGCCTTCTTCATCAACGTGCCCGTCGCCGCCGCCATCCTGCTCGCCGCGCCCGCCGTCATCCCCGAGAGCCGCGGTGAGCGCACCAAGCTCGACATACCCGGTGCGATCGCCGTCACCGGCGGCCTGCTCACCCTGGTCTACGGCGTCACCGAGGCCGGCCAGCACGGCTGGAGCGACCCGGTCGCCCTGGCCACCATCGCCGCCGGGGTCCTCCTCCTCGGCGCCTTCTGGCTGATCGAGCTGAAGGCCAAGGCACCCCTCGCCCCGGTCCGTGTGCTGACCCGGCAGACCGTCAAGTGGGGCAACTTCGGCGGCCTGATCACCTTCACCATGGAGAGTTCGGTCATCTTCCTGCTGACCCTCTACCTCCAGGAGGTCTTCGGCTACACCCCGCTCCAGACCGGCCTCGCCTTCTGCGGCATCGGCGTCGCCGCCTTCGCCGGCGGCCTGGCCGCCCCGCGCCTGATCGGCCGCTTCGGCAACCGCACCGTGCTCGGCGCGGGCCTGCTGCTGCAGGCGGTGGCCACCGGCGCGCTGTTCCTCGTCGGCAACGGCGGGGGCGGCTCCCTCGCCCTGATGCTGGCCGCCTCCTCGGCCGGCGCCTTCGGCCACATCTCCGCGATCGTCGGCTACATGGTCACCGCCACCTCGGGCCTGCCCGACGGCGAGCAGGGCCTGGCCACCGGCCTCACCTCGATGACCCAGCAGGTCGGCATCACCATGGGCATCCCGGTGCTCAGCTCCATCGCCACCGCCCGGATGAACGCCACCGGCTCCACCCTGGACGGCATCCACACCGCGCTCCTGGTCGACGCGGCGATCGTCCTGGCCGGTTCGGCGCTCGCCTACACCGGTCTGCGCCGACGCTGAGCAGCCGGCCGGCATCGTTCCCCCGCCGCCGGCCGGCCCCACCCGGGCAGGGCCCCGGGCCGCTCCGAGGACAACGGTGTCCTCGGCCCGGCCCGGGGCCCTGCCGCCGTACGCGCGCCGGGCCACACGTACCCTGCCGCCCATGGGGTGGGAACAGACAGACGAAAGACGCGGCAACAGCAGGCTGACCTGGGCGGCTGCCGATCTGAGCGCGGCCGCGGCGCTGAGCGGCGCCCAGGTTCCGGCGGCCGGGCTGCTGGTGTGGATCCAGAGCTTCAGCCGCGACAACTACGGCGTCGGCAACGGCGGCGCCCTCGGCGCGCTCTGCTTTCTGGTCTTCGCGCCGCTGCTGCTGCCGGTGCTGGGCATGGCGCAGACGTTCGTCCTGACCCTGCCCTCGGTGGTGCTCGCCCGCCTCGCCGGCCGGCGCCTGCGCGGCCCCTCCTGGCTCTGGCACCTGGTGGCCCCGGTGGTTCCGGCCCTCGTCCTGGGCGGCTTGAGCGCCCTGCTCTGGTCCTGGCCGCTCACCACGACGGTTGCGGTGTCGGCGGCCCTGGGCGTCCTGCCCACGCTCGGCGTCGGCTACGTCCGCCGCCGCACCTGGCGTCCGTGGGGTGTCTGGTGGCGTGCGGCGCTCGGCTCGGTCGCCCTGTTCGTCCTGGCCTTCGGCGGCGGGGTGCTGGCCACCGAGACGGGGCTGATCGCGGAGTACGAGCCCCCGAAGCTCACCACCGCCCAGCTCGCCGGGGAGTGGCACGGTCCGCACGGGGCGGTGCTGCGCCTGCACCCCGGCGGGCGCGCCGAGGCCATCGGTCTGCCGGCCCAGCCCCCGGACTACGACTGGCTCCGCAAGGAGTTCGTCCGGTGCGACGGCGTCGGCTCCTGGAAACCCGAGGACGGCGAGGACAGCGGCGGCCGCGACGGCATCCTTCTGCGCCTCGAAGGGGACTGCGGGGAGGACACCCACTGGTCCTTCGGCGGCACCACGGACGCCCCCGAGCTGTTCGTGCTCTTCGGCGATCCGGACGGGGGCACGTTGCGGATCCTCCATCGGGGGGCCTGAGCCTCACCGCCCCCGGAACTCCGCCCCCCTGCGCTCCACGAACGCCCGCAGGCCCTCCCGGGCGTCCTCGGTCGTCATGTTGATCTCCTGTGCCGCCGCCTCGGCGGCGAAGGCGGCGGCCCGGTCGCCGTCGAGGGAGGCGTTCACCAGCTGTTTGGTCAGGGCCAGGGAGCGGGTCGGGCCGGCGGCCAGCCGGGTCGCCCACTCCCTGGCCGTCTTCTCCAGCTCGCCGTCCGGGACGACCCGGTTGACCAGCCCCAGGCGTTCCGCCTCCGCCGCCGGGAGCGCGTCCCCGAAGAACATCAGCTCCTTGGCCCGCTGCGGCCCCACCAGCCGGGGCAGCAGATAGGCGCCACCGCCGTCCGGTACGAGTCCGCGCCGCACGAACACCTCGATGAACCGGGCCGACTCGGCCGCCAGCACCAGGTCGCAGGCGAGCGCGAGATGCGCGCCGAGCCCGGCGGCCGTGCCGTTCACGGCGGCGATCACCGGCTTCTCGCAGTCCAGCACGGTGGCGATGAGCCGCTGGGCGCCGAGGCGCAGGGTGCGGGCGACATCCCCCGGGACGCGCTCCCGGTCCCCCGCACCGCCCCGCAGATCGGCACCCGCGCAGAACCCGCGTCCGGTTCCGGTGAGGACGACGGCCCGTACGTCCGGATCCTCCGACGCCTGTGCCAGCAGCCCGATCAGTACGTCCCGCTGGCCGGGCGTGAGGGCGTTGAGCGCCTCGGGCCGGTCCAGGGTGACGTACGAGACATGCTCGCGTACCTCATGCCGTACCGGCTCGCTCATCGGCACACCACCAGCGCGTCCAGTGCCACCGCGCCCTGCCCGCGAGGCAGCACCAGCAGCGGGTTGATGTCCAGCTCGGCCAGCTGCCCGCCGAGTTCGAGGGCCATGCGCTGGACGCGCAGCACGACCTCCACGAGCGCGTCGAGGTCGGCCGGCGGCCGGCCGCGGACGCCGTCCAGCAGGGCCCGTCCGCGCAGTTCGGCCAGCATGTCCCGGGCCTGCTCCTCGCCGAACGGCGGAACGCGGACCGCGGCGTCGCGCAGTACCTCCACCAGTACCCCGCCCAGCCCCACGGTCACGGTCGGCCCGAACAGCTCGTCGTGGGTCACCCCGACGACCATCTCGACGCCCTGCTCGACCATCTGGCACACCAGGACACCGTCCAGCGAGACACCCTCGTAGCGGGCGATGTCGGTCAGTTCGCGGTAGGCGTCCCGGACCTGGCTGGCCGAGGTGAGCCCGATCTTCACCAGGCCCAGCTCGGTCTTGTGGGCGATCTGCGCGCCGGAGGCCTTCATCACCACGGGGTAGCCGACCTGCCCGGCCGCCCGGACGGCGGCCGCCGCGCTGGTCACCAGCTGCTCGCGCGGCACCCGGATGCCGTAGGCGCGCAGCAGCTGCTTGGCCGCGTGCTCGCTGAGCTGCTGCCCGGGCCGCATCAGGGCTTCGGCCTTGCGGAAGGAGGGCGACGGGGTGCGCGGGGCCTCGTCGAAGGGGGAGCGGTAGTGGCTCACGAAACGGTGGTGGTCGAGCCAGGCGCGGACGGCGGTGAGGCAGTTGCCGACGGTCCGGAAGGTGGCCACGCGGGAGGAGCCGAGCAGTACCTCCCGGTACGCCGGCTCGGTGCCGACCGGCGACCCCCACACCACGCACACCAGCTTGTCCGTCTCCTCGGCCGCCTCGACCAGGTCCTGGACGAGCTTGTCGCTGAGCGGCGGGAAGGGCCCGGTCACCGGGCAGATCAGCACGCCCACCTCCGGGTCGGCGAGGATCGAGTCGATGATCTTCCGGCCGCGCCAGTCGCCCACCGGATGCCCGCCGTTGTCGACCGGGTTGGCCACGCTCAGGTACTCCGGGATCCACTGGTGCAGCTCGGCCTGTCGCTCCTCCGACAGCGTGGGCAGCCGCAGCCCCCTCCCGGCGGCCAGGTCGGCGACATGCGCACCCGTGCCGCCGGAGATGGAACAGACGACGACGCCCTCGGCCCGCGGCGGCCGGGCCCGGGCCAACAGGGCGGCCGTGTCCTGGAGTTCGTCGAGTCCGTCGACGCGGAGCACGCCGTACTGCCGCATGGCCGCGTCCACGACGTCGTCGGCGCCGGTGAGCTTGCCGGTGTGCGAGGCGGCCGTGCGGGCCCCCGCCTCGGTGCGGCCCACCTTCACCGCGACCACCGGCACCTTGCGGCGGGCGGCGCGGTCGGCGGCCAGCAGGAAGGCGCGGCCGTCCTTGAGCCCCTCGACGTAGCAGGCGATGGCGCCGACCTCGGGCCGCTCGGCGAAGTAGGAGATGAAGTCGGCGGTCTCCAGGTCGGCCTCGTTGCCGGTCGGTGCCCAGTGGGAGAGCCGGATGCCCAGCTCCTGCAGGGCGAAGACGGGCCGGCCCTGGTGTCCCGACTGGGTGATGAGCGCGATCGCCGGCCCCGGCAGATCCTCCCGGAACCGCTCGAAGGCGTTCAGGTTGGTGTTCGGCCCGAGCAGCCGCAGCCCCGAGCGCCGTACGGCGTCCGCGAGCCGCTCCTGAGCCTCGGCACCGGCCTCGCCGGTCTCCGCGAACCCGGAGGCGAAGGCGACGGCGAACTTCACCTTGGCCTCGGCGAGTTCCTCGATCACCGGCAGCGGATCGGCCACCAGCAGTACGGCCAGGTCGACCTGTTCGGGCAGGCCGGCGACGGAGGCGACGCAGGGGATGCCGAACACCGACGGCCGGGTCGGATGCACCGGGTGCACCCGCGCCCCCACCCGCTCGGCCCAGCCCAGCAGTTGCCGGGTGATTCCGGTGTTCGGCCGTCCCTCGGCGTCCGAGGCGCCGATCACGGCGACCGACTCGGGCCGGAAGAACCGGGCCAGATCCGGTACGTCCGCGTACAGCGGCCGTCCGCCGACATCGAGGTCGGCCCCGCCGGATCCGCCGTCCGTGGGGTCGGCCCGCCCGTGGACGGCGGGTCCGGGCCGCTGCTCGCCGCAGGCGATGACCCGGGCCCGGCGGGAGTCGGTGGTGAGGGTGCCGTGGGTTGATCCAAGCATCGTTCCGCCCGCTCCTGTGTGACAGTGCTGGGGGACAGCACTGAGGGACAGCAGTTAACTGACACACTGTCAGATTACTGAACTGACGCAGCGTCAGGAACCGGTCGGGGGCTTGCCGGTCCCGAATCTTTGCCACGGGGTGTCGAGTTGGTCTTGGAACGGCCGCCCGGGCCGCTGTTTCCATGACTGCGTTCCACAGGGTGCGTGCCCCTGCCGTCAATGAGTCTTTCCGCTCGCCGCGCGGCACTCCCTGCGCCGCGCCGGTCGCACGGCCTGCCCGCGGTCCGCCTCCCGGACGGCGCCGACCCCGCGTTCCGCGGCCACCGGGAGCCCTGCCCTTCCGCGAAGGGCCCCGGGTGCACTCGCCGGACGAGTGCCTGCACGCGATCCTCCGGCAGGGTGCGGTGGCCCTGGTCCCCGAGCGGGCGGTGCGCCGGCGCGGCGTCGAGGGCGTCACCTGCGTCCCCGTCGGGGACGTGCCCCCACCCGCCTGGTCCTGGCCCGGCGCCGCGCGGACCGCAACCCCCTGGGCGCCTACGTGGAGGCGTTCACCGCCGTCGGGAGTCCGCGCCCGCCCCGCTGACCGCGGCGGCCACGGCGCGCGCGATGCGCCGTGCGTCCAGGGCGAGTTCGCGGAACATTCCGCTGATCGGGTTCGTGAATCCGGTGAAGTACAGGCCGGGGGCGTCCGCCGGTGTGCGGGAGCCGTGCACCACCGGTCTGCCCCGACCGTCCAGCACCCCCAGATGCCCGACCAGACCCTCCAGCGCCTGGACGTACCCGGTGGCCGCGATCACGGCGTCCGGCGAGATCCGGCTCCCGTCGGCGAGGACGACCTTCCCGTCCTCGAACCCCTCGACGGCCGCCACGATGTCCACCTTCCCCGTGCGTACGGCGTCGATGAGACCGACGTCCTGGACGGGGATGGCGCCTTC
The DNA here is from genome assembly GCF_044768335.1 of Streptomyces sp. NPDC101151. Taxonomy (NCBI): domain Bacteria; kingdom Bacillati; phylum Actinomycetota; class Actinomycetes; order Kitasatosporales; family Streptomycetaceae; genus Streptomyces; species Streptomyces sp. NPDC101151. The sequence continues at coordinate 93,074 of NZ_JBIWPP010000007.1, read as the reverse complement.
GCCGACCCGGGTGTAGCAGCCGGTGTCCGGCCGGGGCAGCCCGTGGGCCGACAGGTCGGGGACGGTGAGCCTGGCCAGCGGCCGCGCGAGCCGGTCGACGAGCCGCACGGGCAGCCGGCGCACCAGCACGCCGGTGTACTGGGCGGCCCAGCCGAGGATCGAGCGGCGCACCAGGTGCGGAACGGTGCGCACCGCCAGCCGCACCCGCGCCGCCCCGCCCGCCACCAGGTCGACGGCGATCTCGGCACCGGTGTTGCCGACGCCGACCACGAGCACGTCCCGGCCCGCGTACGGCTCGGCGTTGCGGTACCGGCCGGCGTGCAGGAAGTCCCCGCCGTAGCCGTCCAGGCCCGGCCACTCGGGCACCTTCGGGGTGTGGTTGTAGCCGGTGGCGACGACCACCGCGCTGCCGGTCAGCTCCCGCCCGCCGGAGGCGTGCAGCAGCCAGCCCTCGCCGTCCCCGGACCGCTCGATGCGGAACACCTCGACACCGGTGACGATCTCCAGCTCGTGGTGCTCGGTGTACTTCTCCAGGTACCGCACCACGTCGTCCCGGGACACCCAGCGCCCGAACCTGCGGGGCATGGGGAGGCCGGGCAGGGCGGACAGTCGCCGGGTGGTGTGCAGGTGGAGCCGGTCGTAGTGGCGCCGCCAGGAGGCACCCACCCGGTCGTCCTTCTCCAGGACCACGGCCCGTATGCCCCGCGCCCGGAGCGCGTACGCGGTGGCCAGTCCGCCGGGACCCGCGCCGATGACGTAGACGGGGCGGTCCGCGGGGGTCCGGGAGAGGTGTGCGGGGGAGGGAGGGGAGACGGCCATGAGCGGGAGCGTAATCACCCACCCGGTTGATGGGTCTCGGTCAAGACCGGAATTGGTTGCGGATCGATCACGCCTGTGGGAGATGTGGGTGGATCAGGTGTCGTAGCCGCCTCGGATCGTCGGAAGCCGCGAAGGCGCAGCTGGTCGAAACCGGCCCGGATGCGGCGCAAGGCACCGCGGTCCTGCACGGGGATCCCCGGGGGCCGGCTCTTGCCGTCCTTCCGGTGACCGGAGATCTCCGTGATCCACTCGATGGCGTCGCCCGGGTCCGTGCTCGCGCCGTGGCCGTCGTCCCGCTGGCGGAGGTGGTTTCACGTCGTCGCCGGGGTGTCCGAGTCCGGCTGCACGGCGGGCGCACAGCCGATCGACGGCACACCTCTCGGCTTTCGGTACGATCTGACGTACCGTCAGATGTCATGGACGCGATCTGGCTCGACGGTGCGGAGTGGCTCGCGGTGCTGCGCATAGGCCTTGGCCTGTGGTGGCTGGAGAGCTGGCGGCACAAGGACAAGAAGGCCTGGTTCGAGCGCGGGGCGGGCATCGCCTGGGCGGCGGACGTGGCGGAGAAGCACCGCTGGGCCCCGGTGCGGGCGGGCTTCGAGACGGTGGTGAAACCGAGGCCGAAACTGATGGCGTACATCGTGGCGTACGCCGAACTCGCCCTGGGGCTCGGCCTGATCCTGGGCTTCCTGACCCCGGTGGCCCTGCTCGGCGGCCTGGTCCTGAACGCCGTCTACTTCGTCCTTATGATCCACGACTGGGCGGAGCAGGGGCAGAACTCGATGATGGCGCTGATCTCAGTGGTCGGTTTCTTCGGGATGGCGTGGCAGACGTGGTCGCTGGACGCCGCACTGGGGTGGTTCTGATGCGGACGACGGGGCGGTTGCGATGACCACGGCACGCTTCGACATCCCCGAGATCGACGGCTTCACCCGCCCCTACTGGGAGGCGGCCGCCGAGGGCCGCCTCCTGATCCGCCGCTGCGCGGACTGCGGCCGGGCCCACCACTACCCCCGCGAGTTCTGCCCGCACTGCTGGAGCGAGGAGGTGGCCTGGGAGGAGGCGAGCGGCCGGGCGACCCTCTACACATGGTCCACGGTCCACCGCAACGACCTCCCGCCCTTCGGCGACCGCGTCCCGTACGTGGCCGCGGTGGTGGACCTGGCGGAGGGCCCGCGGATGATGACGGAGCTGGTGGAGTGCGCGGCGGAAGAGCCGGCGGCAGGGATGCCCCTGCGGGTGACGTTCCGGGAGGGAAAACCGGTGTTCAAGCCGGCCGGACGGCGTGGATGATGCCGGGGTGCATCCGGACACCTGGCGACTGACCGAAGACCTGGACGCGTTCCTCTCCCGGGCCGGCGCGTTCCTGCGCTCCCGGCCGGCCCTGCACACGCTGCAGCTGACGGTGACGGACGCGCTGCACCGGCGGGGGCTGCACCTCTTCGGCGAGGAGGCCCCGCTCTTCGGAACGCTGGAGGACGCGGACGGCGCGGTACGCGCGACCCTGCTCCACACCCCACCGCACCCCCTGCACGTCACGCCTCTCACACCGCAGTGGGCGCAGTCGCTGGCGGCGCACCTGGCCCGGCTGGGCCACCCGGTCCCCGGCTTCACGGCCGAACGGGACACGGCGGCCGCCTTCACGACGGCCTGGCACCGGCACACCGGCACGCCCGGCGCGATCAGCAAGCGCCAACGCCTCTACCGTCTGCACGAGTTGACCGCACCGGCCGTGCGTCCGCAGGGCCGGGCCCGGGTGGCCGGGCCCAGGGACCGGGAGCTGGTGATCCGCTGGTACCTGGAATTCAAGGACGCGGCCGGGCTCAGCCCGGTCCAGGACGCGGGCGAGTGGACCGACGCCCGTATCGCCCACGGCGGCATCACCCTGTGGGAAACCCCCGACGGCACGCCCGTCTCCATGGCCGGAGTGACACCGGAGACGGCCGGCCAGGTGCGGGTGGCCCCGGTGTACACCCCGGCGCGGCTCCGCGGCCACGGGTATGCGGGCGCGGTCACCGCAGAGGTGAGCCGGGTCGCGCTGGAGGGCGGGGCGGACGAGGTCCTTCTGTTCACCGACCTCGCGAACCCGACGAGCAACGGGCTGTACCAGCGGATCGGATACCGGGGGGTCGCCGACTTCGCGGTGTACGAGTTCTCACGGCCATAGCAGTCCCCTGCTCCAGCCGAACTCCGTACGCCGGTACTCCAGCCGTACGTGCCGGCGGTCGGCATCCCCCTGGAAGAACTCCACCGTCTCCGGACGCAGCCGGTACAGGGTCCAGGTCTCGCTCGGCTCCGCCGGGTTGCGCCGGGCCCGCTCCCAGGCGGCCTCCGAGGCCTTCCGCAGCTCCTGAGCCGAGGACAGCTCCTCGCTCTGCCGACCCGTGAGCGCCGCCGCCAGGGCGCCCGTGGAGCGTGCGTGCAGGTCCGCCTGGCTCTCCATCGACGGCGCCGAGGTCACCGGGCCCCGCACCCGCACCTGCCGCCCCAGCACCGGCCAGTAGAAGACCACGGCCGCGTACGGGTGGGCGCCCAGGGCCCGGCCCTTGCGGCTGGTGGCGTGGGTGGCGAAGGACCAGCCGCCCGCGTCGGCGCCGTGCAGCATCACGATCCGTACGTCCGGATTCCCCTGCTCGTCGGTGGTCGCGAGCGACATCGTGTGCGGCTCGGGCTGGCCGGCCTCCACCGCCTCCGCGAACCAGCTCGTGAACAGAGGGAGCGGTGTCGGCGGCGCCTTGTCCGGGTCGAAGGGAGGCAGCGTCGTCGTCCCCGCGTCCCACACCCGTAGCGACCTCAGCAGTGTGTGGAGATCAGTTCCCATCCCCTCATGCTCACACCTGGCCCAGATCCGACGACACCCACCGCTCCGGTCGCATGTGGATCACCACCTGCTCCCCGTGGTTCTTCCAGGCGAAGTCGACATATCCGTCCACCTTCCCGGCCGGCAGGTAACGCGCCGAGATCTCCCGCAGCTCGTCGATGGTCGCCGGAGTCGTCCTGACCACCGGGCCCTCCACCGACACATACCTGATCGTCGGCTCCAGCCGGTCGATCATCAGCGTGAACCGGCCCGCCGCGCTGATGAGGCCGTACTTGCGGGACTCCCGCCCCGTCATGATCCACACGTCCCCGCCGGGCTCGTACCAGTACCAGATCGGCACGGCCAGTGGCGCCCGGCCCGGGCCCGAGTCCACCGCCAGTGCGGCGATGTGCGCCTCGGCCAGGAACGCCTCTCGCTCGTCGCGGGTCAACGCCATCTCGGTTTCCTCCCGTGGCTCGTCCGTCGCCGGCGGCAACACCCGCCGCCACGGACCGTCTTCCCGCGAGGTGCGCCGGCCGATCAGTTCCGGCCGAGGACCACCGTCCCGGACGAGCAGAACCAGCCCCCTGTCCCGGACACCACACCAAGGCGCGGCAGCTGCCCGTCCCCGCTCCGCACCTGTCTCTCCCCGCCCTCCCCGCGCAGTTGCCGCACCGCTTCCACGAGCAGGAAAAGGCCGCGCATCCCGGGGTGTTGGGCCGACAGCCCGCCCCCGTCCGTGTTCACCGGCAGCTCTCCGCCCCGCACCAGCAGCCGGCCCTTCTCCACGAACGCCCCGCCCTCGCCCTTGGCGCAGAAGCCCAGGTCCTCCAGGGTCACCAGGGTCATGTAGGTGAAGGCGTCGTAGATCTCCGCGAAGTCGATCTCGGCCGGGCGTACCCCGGCCCGTTCGAAGGCGAGCCGGCCGCTCACCGCCGCCGGGGAGACCGTGAAGTCCGGCCACTCGGACATCGTGGCGTGCGAGAGGTGCTCGCCGGTGCCGAGGATCCACACGGGGTGGGCACGGCAGTCCCGTACGTACTCCTCGGCCACCAGCAGCACCGCCGCCCCGCCGTCCGAGCGTATGCAGCAGTGCAGCTTGGTGAAGGGGTCGGCGATCATCGGCCCGGACAGGACGTCGTCGACCGTGATCGGGTCGCGGAACATCGCCTCCGGGTTCAGGGCCGCGTTGGCCCTCGCCTGGACCGCCACCTCGGCCAGCTGCTCGATCGTCGTGCCGTGTTCGATCATGTGGCGGCGGGCCGCCATCGCGTACTTGGCGATCAGCGTGTGCCCGTACGGCACCTCGAACTGGAGGGGGCCCCGTGCCCCGAAGGAGAGGTTCCCCGTCCTGCGGCCCGCCCTGATGTCGGCCCGCGCCGTCGAGCCGTAGACCAGCAGGACGGCGTTCGCGTGGCCCGCCGCTATCGCGTCCGCCGCGTGGGCCGCCATCACCTCCCAGGTCGAGCCGCCGACGGAGGTGGAGTCCACCCAGGTGGGGCGCAGGCCCAGATACTCGGCCACCTCCACCGGGGCCAGTGTGCCGAGGCCCGCCGAAGCGAAGCCGTCCACCAGGGCGCGGTCCAGACCCGCGTCCGCGAGGGCGCGGCGGGCCGCCTGGGCGTGCAGGGCGTACGGGGTCGTGTCGTCCACGCGGCCGCAGTCGGAGAGGGCCACCCCGGCCACGGCGACTTTCCGGTTCCCGGGTCTCATGAATCTGACGGTACATCAGATCCGGTGCCTCGCGGCAGGTGTCGCACCCCTGGGCATCCCTCCCGGGGCGCCCTAATATGACGCACCGTCAGATCAGGTCGGAGGGATCGGATCAGCCATGGATACGCGCCTCACCGCCGAGCAGGACGAGATCCGCCGCACCCTGCGCGAGCTGCTGCACAAACGCTGTGGCGCCGAGGAGCTGCGGGCCGCCGCCGGCAGCCCGGCCGGGTACGACCCCGCGCTGTGGTCCGCCCTCGCCGACCGGCTCGGCCTGCCCGGGCTCGCCCTCCCCGAGGCCTACGGCGGTGTCGGCTGCTCGGCCACCGAACTCGCCCTCGCCTGCGAGGAGGTGGGGCGGGCGCTCGCCCCCTCCCCGCTGCTGGCCACCTCCGTCCTCGCGGCTCCGCTGATCCTCGCCCTCGGCACCGAGGCCCAGCGCGCCGACCTGCTGCCCCGCCTCGCCGCCGGTACCCGCACCGCCACCCTCGCCGTCCCCGGCCCCGCCCTCGCCACCGCCCTCGCCCTGACCCGCGGCAACGGTGGGGAGTGGGCCGGCGGCGGCCGGGCGGGGGGTGTGCAGGCCCGGCACGGTGCGGACGGATGGCGGCTGTACGGGCAGGCCGACCAGGTGCTGCACGGGCACGGCGCGAGTCTCCTCCTGGTCGCCGCGCACACCGGCGGGTTCGCGCGGTCCCGGACCCTGCTGTTCCTGGTCGCGGGGGACGCCGTGGGAGTCGTACGGACCCGGCAGACCGCGCTGGACGCCACCCGGCCGCAGGGGCGCATCCAACTGCGGGACGTGCCCGCCGAGTTGCTGGGCCCCGTCGAGCAGGACGTGCTTCCCGCCCTGGCCGCACTCGGTGACACCGCCGCCGCCGTGCTCGCCGCCGAGGCGGTGGGGGCCGCCGACCGGGTGCTGGAGCGGACCGTGGAGTACGTGGGGCAGCGGGAGCAGTTCGGCCGGGCCATCGGCTCCTTCCAGGCGGTGAAGCACCGGCTGGCGGACGTGTACGTGGCGGTGCAGGCCGCACGCTCGGCCGCCTATTACGCCGCCTGGGCGACGGCGCACGGGGAGAAGGCGGGCGGGCTGGCCCTCGCCCAGGCGCTGGAGGCGCTGCGGTGTGCGGCCGGGGAGGCGGTCCAGCTGCACGGCGGGATCGGGTTCACCTGGGAGCACGAGGCCCACCTGTACTTCAAACGGGCGGCCGGTGACGAGCTGCTGTTCGGGCCCGTGCACCGGCTGCGGGACCGGGCGGCCGAGGAGGCCGGGCTGTTCGTGCGCGGGGAGGTGGCGGTCTGATGGTCGCCGTCGGCGTGCGGTTCGTACAGAGGGTCTCCGCCACCCGGACCTTCGCGAAGGTCGCCCCGCATGTGATCCCGGCCCTCGACCGGGCCGTCCACCGGCTCACCCGGGGCAGGGTGCTGCTCAGCGCCCGGATGCTGCCGGGCGTGATCCTCACCTCCACCGGCGCCCGCAGCGGGTTGGCCCGCCGGACCCCGCTGGCCTGCATGCCGGAGGGGAAGGGGAGCAGCTGGCTCCTCGTCGGCTCCAACTTCGGCCGGACCGGCCATCCCGCCTGGACCCACAACCTGCTCGCCCGTCCGGACGCCTCGATCAGCTGGAAAGGCCGGGACATCCCCGTCACGGCCCGGCTGCTGGAGGGCGAGGAGCGGGCCGACGCCTGGAAGGCGCTGCTTGCGTTCTGGCCGCCGTACGCCACCTACCAGGCGCGGGTGGAGCGGGAGATCAGGGTGTTCCGGCTGACGCGCGTGCACCCGTGACCGGCAGTGATCGGACAGCCCTCGGCGGCCGCAACGACAACGGACAGGAGCCGGCCGCGCGTGGCCGGCCTACACCTTCGTGCGCCGACCGCGGAACGAGGCGCGGTAGCCGTGCGGCGTCGTTCCGGTCACCCGCTTGAAGCGCTCGCGGAATGCGGTGGGCGAGCCGAACCCGGCCTGGCCCGCCACGCGCTCGACCGGGTCGTCGGTGGTCTCCAGCAGATACTGGGCCCGGCGGACGCGTGCGCACAGCAGCCACTGCAGGGGCGTGGTGCCGGTCTGTTCGTGGAACCGCCTGCTGAAGGTCCGCTCGCTCAGCCCGGACCGGGACGCCATGGTCTCCAAGGAGAGGTCCTGGCCCAGGTGTTCCTCGATCCAGGTGAGAACCGGTTCGATCACCGACCCCTGGGGCACCGGAGGCTGCTGGTGGACGATGAACTGGGCCTGACCGCCTTCCCGCTCCAACGGCATCACCATCAGGCGGGCGGTGTCGGCCGCCACGGCAGAGCCCAGGTCGTGCCGGACCATGTGCAGGCACAGGTCCAGGCCTGCCGACGCCCCGGCCGACGTCAGCAGCCGGCCGTTGTCGACGTACAGCACGTCCGGACGGACCTCCACCTTCGGGTAGAGCTCCGCGAGCAGACCGGTGGCCAGCCAGTGCGTGGTCGCGGCGAGACCGTCGAGGAGTCCCGCCTGGGCCAGGGTGAACGCTCCCGAGCAGATCGAGGCGATCCGGGTCCCTCGCGCCGCCGCTGCCCGCAACGCCTCCAGGGCCTCCTCGGCGGGCGGGCTGCTGAAATCGGAGCGGCCGGGCACGACGATCGTGTCCGCGTCGGCCAGCGCCTCCAGTCCCCAGGGTGCCCGCACGGCGTACACACCGCTGTCCACGTCCGGCGTCACCCCGCAGACCCGCACCTGGTACGGCCGTCGGCCGTCCGGCAGCCGGACGCATCCGAACACCTCGACCGGGAGCGCGAGGTCGAACGCCAGCACCCGGTCCAACGCGAGCACCGCCACGGTGTGCATGGCATCAACGATAGACGTAATCCAGCCAATGCCAACACTTCGGGCAAAAGGCTCAGAGGGGAGAGAGTTCCAGGTCAGAAGCGTGGCGGGAATCCGTTGCTGTTTGTCGATCCAGCCGCTGTGCCGCTTTTCGACCGGTCACTAACGTGAGCGCTACGGGCCCCGAGAGCGAAGAACGACCATCTCCACCGAAGGGGGCGGTCTCTTGTTCATCGATCATCTGTGGATGGTGGGGTTCCGCCTCCGCACCGGTACGGACCGGACCGTCAGGCACTTCTACGTCGTCCGGAACGCCATGGACGAGCACGACGCCCGGCGGCGTGCGGCACGGCTGGCCGATTCCCTCGCGGAGCGGGAAGCACGCGAGCACGCGGCGCTCGACGAGACAGGGACCGAGGTCCTCCTTCTCCACCGCGACGCCCTGGGGAACTGGCGCCGGTCGGCCCACAGCCCCGGGGCCGGTGCCCGTCCTCCCGTCCGGCCCTTCGCCGACGTCCGAGCCTGCGCGCCCGGATGAACGACCGCTCGCGGCACGCGTCGAGGCGCCGCTCGACAGGATCGCGCTGCCCGTACGCCGCACGGCCGACGACCGGTGGCCTGTCATCGAGGCTGCCGCGTCGCGGCCGGTGGCTCTGCTGCTAGAGCGTCGCCAGCCGTTCCACCAGCAAGAACGCGCCGATTCCCAGCATCGCCGCACCCGAGGTTCGGGTGACCGCGCGGGCCGCCGCCGGGCGGGCCGCCAGCAGGGCGCGGGCCAGGGCGCCGACACTGAGGTACACCGCCGCGCAGCACGCCATGTGCAGCAGGCCGAGTGCCACGGTCTGTGCGGGCACGGGCAGGTGGGCGCCCCGGAGGGTGAGGAACTGGGGGAGCACCGAGAAATAGAGCAGCAGGCCCTTGGGGTTCAGGCCGCTGATCGTGGCGCCCCGCAGGAAGAGGCGCCCGTCCGCGTCGGCGGTCTCCTGGGCCGTCCCCGGGACGGCCGGGCGGCGCAGCACCCTCCAGCCCAGCCACAGCAGATACCCGGCGCCCGCCACCGTCAGCGCCGTCAGCAGCCGGGGCGAGCCCGCCACCAGGACCGCGAGCCCCGCCGTCGCCAGGACCGTGTGCAGGGCGTACCCGCAGACCAGGCCCGCCACCGCGCGCGCCACCGGGCGGCCGCGCAGGGCGGTCGTGATGACGTACGCCCAGTCGGCGCCGGGTACGCACACCAGCAGCAGGTCGACGACGAGAAAGGAGAAGAGCAGTCCCGGATCCATGCTGGGGACATTAGGCGTGAATGGCCCGAAAGTGTTCCTGAAATTTGCCCATGATCGGAGGATCTGAGCAATTATCTTCTTCATGGATGACGTGGACCGGAAAATTCTTGCCGAGCTGCAGCAGGACGGACGGCTGACCGTGACCGAGCTGGCCGCCCGGGTGCGCCTCAGCGTCTCGCCCTGCCACCGGCGGCTGCGCGAGCTGGAGCGCTCCGGTGCCATCCAGGGCTACCGGGCGGTGGTGGACGCGGCCGCCCTCGGGCTGAACTTCGAGGCGCTGGTCTTCGTCTCCATGCGGCAGGAGGACCGGGACACGGTCGTCGAGTTCGAGCGGGCGGTCAGCGAGCTGGAGCACGTCCTCGACGCGCAGCGGCTGTTCGGCGAGCCCGACTATCTGCTGCGGGTGGCCACCGCCGACCTCGCGGCCTTCCAACGGCTGTACGACGAGCGGCTCGCGACCCTGCCCGGGGTGCAGCGGCTCACGTCCACGCTGGTGATGAAGCACGTGGTGCAGGACCGGCCGCTGCCTGCGGCGCGGGGATAGCGGTACGGGGATAGCGGTACGGCCCGGCGGGCCCGACGCGACCTGCTCTGCACGCGCTCGGAGCCGAAGATGAAGACAGGCGGCGGTCCACTCGGGTGAACCGCCGCCTGCCAGACAGGACTTGGGACGTGGAAAAGGCCGCCTGCTACTTCGTCGGCTTCTTGCCGGTCACGCCCAGGTGCACCAACAGCGCCAGGTTCGGCTTGAGTTCGGCCTGTTTGACGCCCCAGGACGAGAAGCCCTTCTGGTGCGAGGCCACCGCGGCGAGCATCGCGACCAGCGAGCCCGCGATCGCGGCGGGGTTCACGTCCTTGTCGACCCTGCCCTTGGCCTGCAGTTCGGCGATGGACTCCGCGAGGGAGTTGTTCACCGAGTTCAGAATCTTCATGCGGATCTTGTAGAACCGTTTGTCCCCCTCGGCCGCGCCGAGATCGACCACGCGCAGAATCGCGTCGTTCTTCCGCCAGAACTCCAGGAAGCCGTCCACGAGTTCCTGCGCGGTCTGCCAGCCCGACTTGCCGGCCCAGCTGCGCCCTTCGAGCAGCTCGGTCAACCCGGCGCCCTCGGTGGCCATTTGCTCGGCGATCTCCAGGACGGCGCCCTCGACGTCCGGGAAGTACTGGTAGAAGGTCGCGGGCGAAGTGCCCGCCTTCCGGGCGACATCGATGACCTTGACGTCCCGGTAGGGGGAGGAGCTGAGCATCTCGCTGAGGCAGTCGAGCAGCTTCTGCCGGGTCGCCTGCCCACGCCGGCCGGCCACGCGGCCGTCGACGGTACGCACTTGTCCTGTCATGCCGTCAGCTTACCGAGGGGTGATCGGAGCGCGATTCGGCCGACTGCAAATGGGGTGCACGGGTGTATCGGGGGTGGTGCGGCTGGTCTGCGGGGTGCGCGCGACGCGGTTACTTTGGCGGCATGGCCGAAAACAGGGCATCGGTGTACGGAGAGGGCGTCCCCTGCTGGGTGGATGCCCAGCTGTCCGACGTCGAGGCGGGCAAGCGGTTCTACGGTGAGCTTTTCGGGTGGACCTTCGAGGTCGCGTTCGGCTCGTCCGTGCTGGCCCGGCTGGGCGGCGAGCCTGTCGCCTCGCTGGCCCCGAAGGCGGACGGCCGGCTGCCCACCGTCTGGACGGTGTACTTCGCCACCCCGGACGCAGAGGCGCTCACCCGGCGGATCACGGCGGCCGGCGGACAGGTCGTGATGGCCCCCACGCCGCTGGAGGACCTGGGTACGGCCGCTCTGGCCGCCGACCCCGACGGCGCGGTGTTCGGCCTGTGGCAGCCGGGCAGCCACCCCGGCTTCGGACGGCGGCGCGAGCCGAACACGTTCGTCTGGGCCGAGCTGTACACCCGCGACACCGCCACTGCCAACGTCTTCTACGGCGACCTCTTCCACGAGGCCCTGTTCGGCGCCGATGCCGAACCCGACTTCGGCCGCGCGGACGTCTCCGACGTCTTCCCGGCCGAGATGCCCCCGCACTTCCTCGCGCACTTCCGGGTGACGGACCTGGACGACGCCGTCGCGGCCGTGCAGCGGCTCGGCGGACGGGTCCAGGTGCCACCCTTCGAGACGTCGTACGGACGAGTGGCCGTCGTCACCGACAATCAAGGGGCGTCGTTCGCGGTACTGCAGCGGTGAGGCGGACACCACGGCGACGAATTGACCGTATTGGGCATGAGACACCCCGATTCATCACCGGGTTCGCAACCAGGCGCCCGGCCAGGAAGAATCGGGGTGTGTGCCGCCAGAGCGGTGCGGTGGTGAGACGCTGCACCTCGGTCGCGTACATATGTGGGTGGCGCGGCTCGTACGGGGAGGTGGCAGGCAAGTGGTGGATCAGCTGACGCAGCACGATCCGCGGCGGATCGGGCCGTTCGAGGTGCTCGGCCGGCTGGGGGCCGGCGGCATGGGGCTGGTCTATCTGGCGCGCTCGGCGTCCGGCCGGCGAGTGGCGATCAAGACGGTCCGCACCGAGCTGGCCGAGGACCAGCTCTTCCGTGTCCGCTTCACCCGCGAGGTGGAGGCGGCCCGCGCGGTCTCCGGCTTCTACACGGCGGCCGTCGTCGACGCCGACCCGCGCGCCGCCGTGCCCTGGCTCGCCACGGCCTATGTCCCCGCGCCCTCCCTCGAAGAAATAGTGAACGACTGCGGGCCGCTCCCGGCCCAGGCGGTGCGCTGGCTGGCGGCGGGTGTGGCCGAGGCCCTGCAGTCCATCCACGGCGCCGGCCTGGTCCACCGCGACCTGAAGCCCTCCAACGTCCTGGTGGTCGAGGACGGCCCCCGGGTGATCGACTTCGGTATCGCCTCCGGAGTCTCGAACACCCGTCTGACGATGACGAACGTCGCCGTCGGCACCCCCGCCTACATGTCCCCCGAACAGGCCAAGGACTCCCGCAGCGTCACGGGCGCCAGCGACGTCTTCTCGCTCGGCTCGATGCTGGTCTTCGCCGCCACCGGACACCCGCCCTTCCACGGCGCCAATCCCGTCGAGACCGTCTTCATGCTGCTCCGTGAGGGCCCGGACCTCACCGGCCTCCCGGACGAGCTGCGCCCGCTGATCGAGTCCTGCATGCAGATGGAGGCCACCGGCCGGCCCAACCCCGCGGACCTCCAGGCCCAGCTCGCCCCGCATCTCTTCGGCTCCGGCTCCGACGACAGCGGCACCGCCTCCGCCTGGCTGCCCGAGAAGGCCGTCGGCCTCATCGAGGCCCGGCGCGGCGGCCGCCCCGCCGTCAAGCCGGCCCCCACCGGGCCCGGCCCCCGCAGCGGCGGCCGGTCGGCCCTGCCGCCGCCCCCGTCCTACGAGCCCGCGGTCCCGGCCCCCGCACCGGTCGGCGCCCCCGGCACCGGCCCGGTCCGCCTGGCCGGCGCCCAGGTGCCCATCGGCCCCGGCCCCCGGGTCGCCGACGCCCGCGCCGCCGCCGTCAAGGCACCCCCGCCGGAGGCCGGTCTGGTCGCCAGCTGGTCCCGCCCCCGTCCCGGCGTCAACGGTGTCGACCCCGCCGTACCCCCCGCCCCGGCCGTGCCCCCGGAGACCGCGTCCGGCTGGCGCCCCTGGCGTTTCCGCATGTCCAACGACGTCTGGGGCACCCCGTCCGTCGACGGCGACCTCGTCTACGTCACCTCCTTCGAGGTGCACGCCCTGGACGTGGCCACCGGCCGGCGCCGCTTCAAGACCCGGGACGTCGCCTGGTCCATGGCGGTCGCCGACGGCCGCATCCACGCCTCCGACGGCCCCACCCTGTTCGCCCTGGACGCCCGCGAGGGCGGCGACCTGTGGCGGCTGTCCACGGACGCCTGGGTGTACTCCCTGCACGCCGACCGCGGCACGGTCGTCACCGGCACCCGCGGCGGCGGCGTCCAGGCCTGGGAAGCCTCGGGCGGCCAGAAGCTGTGGGAGATCTCCGGCTGCCAGACCGACTTCGAGTCCCCCGAGTCCGGCCCCGCCGTCCACGACGGCACCGTCTACGTCTGGCAGGACGCCCGGCTGCGCGCCCTGGAGGCCCGCACCGGCGAAGAGCGCTGGTCCTACCCCATCGGCGACGCGGCCTCCTGCGGCGGCGTCCCGGTCCGCATCACCCCGGCCCCCGACGGCTACGTCTACGTCACGGCCGGCACCCGTGTCCTCGCGATCGACGTGGCGAGCGGCATGGTGCGCTGGCACTTCGAGGCACCCGCGGTCTTCCTCTGTCCGCCCGCCTTCGCCCCCGGCCCCGCCGTCACCGGCGGCGGCGTCTACCTCGCCGACTACCTGGGCACGGTCTACGCCCTCGACGCCACCGACGGCCGCGACCGCTGGCGCATCGCCACCGAGGCCCGCTCCTCCATCGAGCCGGTCCTGGTGGCGGCCGGGCACGTCCACGTCGGCAGCGGCAGGGGTCTGTACACCCTGGACGCGGTCACCGGCACCCCCAAGTGGCGCTTCCAGGCCGGCGGCGAGGTCGTGGGCGCACCCTCGGTCGCCGAGGGCCGCATCCACTTCGGCTCCACCGACCATCTCCTCTACACCCTCAAGGCCGACGACGGCCGCCTGCGCTGGAAGCTCGCCACCGGCGGCGAGATCACCGGCTCGCCGGTCGTCAAGGACGGGGTGGTGTACGCGTGCAGCAAGGACCGCTGCGTGTACGCGCTCGACGCGGAGAAGGGGACGGGAACGGCCCGCACCGCCTGACCGGGGCGGGCCTGGTCGGGTGACGGCCGTCGTACGGGTACACGGAAGGGTTCGGACGGCGGCCGCCGGCCCTGGTGAGCGGCGCTGACGTCGCCGCTCTCCCGGACAAGACGCTAGCCCCGGTGCGCATGCGCCGCCACGCGGAGCGTGAGCGACGCCGGATGCCCCGATAGGGTGATGGTATGAGGCATCGGGGGCGCGGACTCAGGCTTACGGCCGTACTGGCACTGGTGGTACTGGCTCTGACGGGCTTCTCACGGGGCCATGGTCACAGCCGGCACAGCGGCAGCGGCGGCGGGTGCAGCAGTTCGCACCAGGACCACGACAGTTCGTCGTCGTCGACGTCCGGGGGCGGTTCGTACGGCGGCGGGTCGTCCTACGACGACTCGGACGACGACGGTTACGGGAGCAGCGGCGGCACGGGCGGCTACCACCGCCGGCCCACGAACCGAGCCACGTCCTCCAGCGGCAGCACCGGCAGGCCGCTCGCGGACGGGACGGCGAAGCTGATCAGCTGCGCGAGCGAGCAGACGCCGTACGCGACGGTCGAGATCACCAACCCGAACAGCCGCAGGGCCGACTTCCAGGCCCGGGTCACCTTCTACGACGCCGACGGCACCCTCCTCCTGAACAACGCATCCGCCGAAGTGTCCGTGCCCGCGAACGGCAGGGCGACCACCCGGGTCACGCTCGGCAAGCGCCTCCTGCCATCGGTCGACCACTGCGCGGCGGACCGGGAAGCCCCGCTCAGCTAGCGCACCCGGTACTCCCTCCGCCTCCCGGTGAACAGTTCCGTCTGCCGTTCCGCCGGCAGATTGCCGAGGGCGATGAGATGCGGCGCCTGCGCGAACGCCTGCGCGCGCGCCGCCTCCTTGGCCGCCCACAGGGCTCGTACGGTTCCCTGCACGCCCTCCGCCGGATGCCCGGCGATGACGCGGGCGCACCGTACGGCCGCCGCCAACGCCCCGCCCGGCTCGGTGAGTTCGGAGACCAGGCCGATCTCGAGGGCGCGCTGCGCGGAGATCCGTTCCGCGGTCCCCATGAGCATCATCCGCGCCACCTCCCCGTGCGGCATCCGCTGGGCCATGAGCATGGACTCGTACGCGCTCACCATCCCGTACGTCGTGTGCGGATCGAAGAAGGCGGCCGTGGTGTCCGCGACGACGAACTCGCTCTCGCCCAGCAGATAGAAGGCCCCGCCGCAGGCCATGCCCCGCACGGCGGCCACGACCGGCTTCCACAGGTCGTTCGCCTTGGGCCCGATGCCCAGCAGCGGATCGTCCTGCATGTACGGCGACGAGGGCTGCGGGACGACGAAGTCCCGGTCGATGCCCGTGCAGAAGGCCCGCTCCCCGGCCCCGGTGAGGACGACGGCCCGCACGGAGTCGTCGAACCGCACCTCGCGCCAGACCTCGACGAGTTCCCGGGCCATGGCGCCGTCGATCGCGTTGAGCCGCTCGGGCCGGTTCAGGGTGACGACGGCGACGCCGGCGTCCTTGTCCGCCAGGAGATCGAGGGTGTTCACGCCGGCACCCACTGCGGGAGCCCGCCGGAGAAGACGACCTGGACCCGGGCGCCGATCCTGACGCGCTGCGGGTCGAGGGAGTCGAGCCGTGCCCCGGCGCGGCTCACCAGATTCCCGACGAGCCGTATCCGGGGCGCGTCCTCCAGCTCCACGACGATCACGTTGTACGGCGCCTGCTCCGCGTAGTCGGGCAGCAGCGGCGGATGGGGCACGACGTAGGACCACACGCGCCCGCGCCCCGAGACGGGCCGCCACTCGCTCGCGAAGGACTGGCAGTGCGGGCAGCAGGGCCGGGGCGGGAAGCGGGGCTCGCCGCAGTCGGTGCAGGCCTGGACGCGCAGCTCGCCGCGGGCGGCGTACTCCCAGAAGGGGGCGCCGTCGGTGTCGGTGACGGGGGTCAGCATGGCTGGCTCAACTCCTCAGCAGAAGGGCGGAGGTGGGGACACCCTCGCCGGCGGTGACCAGACAGGTGGCGGCCCCGGGAACCTGCGCGGTACTGGTGCCGCGCAGCTGCTTCACCCCTTCGTTGATGAGGTTGAAGCCGTGCACATAGGCCTCGGAGAGCCCGCCGCCACCGGTGTTGACGGGCAGCCGCCCCCCGATCTCCAGGGCCCCCTGCTCGGTGAAGGCCCCGCCCTCCCCTCTGCCGCAGAAGCCGTACCCCTCCAGCGAGAGGGGTATCAGGGCCGTGAACGCGTCGTAGATCTGCGCCACGTCCACGTCCTCGGGCGTGAGGTCGGCGTGCTTCCACAGATGCCGGGCGGCGGTCCAGGCCGGGCCGGTGAGGGGGTCGTCGTTCCAGTAGTTGACCATGCCGTGGTGCTGGGCGGGCAGGCCCTGGGCGGCGGAGTGGACGTAGACGGGCCGCTCGGCGCAGTCCCGGGCCCGTTCTCTGCTGACGACCACGCAGGCCAGCGCCCCGTCCGTCTCCAGGCAGTTGTCGAAGAGGCAGAGGGGCTCACTGATCCAGCGGGAGGTCATGTACATCTCGCGCGTGAGCGGCCGCTCGTACATCACCGCGGCGGGATTCTGGTTGGCCCGGTTCCGGCAGGCGAGAGCGACGTTGAACAGGTGATCCCGGGTGGCGCCGTATTCGTGCATGTACCGCCGTGCCAGCATGGCGATCTCGTCGGCTGGCCGAAGCAGTCCGAAGGGCCGGGTCCACTGGGCCGGAGTGGGCAGCTGGACGGCGGTGTTGGTCCACGGCCGGGGTCCGCTGCCCCGCTTGCGCGACCGCCAGGCGACCCCGACGGTGGCCTGCCCGGCGGCGATGGCGGCGGCGAGATGCGCGACGGTCGCACAGGAGCCGCCGCCCCCGTACCCCACCTTGCTGAAGAAGGTCAGATCACCGAAGCCGACCGCCTTCGCCAGCTCCACCTCGTCGGTCTCCTCCATGGTGTAGGAGGCGAGGGCGTCGACCTCGCCGGGCGCGATCCCGGCGTCGTCGAGTGCGGCGACGACGGCCCGGCAGGCGAGTGTCTTCTCGTCCTCCGGGAGCTGTCTGGCGAATGGGGTCTGTCCTATCCCGACGATGGCGGTGGCGTCTTTCAGCCCCGTTCCTGCCATGGTGCACCCACCTCCGCGAGCCTGCCCAGCTGCTGACAGCCCGTCAGATTACAGCTAATCTGACGGTCAGTCAGCTATGTGTGTGGGGGAGGTCTGCTGTGAGCGATTGGGGCACCATTCCTCGTCTGGTGCGGTCGTCGGCCGAGCGGTACGCGGACACCGAGGCGGTGGTCGAGGGCCGTACGAGGATCACGTACGCGGAGCTGGGCGCCCGGGTGGAGCGTGCGGCGGCCGCCTGCATGGCGAGCGGCGTGCGGATCGGCGACCGGGTCGCCGTCTGGGCCCCCAACTCCCTGGACTGGATCGTCGCGGCGCTGGGCGCGGTGTCGGCGGGCGCGGTGCTGGTGCCGCTGAACACCCGCTTCAAGGGCACGGAGGCGGCGGACGTGCTGCGCCGCAGCGGGGCACGGCTGCTGTTCGTCACGGGCACGTTCCTGGGCACGTCGTACGTGGCGTCACTGAGGCGGGCGGCGGGCCCCTCGGACGGCGCCGGCCACCCGCTGCCCGGGCTCCCGGCCCTGGACCAGGTGGTGGTTCTCTCGGACGACGCACCGCAGGACTTCCGCACCTGGAAGGACTTCCTGGCAGGTGGGGAGGGGGTGGGAGAATCCGAAGTGCGGGCTCGTGAGGACGAGTTGGAAGGCGGCAGCCTCTCGGACATCATCTTCACCTCGGGGACGACGGGCCGCCCCAAGGGGGCGTTGATCACCCACGGGCAGACGCTGACCGCGTACGAGATCTGGGCGGACCTGGCAGGCCTGCGCACCACGGACCGCTACCTGATCGTCAACCCCTTCTTCCACACCTTCGGCTACAAGGCCGGCGTGATCGCGTGCCTGATGCGCGGGGCGACGATGATCCCCCAGCCGGTGTTCAACGTGGACACGGCCCTGGCGAACATAGCGGCGGAGCGGGTCTCGGTCCTGCCGGGCCCGCCGACCCTGCACCAGTCCCTGCTGGACCATCCGGCCCGGGACGCGCACGACCTGGCGGCGCTGCGGCTCGTGGTCACGGGCGCGGCCGTGGTGCCGTTGCGGCTGGTGGAACGCCTGCGCCAGGAACTGGGCGTCGGCACGGTCCTCACCGCCTACGGCCTGTCCGAGGCGAGCGGCATCGTCACGATGTGCCGCCGCGGCGACGACCCGTCGGTGATCGCCTCCACGTCCGGCCGCGCGATCCCGGGCACGGAGGTGAGGGTCGTCGATCCCGGGGGCGCACCGGCACAGCCCGGCACGCCCGGGGAGGTACTGGTCCGGGGCTTCAACGTCATGCGCGGCTACTACGAGGACCAGGCGGCGACGGACGAGGTGGTCTCCCCGGACGGCTGGCTGCGCACGGGCGACGTCGGTGTCCTGGACCCGGCCGGCAACCTCCGCATCACGGACCGTCTCAAGGACATGTTCATAGTCGGCGGCTTCAACGCGTATCCCGCCGAGATAGAGCAGCTCCTCGCCCTGCACCCGGACGTGGCCGACGCGGCGGTGATCGGCGTCCCCGACGCCCGGCTGGGCGAGGTGGGCAAGGCGTTCGTGGTCCGCCGCCCGGACTCGACCCTGACCTGTGACGACCTGATCGCCTGGTCCCGCCGCGAGATGGCGAACTACAAGGTGCCGAGGGCGGTGGAGTTCGTGGGGGAGCTGCCGCGGAACGCGAGCGGCAAAGTGGTGAAGGGGGAGTTGCGGGGGCGGTGAGCCGATGCTGCCGGGCGGCGGCTTCCGGTCGCCGTCGGACCGCCCGGTGAGGGAACGCGCGCGTCCTCGTGGGGCAGCGCCCTCGGCTGTCTCCGCGGTCTGCTCAGCCGAAGGTGAAGCCGGCCGCCTTGGTGTCCAGGGTGGTGGTGCCGTTCTCGGCGGTGGCGAGCACGGCGACGTGCCAGGGACCGCGCGGGGCCGAGGCGGCCTCGGGGCCGGTCACGGCGGTCCTGTAGGCGCACCGCACGGTGTCCTCGCCGGCGGGCTTGCAGGTGGCCGGGTCGGCTTCGGCCAGCTCCTTGGCGGTCGGCTCCTTCCCGGCGAGCGAGGAGTGCGCGGGCCAGGCCAGAACCCTCACGCTCTTGACCCCGGAGGACGCCGTGACCTCGGTGGTGAAGGTGAACGAGCCGTCCCGGTCGCCGCCGGGGGCCGCGTAGCGGGCGGTGCTGTGGGCCAGCGCGGGCGGCTGCTCTCCGGCGTGGGCGAGAGCGAAGGCTCCGGCGCCTCCGAGGACGACGACACCGGCGGCCACGGACAGGGCGATACGTCGGGACATGGCGAGTCTCCGTAACTGTCTCAGCTGGATGGAGCCGGCGCTGTCGTTCGCGCCGCTGCGCCGATACTCGCAATGCCGGGACACCCCGGACGTGAGCACAGGTACTCAACTCGGCCTGGGTGCTTCCGCGTGGATCAGGCTCCGGACACACCTCGGCCGCGACGGCTCCCCCTCCGCGCCGCCGCGGCCGATCCCCGTCGGGTGAAAGGTCTGGTCAGGCCTTCTCGTCGGTGGCGTGGGTGTTGTCCGGAGTGGCCACGCCGGAGTCCTCGCCCGCCGCCACAGTGGTCGGCTTCAGCGGCTCACTGGTGGCGTGCGTGTTCAGCGTGGTCACCTCGGCGGCCGAGGTCTCCGTCGCCGGCTTCTTCTTGGCGTCGCTCATGTCTGCTCCCCTGATGCTCTGTGCGATGGGTCGAAAGGCCCGCCCGGCAGCTCCCCCTAGGGCCGCCGAGCGGGCACTTCTGGGCCGGTACACCTTAAGGCGCGGCCATGTGACGTCCCGTCTGCCCCCCGAGGCGACGGATCGACACCACTGAGAGTGCCGTGCGGCGATAAACGAACGATGAACGTGCAGGAGCCTGCTCTCAGGCCACCGCGAGCGGCTTGAGCAGAGCCCTCACCTCATCGGCTTCCGCTGCACCGAGTGCCTCGAAGATGGCCAGCGCCTCCTGCAGGCACACCTGCGCACGACCGCTCTGCCCGATGCCGCTCAGCGCCCGGCCGAGCGCGGTGAGCACATTGGCGCGCCGCCACTCGCCGCCGATCCCGCGCAGGAGGGTCAGGGCCGACTCCGCGTTGGTGGCGGCCTGTGCCAGACGCCGGGCTGCGAGGTCGACCTCGGCGAGGCGGAAGAGGGTCATGCCCTCCCACAGCCGCTGCCGGCTGTCGCGGAAGACCTCCAGGGCTTCCTGGAGGCGGTCGGTGGCCTCCGCGTAACGACCGCTCTGGGTGAGTGCGAGGCCCAGTGCGTAGCGGCCGTTGGCCCCTCGCAGCGCGTGTCCCATGTCGTCGTACATGTCGGTGACCTGCTGGGCCAGAGACACCGCGCTCGCGGTTCGCCCCAAGGCCAGATGGATCCGCGAGAGGTTGCACATGGCGGCCGCCTCACCGGCGCGGTCTCCGTGGTCGCGGAAGCTGTCGATGGCGCGGGTCAGGTGTGTCTCACCGTCTTCGTTGCGGCCCTGGTAGAGCGCGATGACGCCGAGCACGTTGGACGCCCAGCAACTGGTGAGGGGGTCTCCGGCCACCTGCGCCAGCCGGTAGGCCTCGGCGGCCTCCTGATCCGCGAGCTCGAACCGGCCCGAGACGTGGTGACCGTTGGCCAGGGTGACGAGAGCTCTCGCTTCCGTGCGTTGGTCCCCGACGGTGCTCGCGGCCGCGCGTGTGGACATCCCGGTCGTCTCGTACTCCCTGGAGTTGGCGCCGGACTCCGTCAGGTCCATGGCCGCCCACAGCAGATCGACAGCGCGCGGCAGCCTGGCCGGGCTCGTGGACTGCCGCACGCACGCCAGCATGCAGATCGCCTCGGCATACAGCCAGTCCTGGGCCTGATGACGGTCCTCGAATGTCAGCCCCGGGTACTCCGTCGCCTCCAGGTGATCCACCAGTCGGTCCTCCGGCCGCTCGATCGCATAGACCCCCGCCGCCGTGGCCAGATAGAAGTCCAGCAACCGCGACATCGCGGCCTCCCGCTCACCACGCGGCTGTTCGTCCCTTTCCGCACAGGCACGCGCGTAGAGCCGGACCAGGTCGTGGAAGCGGTAGCGCCCGGGTGCCGCCGACTCCAGCAGGGACGTGTCGACCAAGGACTCCAGCAGGTCCTCCGTCTCCTCCAGAGGCAGATCCAGGGCCGCCGCGGCCGCGGCCAGCGACATGTCCGGGCCGTCCGCCAGGCCGAGCAGACGGAACGCCCGGGCCTGGGCCGGCTCCAGCTGCCCGTAGCCCAGCTCGAACGTCGCCTTGACGGCCAGGTCGCCGGCCTGGAGTTCGTCCAGGCGGCGGCGCTCGTCCGCCAGCTTCGCGGCCAGGACCGACACCGTCCAGGTGCGGCGGGCCGCCAGGCGGGAGGCCGCGATGCGGATCGCCAGGGGGAGGAAGCCGCACGCGGCCACCACGTCCAGCGCCGCCTCGCGTTCCGCCGCCACCCGCTCCTCGCCCACGATCTTCGTGAACAGGGCGAGCGCCTCGTCCGGGGACATGACGTCCAGGTCCACCAGGTGTGCCCCGGCCAGGTCCAGCATCCGTACCCGGGAGGTCACCAGGGCCGCGCAGCCCTCCGTCCCCGGGAGCAGCGGCCGTACCTGTGCCGCGTCCTTCGCGTTGTCCAGCAGGACCAGGACCCGGCGGCCGTCCAGTACGGACCGGTACAGGGCCGCTCGCTCCTCCAGGCTGTCCGGGATCGCCGAGTCCGCCGTGCCCAGGGCGCGCAGGAAGGAGCCGAGCACCGTCTCCGGTTCCGCGGGCCGTGGTCCCGCGCCCTGCAGGTCGACGTACAGCTGCCCGTCCGGGAACGCCGGGCGTGCCCGGTGGGCGACGTGCACCGCCAGCGTCGTCTTGCCCACGCCCCCGATCCCGGCCAGCGCCGACACCGCCATCACGCGGCCCTCGGCCGCCGCCTCGGACGCCGACGCCAGCACCGCGCTCAGCTCGTCCACGAAAGCGGCGCGCCCCGTGAAGTCGGGGACCGAAGCCGGCAGCTGGGCCGGGCGCACCGGCACCACGGCAGGCTCCGCCGCGGGAGTGGAGGGTTCCGCGAGCGCCGGGTCCGCCTGGAGGATCCGCTGCTGCAGTTCGCGCAGGCCCGGCCGCGGGTCCACGCCCAGCTCCTCCGCCAGCAGGCGCCGCGTGTCCGCGTACACCGCCAGCGCCTCCGCCTGCCGCCCGCTGCGGTACAGGGCCAGCATCAGCAGTTCGCGCAGCCGCTCACGGAGGGGGTGCGCGGCCGTCAGGGCGGTCAGTTCCGAGACCGCCTCCGCATGGCAGCCCTGCTCCAGGTCCATGTCCAGGCGGGACTCGAGGAGTTGCAGTCGCCATTCCTCCAGCCGGACCCGCTGCGCGTCCGCGTACGGGCCCGGCACCCCGGCGAGCGGTTCGCCGTCCCACAGCGCCAGGACCCGGTTCAGCACCTCCCGCGCACGGGACGGATCCCCCGCGCCGCGCGCCTTCTCCGCCTCCGCCGCCAGCTCCTGCGCCACCGCCAGGTCCAGTGCGCCCTCGCCGAGGCCCCGCACCGCGTAGCCGCCGGACTCGCTGGCCAGGACCCCGGGGTCCAGGATCTTGCGCAGCCGGGAGGCGTACGTCCGCAGCGCCGCCAGCGCCTGGGACGGCGGCTCGGTGCCCCAGAGCGCGTCGATCAGCTCCGCCGCCGTCGCCGTACGGCCCTCGCGCAGCAGCAGGGCGGCCAGCAGGGCGCGCTGCTGCGGGGAGCCGGTGTTCAGCGTCTCCTCGCCGCGCCAGGCCCGCACCGGTCCGAGCACGCCGAAGCGCAACGTCGCCGGCTCCGCGACAGCCGCGGAGCCGGAACGCCGCTGCTCAGGTACGCGCGGCCGACCGTCCATGCGTTCGCCCCCCTAGGCATCACGAACAACTCCGTCAGTTTGCCTTGTTCGGGGCGGTTGCGTCAGCCGTGGGAGACGCCGATCACAGACCGGTGCGCCGCAGTACACAAGGCCCTCACACGGTCTTCGCACACAGTCGCCCCGGTCCACCAGCTGACGGACCGTCAGATCGGCGCTACCGTGAGCGCCATGGACACCCAGAGCGACTTCCCCCGGATCATCTCCGTCGACGACCACACGGTGGAGCCCGCGCACGTCTGGCAGGACCGGCTCCCGAAGAAGTACCTGGACACCGGGCCACGCATAGTCCGCGCCCCGCTGAAGGAAATGACCTTCCTGGGCGGGCGGTTCAAGCCCGTCATGGGTGAACCGGGCGGCACCGAGGGACCCCTGGGCGACTGGTGGGTCTACGAGGACCTGCACCGGCCGCTCACCCGGCTCGACACGGCCGTCGGCTACAGCAGGGACGACATCAAGCTCGAAGTCATCACCTACGAGCAGATGAGGGCGGGCTCGTACGACGTCCCCCAGCGCCTCGCCGACATGGACGTCAACCACGTCCAGTCCGCCCTCTGCTTCCCCACCTTCCCCCGCTTCTGCGGCCAGACCTTCACCGAGGCCCGGGACCGGGAGCTGGCCCTGCTCTGCGTGCGCGCCTACAACGACTGGATGGTGGAGGAGTGGTGCGGGCCCGAGGCGCACGGGCGGCTCATCCCGCTCACCCTCATCCCGCTGTGGGACGCCGGGCTGGCCGCGGAGGAGGTGCGGCGCAACGCCGCGCGCGGGGTCCGGGCCGTCGCCTTCTCCGAGATACCTCCGCACCTGGGCCTGCCGTCCGTCCACACCGACGAGTGGGACCCGTTCCTCGCGGCCTGCGACGAGACCGGCACGGTCGTCGCCATGCACATCGGCTCCAGCAGCCGGATGCCCTCCACCTCCGCCGACGCCCCGCCCGCCGTCGGCTCCACGATCACCTTCGCCAACTGCTGCTTCTCGATGGTCGACTGGCTGATGAGCGGCAAGTTCGAGCGCTTCCCGAACCTCAGGATCATGTATGCGGAGGGCCAGATCGGCTGGATCCCGTACATCCTGGAGCGCGCCGACGTGGTGTGGGAGGAGAACCGGGGCTGGGGCGGGGTCGCCGACAAGGTCCACCGGCCGCCGTCCGAGCTGTTCGCCGGGCATGTCCACGGCTGTTTCTTCGACGACGCCTTCGGGCTGAGGAACCTCGATTCCATCGGCGTCGGCAACGTCCTGTACGAGACCGACTACCCCCACTCCGACTCCACCTGGCCGATGTCCCGGGAGGTCGGCGAGGCCCAGATGGGGCACCTGCCCGCGGACGTGGTCGAGCGGATCGTCCGGGGGAACGCCATCGAGCTGCTCGGGCTCACGGCGGACGGGCTCTGGCAGGGGTCCCGGTGAGTCTCGCGTACGGCATCCAGCTGCCCGTCCAGTCGCAGAGCACCCTCTACACGGAGGGCTGGGAGGCCACCGCCGGGCCCACCGACCTGGTCGAGATCGCGCGGGCCGTGGACCGGGCCGGGTTCGACTACCTCGCCGTCTGCGACCACGTGGCCATTCCGCGCCGGCTGGCCCCGGCGATGAGCACGGTCTGGTACGACCCGGTCGCCACCCTCGCCCATCTGGCCGCCGTGACCGAGCGCGTCCGGCTGCTCAGTCATGTGGCCGTCGTCGGGCTGCGCCACCCCCTGCTCACCGCCAAGCAGTACGCCACCCTCGACCATCTCTCCGGCGGGCGGCTCGTCCTCGGTGTGGGGGCGGGGCATGTGCGCGAGGAGTTCGAGGTCCTCCAGGTGGACTTCGAGCGGCGCGGAGCCGTCCTCGACGAGGCGATCGACGCACTGCGGGCCGCCCTCGGGCCCGAGGAGTACCCCGAACACCACGGCAAGCTGTACGACTTCGCCGACCTGGGACAGCGGCCACGGCCCGCGCAGGAGCGCATCCCCCTGTGGGTCGGCGGGTCCTCGCCCGCCGCCGTCCGCCGGGCCGCACTGAAGGGCGACGGCTGGCTGCCGCAGGGGGATCCACGGGACCGGCTGCCCGGGCAGATCGCGCGGCTGCGGCGGCTCCGCGAGGAGAACGGCATCGAGGCCCCCCTGACGGTCGGCGCCATCACCGAGCCTCTCTACGTCGGAGACGCCGGCTGGGACGTCGGGCGGCGCACCCTCACCGGGGCGCCCGAGCGGATCGCCGAGTCGCTGCGGGAGTACCGCGCGATGGGCGTGCACCAGATCCAGGTGCGGTTCCGCAGCCGGAGCCGCGGCGAACTCATCGACCAGATCGGCGCGTTCGGGGCCCAGGTGGCGCCCCGGCTGGACTGAGGAGCGGACATGGGCAAGCTGGACGGACGTGTCGTCATCATCACCGGGGCGGCGCGCGGACAGGGCGAGCACGAGGCGCGGCTCTTCCGGGCGGAGGGCGCGCGGGTGGTCGTCGCCGACGTACTGGACGACCAGGGGGAGGCGCTCGCCAAGGAGATAGGCGCCCTCTACGTCCATCTCGACGTGGGCACCGAGGAGGGCTGGCAGGAGGCCGTCGGGCTCGTCAAGCAGGCGTACGGGCGCATCGACGGGCTGGTCAACAACGCGGGCATCCTGCGCTTCAACGCGCTGGTGGACACCCCGCTGGACGAGTTCATGCAGGTCGTCCAGGTCAACCAGGTCGGCTGCTTCCTGGGGATGAAGGCCGTCGCGCCGGAGATGACGGACGGCGGGACCATCGTCAACACCGCCTCCTACACCGCGCTCACCGGGATGGCGGCCGTGGGCACGTACACGGCCACCAAGCACGCCGTGCTCGGGCTGACCCGGGTGGCCGCGCTGGAGCTCGCGGCCCGGCGTATCCGGGTCAACGCCGTCTGTCCGGGTGCCATCGACACGGCGATGTCGAACCCGGCCCGGCTCGACCCGGACGCGGACCCCGAGGAGATGAGCCGCGCCCTGGACGAGCTGTACCGCAAGCTCGTGCCGCTCGGGCGGGTGGGCCGGCCGGAGGAGGTGGCCAGGCTCGCCCTGTTCCTCACCTCGGACGACTCCTCGTACATCACCGGGCAGCCGTTCGTGATCGACGGGGGATGGCTGGCGGGTGTCAGCGTGATCTGACTCATCGTCAGCTATTGACGGCCGAGGCGGCCGGTGCGACAGTCGGCCAACAAACAGGATCTGACGGATCGTCAGAAACACTTGGGACGGTGAACCGCCGTGGAATTCGGGCTCTTTGTACAGGGATACGTGGGCAAGCGAGCCGAGACCGACCCGCTCGCCGAGCACAAGGCGCTGATGGAGGAGACCGAGTACGTCATTCAGGCGGACAAGTCCGGCTTCAAGTACGCCTGGGCCTCCGAGCACCACTTCCTGGAGGAGTACTCGCACCTCTCCGCCAACGACGTCTTCCTCGGCTACCTCGCCCACGCGACCGAGCGGATCCATCTGGGCTCCGGGATCTTCAACCCGCTCGCCCAGGTCAACCACCCGGTGAAGGTCGCCGAGAAGGTCGCCATGCTGGACCACCTCAGTGAGGGGCGCTTCGAGTTCGGCAGCGGGCGGGGCGCCGGCAGCCACGAGATCCTCGGCTTCCTCCCCGGCATCACCGACATGAACTACACGAAGGAGATCTGGGAGGAGACCATCGCCGAGTTCCCGAAGATGTGGCTCCAGGACGAGTACGTCGGCTTCCAGGGCAAGCACTGGCAGCTGCCCCCGCGGAAGGTGCTCCCGAAGCCGTACGGGAAGTCGCACCCGGCGATGTGGTACGCGGCCGGGTCGCCGCCCTCGTACGCCATGGCCGCGAGGAAGGGGCTCGGCGTGCTCGGCTTCAGCATCCAGAAGGTCTCCGACATGGAGTGGGTGCTGGAGCAGTACAAGACGGCGGTCGTGAACGCCGAGCCGGTCGGGGACTTCGTCAACGACAACGTGATGGTGACGACGACGGCGATCTGCGCGCCGACGCATGCGGAGGCGATCGGGATCGCCGTGAACGGCGGGCTGCACTATCTGCCCTCGCTGGTGTTCCGGTACCACGACACGTTTCCCCGGCCGGAGGGCTTCCCGGTCTGGCCGGAGACCCTGCCGCAGTACACGCCCGAGTTCGTCGAGCTGCTCATCGAGGAGGAGCTGCTGATCTGCGGGGACCCGGACGAGGTGCTGCGGCAGTGCAAGCGGTGGGAGCAGGCGGGGGCGGACCAGCTGAGCTTCGGGCTGCCGGTGGGGGTGCCGAAGGAGGAGACGCTGCAGACGATCCGGCTCATCGGGGAGCACGTGATTCCGAAGATCGACACGGATCCTGTGCATCGGACGTCGCGGTTCCGGGCCGCCGTCTAGTCGCCGTCGACGGGTGCGGGTGCGTGGTGGCCGATCGCGCAGTTCCCCGCACCCCTCAGGGAGTTCGACGTATCTGCGCTGGAAAGGAGCCCCTGTGCTCGATCACCTCATCAAGGGCGTCACCGTCGTGGACGGCACCGGTGCGCCCGCCTTCGTCGCCGACGTCGGCATACGCGGAGGCCGGATCGCCGCCGTCGGCAGGATCACCGGCGAAGCCCGTACCAGCGAGGACGCGCACGGCCTCGTCCTCGCCCCCGGCTTCGTCGACCCCCACACCCACTACGACGCCCAGCTGTTCTGGGACCCGTACGCCACACCCTCCCTGAACCACGGTGTGACGACCGTGGCCGCCGGGAACTGCGGGTTCACGCTCGCGCCGCTCAACCCGGCCCGCCCCGAGGACGCCGACTACACGCGCCGCATGATGTCCAGGGTCGAGGGCATGTCCCTGGTCGCGCTGGAGGAGGGCGCGCCGTGGAACTGGCACTCCTTCGGCGAGTACCTGGACGCCCTGGAGGGGCGGATTGCGGTCAACGCGGGGTTCATGGTCGGGCACTGCGCGCTCCGGCGCCATGTGATGGGGCCGGAGGCCGTCGGCGGGCAGCCCGGCGAGGAGCAGCTCGGGGAGATGGTCCGGCTGCTGCACGAGGCCATGGACGCGGGGGCCTGGGGGCTGTCCACCACCCAGTCCAGTACGCACTCCGACGGTGACGGGCAGCCCGTGGCCTCCCGGCATGCCCGGCCCGAGGAACTGCTGGCCCTGTCCCGGGCCGTCGGCGAGCACGAGGGTACCCAGATCGAGGCGATCGTCGCGGGCTGCCTGGACCAGTTCAGCGATGCCGAGATCGATCTCTTCGTGGAGATGAGCGCGACAGCGGGACGGCCGCTGAACTGGAACGTCCTGACCGTCGACGCGGCCGTTCCCGAGCGGGTGCCCCGGCAGCTGAGCGCGAGCGAGCGGGCGCGGAAGGCGGGCGGGCGCGTGGTGGCGCTGACCATGCCGATCCTCACCCCGATGAACATGTCCCTGGGCACCTTCTGCGCCCTGAACCTCATCCCGGGGTGGGGGCCGGTCCTCGGACTGCCCGTCCCCGAGCGGATCGCGCGGCTCCGCGACCCGGAGGTCAGGAAGGAGATGCTGCGGCGGGCCGAGTCCAAGGAGGCGGGTGTCTTCCGGCGGCTCGCGAACTTCGGGCGGTACGTCATCGGGGACACCTACAGCGAGGCCAACCGCGGGCTCACCGGACGGGTGGTCCGGGACATCGCCGCCGAGCGCGGCCAGGACCCGTTCGGCTGCCTGGTGGAGATCTGCGCCAACGACGAGCTGCGTACGGTCCTGTGGCCGATGCCCACCGACAACGACCCCGCGTCCTGGTCCCTGCGAGCCGAGACCTGGCAGCACGAGGACGTGCTGCTCGGCGGCTCCGACGCGGGTGCGCACCTGGACCGGATGTGCGGGGCGCCGTACACCACCCGGTTCCTCGGGGACTGTCTGCGCGGCCGGAAGCTGGTCGGTCTGGAGCAGGCGGTGAAGATGCTGACCGACGACCCGGCGCGGCTCTTCGGGCTGCGCGAGCGCGGCCGGATCCGGGAGGGCTGGCATGCGGACCTGGTCCTCTTCGATCCGGAGCGGATCGGCGCGGGCCAGGCCACCCTGGTGCACGACCTGCCGGGTGACAGTCCGCGGCTGGACTCCAGGGCGCTCGGGGTGCGGGCCGTGTGGGTCAACGGGATCGCGGCGATCCGGGACGACGTGGTGAGCGGGGCGGTACCGGGCAGGGTGCTGCGCTCCGGGCGGGACACCGGGACGGTGAGCACCAGGTGACCGAGCGACAGGGACAGCGGCTGTTCGTCGGCGGGGAGTGGGTCGAACCGGACGCAGGTCACTACCCGGTGACCGACCCGGCCACCGAGGAGACCGTCGGCCTGGCACCGGAGGCCTCGCCGGAGCAGGTGCGGGCGGCTTGTGCGGCGGCCCGGGAGGCGTTCGGGCCCTGGTCGCGGACCAGGCCCGAGGAGCGGGCCGCGGTGCTCGGGCGGGCCGCGGAGATCATCCGCGACCGGCTCGTCCCGTACGCCGAACTGGCGCGGGCCGAGACCGGGGCGACAGCCGGGACGGCCCGGGCGATGCAGGTCGGGGTGGCCGCCGCCCGCTTCCGCCGCTACGCCACCGTGGAGCCCGCCGAGTGGGCCGTCGCGCCGCAGATCAACGAGGCCGGGCCGATGGGGAAGGCGGGGGTGATGGGCGCGCTGGCGGTGCGCCAGCCCGTCGGGGTCGTCACCTGCATCACCTCGTACAACAACCCCTGGGCGAACCCGGCCGGCAAGGTCGCGCCCGCCCTGGCCATGGGCAACACCGTGGTGGTCAAGCCCGCCCCGCAGGATCCGCTCTCCGTGTACCGGATGGCGGAGGCCCTGGAGGCGGCCGGGGTGCCGCCCGGGGTCGTGAACGTCGTCTCGGGCCGCTCGGTGGCCGTGGGCGAGGCGTCGGCCGAGTCGGACGACGTCGACATGGTGAGCTTCACCGGTTCCACGGCCGTCGGCCGGCGTATCGCCGAGGTGTGCGGACGGGACATGAAACGCCAGTTGATGGAGCTGGGCGGGAAGGGGGCGGCCGTCGTCTTCGACGATGCCGACCTCGCGTCGGCCGTGTCCGGGATCGGTACGACGTTCTCCTTCTACAGCGGGCAGATCTGCACCGCGCCGACCCGGGTGCTGGCCCAGCGGGGCGTGTACGACCGCCTGGTCGAGCAACTGGCCATGTACGCGGGCCGGTTGAAGGTGGGTGATCCGCGGGAGGCGGACACGGTCGTGGGCCCGGTCATCTCCGCCGAGCACCGGGCGCGCGTGGAGTCGTACGTCGAACTGGGCCGCAAGGAAGGCGCGACAGTGGTCGCGGGCGGTGAACGCCCGCCCCTGGAACGGGGTTTCTATGTCGCCCCCACCCTCCTGGCCGGCTGCGCGAACGACATGCGGGTGGCCCGGGAGGAGATCTTCGGACCGGTGGTGACGGTGATCCCC
The DNA here is from genome assembly GCF_044768335.1 of Streptomyces sp. NPDC101151. Taxonomy (NCBI): domain Bacteria; kingdom Bacillati; phylum Actinomycetota; class Actinomycetes; order Kitasatosporales; family Streptomycetaceae; genus Streptomyces; species Streptomyces sp. NPDC101151. Next base: position 62,698 of record NZ_JBIWPP010000007.1, on the reverse strand, counting down.
TTCGACGAGGAGGACGAGGGGGTGGCCCTGGCCAACGACTCGGACTACGGCCTCATCGACTACGTCTGGTCGGGGGACGTGGCCCGCGCCTTCCGCGTGGCCCGGCGGCTGCGGGCCGGAGGGGTGGGCGTCAACACGGTCGGCCGCAACATGGAGGCCCCCTTCGGCGGCTTCAAGAAGAGCGGGGTCGGCCGGGACGTGGGCTCCTACGCCCTGCACGCGTACAGCGAGGTGCAGGCGATCGTGTGGCCCGGGTGAGGTGACCCGGCTCAGTCCGTCAGGTCCACCCGCACCGTCAGCAGGGCGTTGCCGAAGGCCCGCACCGCCGCGCTGTTGAACCGGGGCAGGGCGCGCAGGCGGGCCACGGCGTCGTCCTCGGGCATGAGGTGGGCGGTGCCGTGGTGCCAGCGGCCGCCGATGCGGACGCGGACCTTCGGGTCGGCCTGGATGTTGCGGACGTACTGGGACTTGAACCCGAACTCGGAGACGATCCAGAAGGAGTCCCCGACCCGGCGCCCGCCCACCGGCGTCGGCCGGGGCAGCCCGGACTTGCGGCCGGTGGTCTCCAGGAGGGTCTGGAACGGCAGACGCCGGTTGAGCGGATTGGCCAGGTGGCGCTGGAAGCGGGTCACGATCCGGTGCTTGAGGCCGGTCTTGCGGGACATGTCTCGGACTCTCCTGTTCTCCTCCACGAGCGGCGCCCGGCCGCGGGCCTCCGTATGCGATGTGGCGGCTCTGTGCGGGCCCGCGCCTTGTGGATGGGCGTGCGGCTGTGGCGTGTTAGCCTCCCCCGCGATCAAGGCCGAGTGCAACGGGGGAACGTGATGGGCACGTCTTCGGACGGCTATCAGGTCAAGTCCGGCATGTCCGGGCAGGCGAAGGAACTGGACGGCGCGGGCGACGACGCCGGGAAGATCGCGCAGGCGATCAGTCCCACGGCCTGCTACGCGCAGGACGTGCTGGGCGGGTCCGACTCCGGGCCGGCGTTCGACGCCTACGCGGCGGCCTGGGAGGCGGAGGCCGAGACGCTCAGGGACGCGCTGCACGAGCTGGGGACCAAGGTCCGCGCGTCCAAGGGTGCCTACGGCGGCAGCGACGGCCTCGTCCGGACACAGGCCGCGAACGTCCGCGTGAACGACACCGGTGTCAGCACCATGCCCGCGTACGCCGAGCGTCCCTCGGCTCTGTCGAGCTACTGAGGACCGCCCGATGACGGAATCCACCACCGACCGCCGCAAGCGGCTGGCCGGGCTGTGCGACGACATCGCCTCGGCCGGCAGCAAGAACGACCTGATCGACGCGATCGACTCCGCGCTCGCCGTCTCCGCCCCGGTGGGCGAACCGGCCACCCTGGAGACGCTCGGCAAGCGCTACCGGGGTCAGGCCGACAACGCCCTCGGCGTCTCCGAGCGGGTCGACAAGGTGGCCCGCAAGGGCCTGCCGGACGTGTGGGTCGGCGACACCAGCGTCCTCGCCTCCGACGCGATCTCCGGCGCCTCACGGGCCGCCGTGCAGATGTCCGAGGCGCTCCGGGGCGGCGGCAACGCCCTGCTGAATCTGGCCGACTGGCTCAAGGTCGCGCAGAAGGACGACGGCGACGGCCGCGTCAAACTGCGCGAGGCACGCGGCATGCTGGGCGGCAAGGACGGCTTCTTCGACGACTGGGTGGAGGACGACGGCGAGGAGTCGGAGCGGCTGAAGGCCCGCTCCGTGGCCTCCTCCGGCGTGAAGCTGCTCCACGACGCCGCCGTCACCGCCGACGACGCCGCGCGCCATGCCGCCCGCGAGCTGAACAAGTGGGCCGCCGAAGCCCGCGCCGGCAAGCTGAACACCGACGACCTGTCCGCGGTCGACCGGCTGATGCTGGCCGACACCAGCAATGCGGGCGGCGATCGCGAGCTGAACGAGATCCTCACGGCGAACGACCTGGAGCGGTCCGGGCGCGCCATGGAGAAGCTGTCACCGGCGGACCGGGCCCGGATGGAGCACCTCCTGGCGGATGCGAAGACGCCGCAGGAGAAGGCGTACCTGATGAAGGCCCTCGCCGCGGGCAACTCCGTCGGCGAGGTCGACGCGTTCGCGAAGAAGATCCACGGCAAGGACGCGGTGTGGCTGCAGCAGCACCTGGCGCCGGTGACGACGGGCAACGACTCGTCGGTCACGGGCCAGGAGAAGCAGGCCTTCAAGGGCAAGCTGTGGGACCAGGACGGTGAGACCTGCGTGCCCTCCTCCACGGTCACCGCGCGTGCCATCGTGGATCCCGTGTACGCCCTCGAACTGACCGGCGGCCCCGACGGCACGGACGACGACCCGGAGCACTTCCGCGAGCGCCTGACCGACGAACAGCTCCGCCTGCACGAAGAGGGCGACGGCGACAACTCCGGCTGGTGGTGGGACGAGCACCCGTCCGGCATGGACAAGGACGGGCAGGAGGAGATCTCCGACAAGGAACTCAGCCCGCACACCGGCGATCATTACGAGACCCAGAACATGGGCGGTGAGGACGACCGGCGCAACGTTCTGCCCGACATCGAGAAGTCCGTCGCCGAGGGCAAGCCCGTACCCATCAACATCGAGCGGTACGACGAGAACAACGACCGGCACGGCCACAGCATGATGATCATCGGCCAGGAGGGCGACAAGCTCCAGATCTACAACCCCTGGGGCGTCACCACCTGGGTCAGCGAGGAGGACTTCATCAAGGGAGACCTCAGCGCGGCCGCGGACGACCGCTACTCGGCCGCGCACAAGGGCAACGTCGACACCGTCTACATCCAGCAGGGCTGAGCAACCGTGAACATGCGCACCGTACTGACCTCCCTGGCCACCACGGCGGCCGGAGTCCTCGTCCTGTCCGGCTGCGGTGCTTCGGGGGGAGCCGACGAGTACGGCACCGAGCAGCGCGCGGGCATCACGGTCGACGCGGGCGGCGAGTTCACCCTGAAGGTGCCGGCGAATCCCGCGCTCGGGCAGAACTGGTACCTGGCCGAGCCCCGGCCGGACGCGGACATCCTGAAGTACCGGGGCAAGCGGGAAGAGGAGGAGGGCGGCGGCGATCTCACCGGCGGCGGCGACGGCACCCAGTTCTTCGACTTCACGGCACGGGGGCCCGGCAAGGCCACGGTGAAGCTTCTGCACTGCCCCATGGCCGGCTGCCACAGCGGCACCGAGTCGGCGGCTCCGTTCCCGAACCCGACTGCCCCCGGCACGACCACGATGAGCCCGTTCCCGACCGCCACCGGCACACCGGACGACCTGCCCGCGTTCTTCGTCTACACGATCACGGTCCGCTGACCCGCCCCATCCGAGAACCGGAAGCGCTCGCCATGCCCTCCGTACCCCGTACCGACGACGAGGTCCTCGCCACCACCGACGTGTCCGTGCTGCTCCGCTACGGCCTCACCCAGGACGCCTTCCGCACCGCCCTGTTCGGGGACGGCGCCGTCGCCGCCGCCGTCACCCTGGACCGGATGGGGGTGGTGCCGCGTTCGGTGGCCTTCGTCGCCAAGGTCGTGCGGGCGGGCGGCCTGGCGTACGCGGCCGGGCTGGCCGAACCGCTGCCGTCCCGGGAGGCGGCAGCGGTACTGCGCGACTGGCTGGAGACCGCGGCGACGGTCACCCCACCGGAGGGCGAGGACCGCGTCGCCCACTGGCTGGACGCGGTCGCCGAGATCGTCGGCATGCGCCGGGACAGCCGCCGCGAGGCGGTCCGCCGCGACGGTCGCCGGTAGGCGGGCACCTCACACCCCGGGGACGGTCGCCGTCAGCGGCGCCCGAGGAAGATCGGGTTGGTGAGCGCCGCCAGCGCCCCCGGAAGCGGTCCCGCCGCCGTCTCGTGCCGCAGTTCGGCCCGGACGTATGCCGCGTACGCCGGGGTCGTGCGCCACTCCACCACCCCCGAGCCGGCCACCGGAAGCGGGGCGCTGGTGAGCAGCACGCCCTGGTCGGTGACGAAGCGGACCGTGCAGCGCGGGGCGCCGGACACCTCCAGGCGGACCGTCACCGGGGTGTCGAGCGGTACCGCCAACCGCCCGCCGATGCCCGCGTGTTCGCCCCGCCCGCCGGACGCGCCGAAGGCCAGCGAGACGTTCTTGGACTCGGCGATGTACGAGCGCCCCGCCTTGATGCCCTCCTGGATCGCCTCCCGGGTCAGGTCGTCGGCGAACACCACGGTCTGCGGCGAGCCGACCGGGTCGGGGTCACGGTGCGCGTCGCTGTTGCCCATCGCCGGGATCCAGGCCCGGCCCTCGCGCACGGACGCCACCAGCATGCTGTCCCAGTCGGCCAGCGCCACCTCGTCGTCGGGGGTGTAGGGACCGTTCCACACCTCGATGGCGTCGGCCTCGCCGAAGCCGAACTTCCAGTTGCAGCCGACGCAGGTGGCGTGCGGGTGGGCGGGCACGACCAGGCCGCCGGACCTGCGGATCTGGCGGGCGAACCGGCCGAAGCGGTTGTCGCGGGCGCGGTAGCGCCAGTCGACGAAGGTACCCGGGTCCGTGCCGAGCGCCACGACATGACCGTTGCGGGTGGTGATCTCCTCGCCCAGCATCACCAGCAGGTCCTCGCCCGCGACGTCCGCCCAGTGGGCGTGCGAGGTGTGCGTGTTGTGGTCGGAGCTGTTGATGAAGTCCAGGCCGGCGGCGCGGGCGAGCGCGCCGATCTCGGCGGGGGTGCGGCGGCCGTCGGAGTGCCAGGAGTGCAGATGGCAGTCACCGCGGTACCAGGATCGGCCGCGGCCCTTGGCCCGCTGCGGCGGGTACCCGGGCTCGGGGGTGTCGGCCTGCTCGCCGTAGGTGAGGGTGATCGTGAGCTCGTACGACAGCCCCTGCGGGGCGACGGTGTAGGGGCCGAGGGCGATCTGCCAGGTGCCCGGGTTGATCGTCCCGGGGAGGTAGCCGGGCGTGGCGTCGTCGGAGCGGACGAAGAACTCCGTCCGGGCACCGCCGGACCATCCGCGGAAGCCCTTCCCGCCCAGTTCGGTCCCCCGTTCGTCGAAGAGGCCGATGTCCAGGGCGTTGCCGGCGGTACCGGCGGGGACGGCCGGGCGGTCGTAGGTGTAGGCGACCTTGATCTCCTTGGTGCCCTCGGGTACTTCGACGGGCACGTACACGAAGTCGGGCGAGCCGGTCGGCAGCGTGCCGCGCACCGTACGGGTCTCGGCCTGGTGCATGTTGTCCGCCCCTCTCGCGAAGGTCACGCTTCCCAACGTAAGCGCGGCCGCGGTGCCCGTCACGATCAGTGAACGTCTTCCGAGCCTTGCGTCGTCATCACACATGCCGGTGAGCGTTCCCCATGGGCGTGAACATGCAAGGAAGGGAAGGAAATCGGCGGGTATCGAGCCCAGGGGGGCGCATATGGACCGGCCCCTGTCGGACGACCGGTGGGAAGGGGCGCGTCCGGCGACGCCCGCCGTCGCCGGTGCCGACCGGTCGGTATCGACTTCTCGGCCCGATCCCGGTACAGATGACCCATGCGCATCGCCGTGACGATCTTCCTCACCGACGAGACGGTCACCCCCACGCGGCTCGCCCGCGAACTGGAGCAGCGCGGCTTCGCCGGGCTGTACCTGCCCGAGCACACCCACATCCCGGTGGAGCGGACCACCCCGTACCCGGCCGGCGGTGATCTGCCGCGCGAGTACGGCCGCACCTTCGACCCCTTCGTCGCCCTCGGCCAGGCCGCGGCCGTCACCCGGCGGCTGGCGCTCGGTACCGGGATCACGCTGGTCGCCCAGCACGACCCGATCGACCTGGCCAAGCAGATCGCCACGCTGGACCATCTCTGCGGCGGCCGCTTCACCCTCGGCCTGGGCTTCGGGTGGAACGTCGAGGAGGCCGCCGACCACGGTGTCGAATGGCGCGGCCGCCGGGAGCTGGTGCGGGACCGGATGGGCCTGATGCGGGCGCTGTGGTCCGAGGAACCCATGGGGTACGAGGGGGAGTTCGGCGGCGTGCGGCCCAGCTTCGCCTTCCCCAAGCCGGTGCAGAAGCCGCGCGGACCGGTCGTCGGCCCCCGCACCCTCGTCGGCGGGGCGGCGGGCCCCAAGCTGTTCGCGCACATCGCCGAGTACACCGACGGCTGGCTGCCGATCGGCGGACGCGGGCTCACCGAGTCGCTGCCCGTGCTGCGATCCGTCTGGGCGGACGCCGGCCGCGACCCGGCCGCCCTCCAGGTGGTCCCGTACGCCGTCCACCCGACCCCCGGCAAACTCGCCCACTACGCCGAGCTGGGCATCGAGGAGACGGTCGTCCAACTGCCGTCGGCGGGCGAGCCGGAGGTGCTGCGGGTGCTGGACGAGTACGCCGGTTTCCTCGGCGGCGGAGCCGCGTAGCCAGCCCGCTGCGCTGATCAGCCCGAACGTATGCTCAGAGGATGACGACTTCCGCGACCTCCGGAACCGGCCCGACCGAGAACTCCATGCGTCGCGCCCTCAAACGTGCTCGTGACGGCGTCGCCCTCGACGTCTTTGAGGCGGCGGTGCTCCTCCAGGCCCGCGGCGAGGCTCTGACCGACCTCGCCGCGTCCGCCGCCCGGGTGCGCGACGCGGGCCTTCAGGCGGCGGGCAGGCCCGGTGTCATCACCTACTCGAAGAGCGTCTTCATCCCCCTCACCCGGCTGTGCCGGGACAAGTGCCACTACTGCACCTTCGTCACCGTCCCCGGCAAGCTGCGCCGGGCGGGCCACGGGATGTTCATGTCCCCCGACGAGGTGCTCGACGTCGCCCGCAAGGGCGCCGCACTCGGCTGCAAGGAAGCCCTGATCACCCTGGGCGACAAGCCCGAGGACCGGTGGCCGGAAGCGCGCGAGTGGCTGGACGCGCACGGTTACGACGACACCATCGCCTACGTCCGTGCCGTCTCCATCCGCATCCTGGAGGAGACCGGCCTGCTGCCCCACCTCAACCCGGGCGTCATGACCTGGACGGACTTCCAGCGTCTGAAGCCCGTGGCCCCCTCCATGGGCATGATGCTGGAGACGACGGCCACCCGGCTCTGGTCCGAGCCCGGCGGCCCGCACCACGGCTCCCCGGACAAGGAACCGGCCGTACGGCTGCGGGTGCTTCAGGACGCGGGCCGCTCCTCGGTGCCCTTCACCTCCGGCCTGCTGATCGGTATCGGTGAGACCCACGAGGAGCGCGCGGAGTCCCTCTTCGCCCTCCGCAAGGTCTCCCGGGCCTACCACGGCATCCAGGAGCTGATCATCCAGAACTTCCGCGCCAAGCCGGACACGGCGATGCGCGGCATGCCGGACGCCGAACTGGACGAGCTGGTCGCCACGGTGGCGGTGGCCCGGCACATCATGGGCCCCTCAGCCTGTCTCCAGGCCCCGCCGAACCTGGTGGACGACGAGTACGAGCGGCTCATCGGCGCCGGCATCGACGACTGGGGCGGGGTCTCCCCGCTCACCATCGACCACGTCAACCCCGAACGCCCCTGGCCGCAGATCGAGCAGCTCACCGAGCGTTCCCGGGCCGCCGGCTTCGAACTGCGCGAACGCCTCTGCGTCTACCCGGAGTTCGTCCGGCGCGGAGAACCCTGGCTGGATCCGCGCCTGCGTCCGCACGTGGCCGCGCTGGCGGACCCGGACACCGGCCTGGCGCGTCCGGACGCGGTGGTCGAGGGGCACCCCTGGCAGGAGCCGGAGGAGGCGTTCGTGGCGAGCGGCCGCACGGACCTGAACGCGTCGATCGACACCGAGGGCCGAACGGCCGACCGGCGCGCCGACTTCGACGAGGTCTACGGCGACTGGGAGGCGCTGCGCGAGGCGGCAGCCCCGGGCATGGTGCCGGAGCGCATCGACACGGACGTCCGCCAGGCCCTGCGCACGGCGGCCGACGACCCCACGCGGCTTTCGGACGCCGAGGCCCTGGCCCTGTTCCACGCGGACGGCCCGGCCCTGGACGCGCTGTGCCGGGTGGCCGACGACGTGCGCAGGTCGGCGGTGGGCGACGACGTGACGTACATCGTCACCCGCAACATCAACTTCACCAACGTCTGTTACACGGGCTGCCGCTTCTGCGCCTTCGCCCAGCGCCGCACGGACGCGGACGCGTACACGCTCTCCCTGGAGCAGGTCGCCGACCGGGCCCAGCAGGCGTGGGAGGTGGGCGCGGTCGAGGTGTGCATGCAGGGCGGCATCCACCCCGACCTGCCCGGGACGGCGTACTTCGACATCGCGAAGGCGGTGAAGGAGCGCGTCCCCGGTATGCATGTGCACGCCTTCTCCCCGATGGAGGTCGTGAACGGCGCCACCCGCACCGGCATGTCCGTCCGTGAGTGGCTTTCCGCCGCCAAGGAAGCGGGCCTCGGCTCCGTCCCCGGTACGGCGGCGGAGATCCTGGACGACGAGGTCCGCTGGGTGCTGACCAAGGGCAAGCTGCCCACGGCGACCTGGATCGAGGTGATCACGGCCGCCCACGAGCTGGGCATCCGTTCCTCCTCCACGATGATGTACGGCCATGTCGACCAGCCCCGGCACTGGCTCGGCCATCTGCGCACACTGGCCGGGATCCAGCAGCGGACGGGCGGCTTCACGGAGTTCGTCACGCTCCCCTTCATCCACACCAACGCACCGGTGTACCTGGCGGGCATCGCCCGGCCCGGCCCTTCCACGAGGGACAACCGCGCGGTGACGGCGATGGCGAGGCTGCTGCTGCACCCCTGGATCCCCAATATCCAGACAAGTTGGGTCAAACTGGGCGCCGAGGGGGCGGCGGAGATGCTCCGCTCCGGGGCGAACGACCTCGGCGGCACATTGATGGAGGAGACGATCTCCCGCATGGCGGGCTCTTCCTACGGCTCCTACAAGTCGATCCGCGACCTGGTGGCCGTGGCCGAGGCGGCCGGCCGGCCGGCAAAGCCCCGCACCACGCTCTACGGCGAGGTGCCCCAGGAACGCCGGCGGGCCGCGGAGGCCTCGGACGGGCACCTGCCCGCCCTCCTGCCGGTCCTCGACTGAACCCGGACTGAGTACGATGATCCGACCCTCGTGCTGAGAGGGGACCCGTAGCGGAGGAGATGCGTACCCGTGGCTGCCCGACTGCCCTCGTGGGCCTGGGTCTCCGGTCTGACGGCGGGGGCGACCGCGGTCGTCGTCGCCCTCGCGGTACAGGCGAACCACGCGCCGCACCCCACGGCCGCGACGGCCGGGCCCAGCCCCTCGGCGTCGGCGGGCGCACACGCGTCCGCCGAGCCGAAGGCGCCGGCGCCGCACACGCTCCCGAGGGAGTCCGGCACCGGCCGCCGAATCGTCTACTCGCTCGGCGAGAAGCGCGTGTGGCTGGTGGACGCGACCGGCACGGCGAGCCGTACGTTCGCGGTGTGGCCGGGCACGGTCGGCCCGCAGCCCGGTCGCTACTCGGTCACCCTGCGCATCCAGTCCCTCAAGGGCTCGGACGGCGTTCAGATCGAGCACGTGATGTACTTCACCAAGGCCTCCGGCGTGAACATAGCCTTCTCCAACGCCCTGGACGGCGCCTCGCCGCCACCGGCGAACGGCCAGAAGCTGGGCGGCATCCGCCTCCACAAGGAGGACGGAGCCGCACTGTGGGCGTTCGGTGATCAGGGGACCAAGGTCACGGTCGTCAGCTAGCCGCGTCCTGCGCGCGCTGTCCCGGCAGCTGGTTGACGATCAACGCCACCCCGCTGAGCAGGAACACCCGGGTCGCCGCGTCCAGGCCGTTCCAGGTCTTCGACTGCCACATGGCGAACCACTCCCCGCCGATGGCGATGAACCCGGCGCCGAAGAGCAGCAGTAGCATCAGCAGGCCGTAGGTGGAGAGGCGGCGCGCCAGGTCGTCCCTGCGCCGCGCCCAGAGATACGTCCCCCAGATCAGCACCAGGGCCGCCACCGTCTCCCACACGATGATCGCGACATAGGCCGTGTCCTGAAGCGCGGTGCTGGTGATCGCCCGCCACATCAGGTCGTCGTCCTTGAACGTCGTGTCCATCGCCAGCACATGCCGGACGAACTGCTGGTTGGTCCCGAAGTCGGTGATGTTCCCGAGGGCGACCAGGGCGATGTAGAGGGCGAGTATGCCGGTGAGCACACCGGCGGCCAGAGCGACCGCGTTACCGGAGGTGCGGCCGGTCGCGGTGGTGGCGGTGGTGGGGGTGGTGGTCATGGCTGGATTCTCCCCTGTCGAGGGCCGCCTTTTCCCCTCGGCATTGCGCCAGAATGACCAAGCCGGCTTCGGGGGAGGGGCGTACGGATGGCGCAGGCACGGCCGTCGATGCAGGAGCTGATCGGACGGCGCAGGCGGGCGGGTTTCGTGGGTCGGGGCGAGGAACGGGCCGCGTTCCGGGAGAACTTCGACCTCTGCCCGGAGGACGAACGTCACCGTTTCCTCTTCCACATCCACGGCAACGCCGGTGTCGGAAAGACGTTCCTGGTCCGGGAGCTGGAGCAGATCGCCCGGGAGCGGGGCGCGCTCACCGCGTACGTCGACGAGGGCGTGGGGAGCGTGCCGGAGACGTTGGCGGCGATCTGCCGCCAACTCGCCCAGCAGGGCCACCGCTTGAAGAAGCTGGAGGAGACACTGGCCGCCCACCGGGAGCGGCGGCACGAGGCGGAGGCCGAGGCGGCGACCCTGGAGCCGGCGCCCGAGGGCCCCTCCCCGCTGACCACGACCGCCGTCCGGCTGGGCATGGCGGGCGTGGGCGCCCTCGTCCCCGGCGCCGGCGCCCTCGTCGGAGCGATGGACGTAGCCCAACTGGCGGACGCCACCGCTCGTTTGAAGGCCCGGCTCAGCGCACGCTTCCGCAACCAGGAGGACGTACAGCTGGTGCTGTCCCCCGAGCGGGTCCTGACCCCGAAGCTGCTGGACGAACTGGCGGCCTTGACGGCGTCGGTCCCCTGGCTGGCCTTCTTCTTCGACACGTACGAGCGCACCGGCCCCATCCTCGACGGCTGGCTGCACGAGCTGATGACCACCGACCGGTACGGCGCCCTGCCCGCCAACGTCCTCGTCGTCACCGCCGGCCAGGGCCCCTTCGACACTGCCCGCTGGGGCGGCTTCGCCGACTTCATGACCGATCTGCCGCTCCGCCCGTTCACGGAGGTGGAGGCGCGGGGCCTGCTGGCGGACCGGGGCGTGCTGGCGGAACCGGTGGTGGCGGAGGTGCTCCGCCTGACCGGCGGCCTCCCTGTCCTGGTCTCCACCCTCGCCGAGGCCCGCCCCGCCGACCCGGACGACGTGGGCGACCCGAGCGCGACGGCCGTGGAGAGGTTCCTGAGGTGGGAGCCGGACCCGGTACGCCGGTCCGTGGCCCTGGCCTGCGCGCTGCCCCGGCGTCTGGATGCCGATGTGTTCCGCGCGGCGGCGGACTGCCCGGAGGCAGAGGCCGACGCCCTGTACGACTGGCTGCGGGGCATGCCCTTCGTCAGCGACCGGGGCGAGCGGGTGCAGTACCACGACGTCGTACGGGCGCCGATGCTGCGGCTGCAGCGGAGGCGGTCGCCGAGGGGGTGGGCGCGGCGGCACGGGCGGCTGGCAGAGACTTTCGGCCACTGGCGCCGCGAACGGCAGGACGGTCTCGCCGACCCCTGGGCCGACGAGGCATGGCGGGAACTGCGGCTGGCGGAGGCCTATCACCGGCTGTGCACGGGGGAGCGGGCCGCGCTGGCGTCCGTGCTCGGGACCGTGGTGCGGGCCTGTGCGCGGGGTGAGGACGAGGTTCGTCGCTGGGCGCGGATGCTGGTGGAAGCCGGAGCGGACACCCAGGCGGAAGCGGTGTCCCGGTGGGGCGGGGACTTGTTGCGCGCCCTTGAGGACTCGACCGCCCCCGACGCGCTGGATCTGCTGCTCGACCGTGCTCCCCTCGACACCAGGTCCAGGGCCGTGGCGCACTCTCTTCGCGGTCATGCCTTCCGGGCCGGTGACGAGCACGTGCGCGCAGTGGCCGAGTACGACCGAGCGCTCGCCCTCGACACAGGGCTGCCCCACGCCTACTCGGGCCGAGGCGCTGCTCTGGCCGCACTGCGAGACTTCGACGCGGCCACCGAGGACCTTGACCGGGCCGTCGACCTGGATCCCGACAACGCCGTGACTCTGGCTCGCCGCGGCGACTGCCACCGGATGCGTGGGCGCTATGAAGCGGCCTTGCGAGATCTGGACCGTGCGGTCGAGCTCGACCCGACCCTGCGCGTCGCCTGGGCCGGGCGGGGAGTCGCCCACCGCGCGCAAGGACGCCAGGACCTTGCTCTGTCTGACCTGAACCGGGCGCTGGAGATCGATCCGGACTTCGTATGGGCTCTGGTCATGCGGGCTCGCGTACGGCGAGCGCGTGGCGAACAGGACCTCCGGCTGGCCGACCTTCTCCGGGCCAAGGAGCTGGATCCGGACTCCCCTTGGGTACTGTGCGAGCGGGGTGACGCACTGTGGGCCGTCGGCCGCGATGAGGAGGCCCTCGCCGACTACCGCAAGGCCATCGACCTGAAACCCGACTACGCCTCCGTATACGCCAGTCGGGGCGCCCTGCACGGCATGCGCGGCCGTGACGCGGACGCGCTGGCAGACCTCGACCGCGCGCTGAGCCTGACGCCGGACTATGCCTGGGCGTTGGTGCACCGCTCCCGCGCCCACCGCCGTCGGGGCACGTACGACCAGGCGCTCGCCGATGCCCGCCGTGCGGTGCAACTGGACCCCGAGGGTGCCTGGGCCCTGGGGAACAGCATCCAGGCCGAGCTCGCCGTCGGCCGGCTGGAACAGGCGCGGTCGGACCTGGAGCGGTACGTCACCCTGGGGGGCGATCCGGAATGGGCCCGTCAGCAGCTGCCCCAGATCCGACCGGACATGCGTCTGGGCATGGCCCTGAGCCAGGCGCTGGAGGTGAGCAGACGAGAGGGTATGGCCGCCGCGCGCCTTCACTGGACGAGCTGCGCGGGGCTGGCCCGGCACCCGGGCGTCTTTCCCCACACCCCGCACGACCTCGTCGAGGTCCTGATCAGCGCGGGTCTCCAGGCCTGGCTCGAACTGGACAACCGGCTCCACCGCGCGCTCGCCGTACCGCACGAGTGGCCCGACCTGGCAACCCTGGCCACCGGCCTCGACACCCTCCTGCACAGCCCCGGTGCCGACCGCTCCAGGCTCACCCCCAGGCTGGCGAGGGTGACAACGGCCCGGGACGCGCTGCGGGCGCGCTACGAGGACTGACCGGAGGGCGCGGCGAAGGCCAGGAACTCCGTCCAGGTGGCTTCACCGACGGCGAGTCGGGCGCCGTCCTTGTCTTTGGAGTCGCGGATGTGGACGGCTGCGGGGGTTATGGCTATTTCGACGCAGTCGGGACCGTCAGCGCTGCTGTAGCTGCTCTTGAACCACGTCAGCCTGGAGGTGGTCATGCTTCGTCTCCCAGCACTTTCTCGATGAACGCCATCGACTCCCGGGGCGAGAGAGCCTGTGCTCGGATCATTCCATAGCGCATATCGAGGATCTGTACTTCCCGGGGGTCACTGATCACTCGGCTGTGCAACTGCACTTCCAAGTGTCCCAGGGTCTTTCCGTTCCGGAACTTCAGCAGCCGGATGGGTCCGCTCAGCCCGGCGTGATCCTGCCGGTCCGTAGGCATCACCTGGATTTCCACGTGTGGCAACCGGCCGACTTCCAAGAGGTGTTCCAGCTGACGTCGCAGAACCTCTCTGCCTCCGACCGGCCTTCGTAGGGTCACCTCTTCCTGAACGAACGTGATCAGTGGGCGCGGCACCCTGCCGAAGACGGACTTCCGTGCCAAGCGCGCTGCGACGAGCCGTTCGATCTCGTCCTCCGTGTATGCCGGGCGCCGCAGCGTGTAGACCGCTTGGGCGTATTCGGCTGTCTGCAGCAGGCCATGGATGTGAGAGCTGACGTAAGCCCCCATCTCAACGGCCTCGTCCTCCAGCTTGGTCAGATCCCGAACGCTTTTCGGATACCGCGCCTTCTCCACGTCCTCCTTCATCACGGACAACTTCCCACCCGCACCCAGAACTTCATCAGCCTTCTCGAGGAAGTCGGGCTTGGGAAGCCGGCGCCCCCGCTCCACCGACGAGACCATCTCCTCGCCGTACCCGATCGCGGCCCCCAGCTCGGCCTGCCGCATCCCGGCCGACTCCCGCCATGTCTTGATCTGCCGTCCGACCGTCTTGAGAACGGCCTCGGCCTCCTCGTCCTCCACCCTTGCCCCTCCCGGCGTACGAGCAGTACGGCTGCACCAGCCACCCGGACAGTCACGCTGCGTACCGTGGTCGTCGCTGTTCAGAGTAGGGAGGGGCGGCCACGCTGGGTGACGTGAATCAGAAAAACCACCTCCGTATCCAGCTGTCGGCAACCCGCAGAGGTGCCCGTCTCGCCCGCCTCCTCACGGAGCGTCAACTGGGAGAGTGGGGCGTGCCGTTCGAGGAGGCGGCGCTGGTGGTGGCGGAGCTGGCCGCCAACGCCGTACTCCACGGACGGGTCAGAGGACGGGACTTCCGGCTCGGCCTGAAGCTGCACGACGACGGCACGCTCCGCATCGAGGTGACCGACGCCCGGGGCGACCGGATCCCGCGTATCCCCGACCCGGTGGACGGGGCAGCGGAGACCGGCCGGGGATTGCTGATCGTGGCGGCCTGCGCGCACCGCTGGGGCGTTGACGAGGCACCCGCCGACGCGAAGACGGTCTGGGCCGAACTGGCACCGGGACGCGGCGGCGCGTGACCCGGTGGCTCCCGACGCCAAAGACCAAAGAACCGGGGAAAGTACCAACCCCATCCCCACCGCCCCCGTCGATCACCCGCCGGAGTGAATATGCCCAACGCAACTGGCGCGGCGGGACAGTTGTGGTGCAACGTCGGCGAAAGCAACCCCAGACATGCATCGGCCCTCGCCGGGACTGGCATCCCAGTGCGAGGGCCTGATCACCGAGGAAGTAGGAGCTTCCCAGTGACTGACGAGCAGCGTAACGCGCCCGCGCGCCCGAGGACCCGGCATTCCAGCGGCGTCACCCATGTGAAGGAACGCCTCGACGGCAACTTCACCGTGATCAGCAATGAACTGCTCCAGCACCCGGAGTTGTCCACGATGGCGAAAGGCATCGGAGGCTACATCCAGTCGCTGCCCGAGGGTGCCCCGGTCGGCATCAAGGCGCTGGCGGAGGCGTTGCCCGAGGGGGAGATCAGGATCGCCTCCGCCCTGCGCGAGCTGGAGAAGTACGGGTTCTACGCACGCCCGAAGGAGCGGCTTCCGTCGGGCCAAGTGGTGACCCGGTCGATCTCTTACAACAGGCCGCGTCTCGCGGTGGCTGAAGCCGCACGAGCCCCCGAGCCGGCCACCGCCCCGCCGAAGGCTCCCGCGCCGCCCCGCAAGGCCGCCGAACTGCTCGCCGGGCTCCGGGCGTACGACTCCCGCCTGGTCCTCAGCGAGCGGGACGTACACCGCCTGGAACCGGTCGTTTCGAAGTGGCTGGAGCGAGGTGTGCTGCCCACAGCCGTCGCGCGCACGCTCACCACGGGCCTGCCCCAGGAGTCGATCAAGCACCCGGCGGCCTTCTTGGCCCATCGCCTCACCGCCCTACTGCCTCCTCGTCTGCCGACCCCGGCCACTGTCCCGCGTGACACCCCCGCACCCACTCGCCCGGAGCCACTCCAGACCTGCGACGGCTGCGACCGGGCGTTCCGGTCGGCTCGCCCCGGCCATTGCCGCGGCTGTCGGGCACGGTCCGAAACAGCGGCTTGACCAGCCACTGCCCCTTCAGGAGAGGGAGACTTCCCGGTGACCTACACGTACAGGCCCACGCCCAAGGCTCGCATCTTTGCGGGGCATGAAGACCTGGCTCTGCACACGGAGTTGTCCCTGATGGCGATTGGCGTCGGGGTCCATCTCCGGAGGTTGCCCGACGGTGCCCCCACCAGCGTCCAGGCACTGGCCGGGTCGCTCCGGGAGAGCGAGTTCGGGATCGCCGCCGCCCTTAAGGAGCTGCGGGACCACGGCTTCCTGCCCCAAGTCTGACGGCGCCCGCCCGTACGGTCCGTGATCCCTGTGCAGGAGCTGACGCCGGACGCGCTGCGCGCAGCGGTCGCGCGCATTGCTCCCAGCCGGATTCCCGAGCTCACGCAACACCTCGTCGACGCCACGACCAACGTCCAGCAGACCCGGAGCCTCGCCCCTCTGTGTGCCTTCGTACACTCCTGGGCCGTGTTCGTGGCCATCGAACGGCACCCGGAACGCGCGGTCCGCCTGCGCGAGCTTGAGCACATTGTCGATGCGGGCGAACAGGATCCGGCAGCTGCCATCGTGGAGATCCACGTGATTCGCGAGGCGGCCGAGGCGGAGGCCGGGCTGTGCGGCGTCGGACGGCTCACCGGCTGACTCGTGTCTCCCCGGTCACCACCGGCCGCACCTTGCTCAGCATCAGGTCCAGAAACTGGTCGGGGTGGCGGAACGACGCGAAGTGGCTGGCGCCCCGGATCAGGGCGAAGTCCTTCACCGGGGCCGTGACTTCCTCGTAGAAGCGGTGCGCGGGCCCCGGCGGGGTCAGGACGTCGCTGTCGCCCTGGAAGAGGAAGAAGGGGAGGTCGAAGGACGTGCCCTCGGCGACCTCGTCGACCGGCATCGACTGCGGGCCCAGTTGCTCCGAGAAGTTCATGGCCTGCAGGTAGCTGCGCAGCCCGCGCAGGTTGTGGAGCGGGGAGAACCAGAGGGAGCGGATCACCACCGTCTTCATGGTGTCGTAGGTCAGCGGGTCGGTGGTCGTCACGATCTTCGCGTACTCCGACCACTGGTGAGCCGTCCAGGCCGTCCGGTCCGGGCCCATCTCGCGGATCGCCGCCAGCTCCTTCCTCTTGCCCGCCTTCTCCAGCCGTGCCAGCAGCCCCTCGTACGACGAGGTGTCGCGGCCGCCGCCGATGATGTTCTGGTCCGTGCCGACGTACGCCGAGTACAGCTCGGGGTGGCTGCGCGCCAGGCGGAGGCCGGTGACCGTGCCGAAGCTGTTGGCGACCAGGAGCACCTTGGCGACTTCGAGGCGGGCGCGGACGTGGGCCGTCACCTCCAGGGCATCCCGGTGGAGGCGGTCGAGCGTCATCTCGCCCTGGCCGGCCGGGCCGCCCGCCGCGAACGTCCTGCCCGCGCCCCGCATGTCCCAGCGGACGATCGTGAAGTGCTCTTCCCAGGCGCGGGTGCGCGGTGTGAAGACCAGGTTGGAGGCACCGGGGCCGCCGTGGAGCTCCAGGATCACCGGGTTCGAGAGGTCGTCGCCGCGGATGGAGAGCCACTGGTCGATACCGCCGATCCGGACGTACGACCCCTCGTCGATGCCGTTCGGCGCGGTGATGCGCAGCTTCTTCGCGAGCGAGGCGCGCTTGAGGGCCCGGTAGGTGAGCAGCATGAGTGTTCCCCCTAAACTGTTTATGTCGTCAGCAGTTGTGTTTACGGTATATACAGTTGGTGGGCGGAGTCAATGGACTTCGCCGGGACCGAAGGGGAGGAACGGCATGGCCGCCCGGGACAAGGAGCAGGACAAGCCGCGTGACCCGCGGGCGAGCCTCGCGCTGCTGTGGGGCGAGCAGGAGCAGCCCACCCGCGGGCCCAAGCCGAAGCTGACCCCGCAGGGGATCGCCGCGGCCGCCGTCGCACTGGCCGACGGGGAAGGACTGGACGCGGTCTCCATGAGCAAGGTGGCCGCCGGGTTCGGGGTGTCCGCCATGGCGCTGTACCGGTACGTCCCGGGGAAGAGCGAACTCGTCGAGCTGATGGTGGAGGCGGTGCTGGCCGAGGGACCGGATCTGTCGGGCGTGCGGGACGAGGACTGGCGGGCAGGGGTGCGGGAGTGGACGCGGCAGTGTGCGCGGGTCTACGCCGCCCGCCCCTGGCTGCTCGCCGCCACCGCGATGCGCCGCCAGGCCATGGGGCCGCAGCAGCTGCGCTGGCTGGACGCGGCGCTCGCCGCCCTGGAGCCGGCCGGCCTCGGTGCCGCCCAGCGCCACCAGGTCTTTCTGCTCCTCGTCGGTCTCGTCCGCAACCTCGCCCAGCAGATGTCCGACCACGACGAGGAGCAGGATGGGGAGTGGAACCGTCTCACCGGCGAACTGATCGCCCGGCACGCGGACCGCTTCCCCGCGCTCACCAGGGCGATCGCCGAGGGCGCCTTCGGCCCGGCCGGCATCGACCCGCTCGACTTCGGCCTCGACCGGATCCTGGACGGGGTCGAAGCGCTCATAGCTGTACGGGAATGACCGGGCCGGGCCGATTTGCCCCCGTGAACCGACCGTCCCGGGTCGATTACAGTGCTGAGCGTCGTACGTACGGGCGGTGCCGTGAGGAGGTCTGGATGGGTGCCACGTCCGGTGCCGTCTGGGGCCGCGCCGAGCAGCAGGACTTCCGCAGCCGGGTGCGCGGCACCCTGCTCGGCGTTGCCGTCGGCGACGCGCTCGGCGGGCCGGCCGACGCGCTCGCCCTCGACGAGATCCGTTCCGTGTACGGCGGGGAGGGGCTGCTCGACCTGGCCTTCGGGCACGGACAGCGCGGTACGGTCACGCACCACACCCAGCTCACCCTCTTCACGGTGGACGGGCTGATCCGCGCCCAGGTGCGCCGCGACACCGGCGCCTGGCACCCGCCGACCGATCTGCACCGGGCCTATCTGCGGTGGGCCGCCACCCAACGGGACTGGGGGCCCGACGAGCGCCGCAAGGACGACGGGTGGCTGGCGCGCGAGGAGTGGCTGTACGCCCGGCGTGATCCGACCCGGGCCCTGCTCGTCGGGCTCGGCGACGAGACCCTGGGCACCCTGGAGACCCCGAAGAACCCCGGCGAACTCGGCCCGGAGGCCGTGGCCCGCTCCGCGCCCTTCGGCCTCCTGGTCGGCTGGGAGCCCCAGCTCGTGATCCAGCTGGCCGTGGAGTGTGCCGCGCAGACCCACGGCCACCCCATCGCCTACCTGTCGGCGGGCGCGTACGCCGTCATCGTGCACGGCCTCGCCCGCGGCGAGAGCCTGGACGGCGCCGTGCAGCGGGCCCTCGCGCTGCTCGCCGCCCGCCCCGGCCACCAGCCGGTCTCCGACGCCCTCCAGCACGCGCTCGGCGCGGTACGGCAGGGCCTGCCCGGACCGGGCCGGGTGGAGGAGCTGGCCGGCGACGGCACGGCAGACGGGCTGCTGGCCGCGGCCGTGTACTGCGCGCTGGTGGGGGAGGACGTACGCCACGGCCTGTGCCTCGCGGTCAACCAGAGCGGCCCCTCGGCGGCGGCGGGCGCCCTCACCGGCGGTCTCCTC
Source organism: Streptomyces sp. NPDC101151 (assembly GCF_044768335.1). Classification (NCBI taxonomy): domain Bacteria; kingdom Bacillati; phylum Actinomycetota; class Actinomycetes; order Kitasatosporales; family Streptomycetaceae; genus Streptomyces; species Streptomyces sp. NPDC101151. The sequence continues at coordinate 43,478 of NZ_JBIWPP010000007.1, read as the reverse complement.
GGCGCCCTGCACGGCGAAACCGCCCTCCCGCCGGCCTGGCTGACCGAGCTGGAAGGGCGGCCCACGATCCTGGAACTCGCCGACGACTTCGCGATGGAGATGACCCAGGGACCCGCACTGCACGGCCCCGCCGGGTCGTCACCGGGGTGGCTGGCGCGGTATCCGCGAGCCTGACCTCAGGCCCGGACGGAGGCCCGCCCGCACCGCGTCCATACTCATGGCGTCCCCGTTCATGCCGAGCCGGTGATCAACCGGCAGGCTACAGGGGTTGGTTGGGCGCCCCCACGACGTCGTCGCCCGCCCCGGCCGGCACCGGTACCGCCGTCGCGCCGTCCCCGTCCGTGTTCAGCCTCTCGATGATCGCCAGGCGCTCGGGGGTGTCCTCCGGCTTAAGGAAGCCGATCAGGATGTACAGGACAAGCGAGACCGCCAGCGGGATCGAGACCTGGTACTGGAGCGGGACGCCGCCGTCGACGTTCCAGCTGATGGGGTAGTTGACCAGCCAGAAGGCCAGCAGGCCCGCCGCCCAGCTGGTGAGGGCAGCCGTCGGGCCGGAGCGGCGGAACGGGCGGAGCAGGCCCAGCATCATCGGGATCGCGATCGGGCCCATGAGGCCGGCCACCCACTTGATGACGACCGTGATGATGTCCTTGAAGGCGGGGGAGTTGACCTGGGTCGCCACCGCCATGGAGAGGCCGAGGAAGACGACCGTGGTCACACGGGCCGCGATCAGGCCCGAACGCTCGCCCCACGCCCGCGCCTTGGCCGACATCACCGGAGCCACGTCACGGGTGAAGACCGCCGCGATCGCGTTCGCGTCGGAGGAGCACATGGCCATCGTGTGCGAGAAGAAGCCGACGATGACGAGGCCCAACAGGCCGTGCGGCAGCAGCTGTTCGGTCATCAGGCCGTAGGAGTCCGAGCCGTCCGGCTTCTGTGCGTGGACGAGCAGCGGGGACATCCACATGGGGAAGAAGAGGACGACCGGCCAGACCAGCCACAGGACCGCCGACAGACGTGCGGAGCGCTCGGCCTCGCGCGCGCTGCCCGTGGCCATGTAGCGCTGGGCCTGGTTGAGCATGCCGCCGTTGTACTCGAAGAGCTTGATGAACAGGAACGCGAGGAGGAAGACCGTGCCGTACGGGCCGACCAGCGCCTTGCCGTGGCCGTGCAGCGCGGGCTCGTCCCAGGCGCCGAAGAAGCCGATGTTCTTGTCGTTCAGCTTCAGCACGACCGCGACGAACATCGAGACGCCGGCCAGCAACTGGATGATGAACTGGCCGAGTTCGGTCAGCGCGTCCGCCCACAGACCGCCGATCGTGCAGTAGACGGCGGTGATCGCGCCGGTGATGAGGATGCCCTGGTTCAGCGACACACCCGTGAACACCGACAGCAGGGTGGCGATCGCGGCCCACTTGGCGCCCACGTCCACGATCTTCAGCAGCATGCCCGACCAGGCGAGCGCCTGCTGCGTGGAGAGGTTGTAGCGGTTCTTGAGGTACTCGAGCGGTGAGGCCACATGGAGCCGTGAGCGCAGCCGGTTGATGCGCGGTGCGAACAGCTTCGAGCCGATGGCGATGCCGAGCGCGATCGGGAAGGACCAGGTGATGAAGGAGGTGACGCCGTAGGTGTAGGCGATCCCCGCGTAGCCCGTGAACATCACCGCGCTGTAGCCCGACATGTGGTGCGAGATGCCGGAGAGCCACCAGGGCATCTTGCCGCCGGCCGTGAAGAAGTCGCTGACGTTGTCGACGCGCTTGTGCGACCAGACGCCGATCGCGACCATCACTCCGAAGTAGCCGATCAGCACGGCCCAGTCGAGACCGTTCATGTGTCCCCTTCCAGGGTTCGCAGCCAGGGTCAGGCATGTGAACTCTGGTTTCGAACATGCACGCACGGCAAGGAAGCGGAAGGTCAAGAGCGAGTAAAAATGTTCGTCGTGGTGACCTTAGTTCATATGCGTGAACAAGCGCGCCGGGGTCGCGTCGCCTCAGCGCATCAGCTCGCCCGCATTGACCAGCAAAGACTGTCCCGTGATGGACTTTGCCCGGTCCGAGGCCAGGAACACCGCCGCATCCGCCACGTCCCCGTCCGTCGCCAGTTCCGGCAGGGCCATCCGTCCCGTCAGCCGTCCCAGCACCTCCGCCTCCGGTACCTCCTCCGTGTGCGCGGTGAACTGGACGTACGCCTGCACCGGCGGCCCCCACATCCAGCCGGGCAGCACCGTGTTGACCCGGATCCGGTACGGCCCGAGCTCCCGCGCCAGCGAGTACATCGCGCTGGTCAGCGCCCCCTTCGAGGCGGCGTAGGCGGCCTGCTTCACCTGGGAGGGCGCGGCGACCGCCGACTGCGTCCCGATGAACACCACCGACCCGCCGCCGCCCGCCTTCAGGGCCGGCAGACAGGCGCGCGTCATCCGCAGCGTCCCCAGCAGGTTCACGTCGATGACCGACTGCCAGCTCGCGAAGTCCGCGTCCTCGACCCCGCCGAAGTAGGAGTCCCAGGCGGCCACGTGCACCACCGCGTCGACCGAGCCGAAGCGCTCCCGCGCCAGCCCGGCAAGCGCCTCGCACTGTCCCTCGTCCGTGATGTCGGTCGCCCGGTACGCCGTGCGCGCGCCGTCCGGGTCGATCTCGGCCGCACTCTTGGCGAGGTTCGCCTCGGTGCGCGCCCCGAGCACCGCGTTCCCGCCGTCCCGTACGACGGCCGCCGCGACCTGATGGCCGAGGCCGGCCCCGACCCCCGAGACGACGACGGTCTTGCCTGCGAGCAGTGACATGGCGGACCTCCAGCTGTCCTGGCTCTGGCGCATCATCTGACGGAGCGTCAGAGTATGGGCGAGTGCAGGAGGACGGAAGGGGAGGAGCGTTCATGTCCGAGGAGACCGACACCCGTAGTGAGACGTACGCCGAACTGGCCGCCGTGGGCCCCTACGGCGTCCACCCCGGCCACGCCCTGATCACCATGGTCGAGCCGCATCCCGGTCACGAGTACGCCTACAACCGCTGGTACGAGGACGACCACTACTACGCCGGCGCCATGGCCATGCCCTGGATGTACACCGGCCGCCGCTGGGTCGCCACCCGCGACCTGCAACTCCTGCGCTATCCCGAGAAGTCGGCCATAGCCCAGCCGGTCACGGCCGGCTGCTACATCTCCACGTACTGGATCACCGACGGCCGCTACGACGACCACATGAAGTGGACGGTCGCCATCAACAAGCGCCTCAACCGCGACGCCCGCGTCCACCACGCCCGCACCCACGTCTTCACGGCCTTCCAGGACCACGAGACGACGGTCTACCGGGACGGCGCGGCAGGCCCGAGGGACTTCCACGCCCTCGACCATCCCTACGCCGGACTGGTGGTGGAGGTGATCGACGCGGAGTCGGCCGAGCAACGCGCGCAGCTGCTGGAGTGGCTCCGCGGCCGCCATCTCCCGGGGCGTCTGGCGGGCTCTGCGGCGGCCATGGTGACGGTCTTCCGGCCGACACCGCTGCCCGGCGACCGCATGACCTACGTCAAGCAGGTGGAGGGCGTCGACACCCGCCTGACACTGCTCTGGTTCCTGGAGACGGATCCGCGGGAGTGCTGGGAAGGGCACTTCACCGGGCTGGACGAACAGGTGGGGGAGTCGGGGCTGGGCCGGGTGGAGCTGGTGGCACCCTTCATCCCCACGGTGCCGGGCACGGACCGCTACGTCACGGAGCTACGCAGCTGACCGAGTCGGGTGCGCGGGTGGGAGACGGGCCTCTGGGGGCGGAGCCCCCGGAGGGTCACTTCAGCTCGTCCGGGCACGGCGTACCGCGGGGCAACTGGTACGGCGCGGCCAAGTGGTATGTCCCGGTGCGCGGAGCGACCAGCATCGTCCACTTGTCCCCCTTCGCATCCTCCGGCGTCTCCATCAGGCACCCGTTGACGTTGTCGTACGTCTTCGGCGTGCCCTCGCCCCGGTGCTTGGACGCCTCCGTCTCCTGCGGCGCCTTCAGGCTCTTGCCCTGCTCGTCGACGACGCTCAGCCACGGCGAGTACGGGATCTTGATGAGGATCCGCCCGGCCTTGCGCACCTCGAGGGTCATCTCGCCCTGCTCGGCCCGGTCCACCACCGCGTTGGGCTCGGCGAGCGGCGCCGGGTCGGTCACCCGGAACAGCTGCCAGTTGGCGTCGCCCCATATCTGCTTCAGATACGGCATCCCGCGCTGCAGCAGTGCCCGCTCGCGCTGTCCGCCGTCCCCGTCGGGGTTGTCCTTCGGCAGCACGACGAAGTGCACGGCCCACCGCTGCAGCCACTCGTGGTAGTTCGCCGAGTTGAGCGTGTCGTCGTAGAAGAGCGGGTTGCGCTCCATGTCGGCCTGCCGGTTCCAGCCGCGGGCCAGATTGACGTACGGCGCGAGCGCGGAGGCCTCGCGGTGCGAGCGCGCCGGGACCACCTCGACCCGGCCTTTCTCCGCGCCGACCTTCTGCAGCTGGTTGACCAGCGGGGCCAGCTCACGGGCCCAGGACGCGGCCGGGGTCGTGTGGATGATGTCGTCGACCGTCTTGAAGCCGATCCAGCCGACGAAGCCCAGGAAGGCCACCACGGTCACGTACCACTTGCGCGAGCGCGGCACCGTGAACGGCAGCGCGGCGATCAGCGTCGCGCCCGCGAACATCATCGGCAGCCGCGAGATGTTCGAGCCGATCTGCGAGCTGATCAGCCAGACGAGTATCACGCCGAGGCTGTAGACGGCGGCCGTCAGCCGTACGGTCGTCCACTCCTTGGGGACGAGGAACAGGCACAGCAGGCCGTACAGCAGGGGCAGTATCACCGAGCCGATGGTCATCGGCTGGGTGCCGGAGAACGGGAACAGCCACGCGGAGACGCCGACCACGGCCGAGGGTGCGAGCCCCAGCGCCCAGGCGCCGGGCCGCCGCTTCTGCAGGAACAGAGCGGCCGCCACCAGGCCCACGAACAGCCCCGCGACCGGCGAGGACATCGTGGCGAGCGCGGCCAGCGGGGCGGCGACCAGGGCCTTCGCCCAGCGTTTGTACCGCCACCGGTAGGGCCAGCAGAAGACGGCCGCGGCCGCGCCGAGCGCGAACATCGTGCCGAGTCCGAAGGTCACCCGGCCCGACACCGCGTTGCTGATGAGGGCGAAGACCCCGGCGAGCGAGGCCCAGAGCGGGTTCTTCACCGCCCGGCTGCGGATCAGCACCAGGGTCAGCAGGCCGGCCGAGACCGTCCCGGCGATCATCATCGTCGTACGGACGCCGAGGACCGACATCAGATACGGCGACACCACGCTGTACGAGACCGGGTGCATGCCCCCGTACCAGGCGAGGTTGTACGCCGAGTCCGGGTGCCGGCCGACGAACTCCGCCCAGGCGTCCTGGGCCGCGAGGTCACCGCCGCTGTTCGCGAACGTGAAGAACCAGATGATGTGCAGGGCGCCCGAGAGGGCGGTGAAGGAGACCACGGGGTGCTGCAGGAGCCGCTGCCGAAGGGGCTCGGCGGCGGCGAGGAGACGGGCGGGTCCGCCCGGACGCGCCTCGGGCCGGACGGCTATGCGGCCGTCCGTGCGGCCGTCCGTGCGGCCGTTCGTGCGGATGTCCGCACCACCGTCCGCAGGGCCGTTCGTACCGCTGTCCGCGCGGTCCCCGTGATGACCGTACGTGTCAGCCGTGGACAGGCGTATTCGCGGGCCGGATCCCGGGTCCGGATCGGCGTCGTCGGCGCGTGTCGGCTCGGTTGTGGCCACCTGAAGGCACTCCCCGTGTCCCGTCTTTTGTTCTCGGCCGCGTCCCTCGGTGTTACCGGCCGTTTCTCGTCCAGTTCGCGGTCCCGTCCCGTGACCGGCGACCTGCCCCGTTTCGTGACGCTAGCACGCACCCCGCCGCGGGGCTCCGTCGGCAGGGTGCGGCAGTGCGGAAGCGGGGGCCCGGCTCAGCCGAGACGGGTCAGCTTGTCCGTGAAGCCGGGTTCGGTCAGGGCCTTCTCCAGTGCCACCGGCACCTTCACGGCACCGTCCCCGCCGTCACCCACGGTGAGCGTGCCGACCGTGGTGCCGGCCTTCGCGGTGTGCGGTACGACGTCGGAGGCGAAGGACAGCTTCACCTGCAGACCGGCCCAGCCGGCGGCCGTGACGTCCTTGGTGGCCACGACCGGCGTCCGGCCGCCGAGCCCGTCGTCGACGTACCCGACGACATCGCCCTTCTTCAGGATCGTCGCCGGCTTCAGCGCGCCCTGCGCGGCCCGGATCAGCTTGTCGCCCGCGTCCAGGACCCCGCTGATGATGGTGTTGTCGAAGCCACCGGCGGGCTGGCGAAGCACGGCACCGATGATGGTGCGCTTCTCGCCGCCGACCTCCTGCTTCGCCGCGAAGACGAGGTTGCCGAGGGCGGAGCTGGTGGTGCCGGTCTTGATGCCGACGACGTTGTTGTGGCCGACCAGGCGGTTGTAGTTGGAGTGGTTGACGCCCTTGTAGTCGTCGTACGACATCATCGCCGCGACCTCGCGGAAAGCGGGCTTCTCCATCGCTGCCTTGGCCAGCTTGACCTGGTCCACGGCCGTGCTGACCGTCGAGTCCGTCAAGCCCGAGGGATCGGTGTATGTGGTGTTGGTCATGCCGAGGCTCTTGGCGGCGGCGTTCATCTTCGTCACGAACGCCTTCTCGGAATCCGAGTCCCAGCGGGCGAGCAGCCGGGCCACGTTGTTGGCGGACGGCAGGAGGATGGCTTCCAGGGCCTCCCGCTCGGAGATGCGGTCGCCCGCGGTGACGCGGACGGTGGACTCCTGGTGCGCGTCCGACTGCTCCTCGGCGGGCTTGTCGATCTTGATCTTCGGGCCGTCCTCGCCGCTCTTGAGCGGGTGGTCGCGCAGGATCAGGTACGCCGTCATGACCTTCGCGACGCTGGCGATCGGTACGGGCTTCTCGGTGCCGGAGGAGCCGAACGTCCCGATGCCCTGGACGTCGAGGGCGGCCTGGCCCTTGGAGGGCCAGGGGATGCCGGGCTTGCCGCCGTCGAAGGTGAAGGTGTCCTTCACGGTGAGGTCGAGGGTGGGCCGGGGGAGGGGGCGGAAGGCCTGTACGACCGCGAAGACGATCGCCAGGACGAGGACCAGGGGGGTCCAGATCTTGACCCGGCGGACGATCGTGCGGACCGGGGTCTCCGCCGGCGGGGGCGTGTTCGTCAGCTCGGCCAGCAGGTCCAGCGGGGGCTTGGGCGGAAGGGGCTGCTGGGTGGTGCGCTCGGGGCCGACCTGGGGGACGGAGGTGGTGACGTCGGGGTTCTTGAGCGGGACGAACTTGCTGCCGCCCAGCTTGAGCATGGTGGTCGGCTGGTCGACCTCGGGCTTCTTGGGGCGGACGGCCTTGAAGACGGTGGTGGGCTGATCGACGGTGCCCTTGGCTTCGGCGGCCTTCGCCTCGGCTGCGCCTTCGGCGTCCGTGTTCCCACCCGCACCACCCGTGCGGGTCTCGTCGTCGCCTGCGGGTGGCCCCTGCGGGGCGTTCTCGCCGTCGGCGGCCTTCTCGTCCGTGCCCGCGTTCGCCTTCGTGGCGCCTTCGGCCTTCGCGTCCGCCTCGGCTGCGCCTTCGGCGTCCGTGTTCCCACCCGCACCACCCGTGCGGGTCTCGTCGGCGCCTGCGAGTGGCCCCCGCGGGGCGTCCTCACCGTCGGCGGCCTGCGGGTCCTCGTCCTCGACGGCAGCCTTCGCGTCCGCCTTCGGCTGCACACCGGCGCCCGACTCCGAGGCACCCTTGCCCTTCGCGTCCGCCTTCGGCTTCGCGGCAGCGCCCGCGTCCGACTCCGAGACCGCGTCGGCCTTCGCGTCCGCCTTCGGCTTCGCGTCCGCCTTCGGCTTCGCGTCGGTGTCGGCGTCCTCGTCCGACTCCCCGTCCGCGTTCGCGTCCTTGCCCGACTCCGACACCGCGTCGGCCTTGGCGTCCTGCTCAGCCTCCGCGTCCGCCTCCGCCTTTGCGGTCGCGTCCGCCTTCGGGGCCTTGCCCGGCTTCGCGTCCGTCTTCGCCTCGGTGTCGGCGTCCTCGTCCGACTCCGACCCGGACCCCGTGTCCGCCTTGTCCTCCGCGGGCTTTGTGGGCTCCGTCGGCTCGATGTTCTCCGAGTCGGCTTCCTGGCCGGGCCCTTCGGGCTCCTCAGGCGTCTTTGCAGTCGCGTCGGGACCGGGCTCCGGCTTCTTCGGGGACTCGGCCGAGCGGACCCAGGCCGAGACCGCCTCGCGGAGGTCGGCGTCCTCGTCGTCGGCCGGGTTCGGCTTCACCTCGCGTACCGAAAGGATCTTCGTCGCCGTGTCCACCGCTGGGCGCGAGGAATCCTTTTCGCGGGACACCGCGAGCCGCGGATCGCGAGCCTCGGGAACCGAACCCGCGCTCCCCGACGTCGGTTCCGCCGACGACTCGTGCTGCTTCGACCTGTCGGGGGACTCGCCCGCCACCGATGCCTCCTCCATGCGCCGCACGCTCACGCGCGCGCCCTGTCCGAACCATGTACCAGTGTCCTGTGTGAGGGCTTGGCCCCTGTGGTAGACGAGAACGACATACCTACCGGTTCCCTTACGAACCGGTCACGCACCCTCGACAGACCAATGTGAGAGGGGTCACCCTGTCTTTCATCCACGCGGGGAGGCATGGATGGGCAGGAGCCGCAGAACAATTCCGGAAGAGCTTTTGCTGCTGGCACTGGACCCGGCCACGGGTACCACTGCACAGCCGCAGTCGCTCGACCTCGGTCTGGCCGGAGCACAGCTAGTGGAGCTGGCGCTGGCCGGACGGATAGCCCCAGACGGGGATCGTATCGCCGTGGTGGCACCACGGCCGACTGGAGATCCGACTCTGGACTGCGCGTTGGAGTTGCTGCGAAGGCGCGGCGCTCCGGTGCGTGCGGTCCATTGGATCGGCGGGCCACGACTGGGGCTCCGCCAGATCTACCTCTCGCATCTGGAGCGGTGCGGCATGGTTGCCGCCGTACCGGGTCAGATGTGCGGGGTGCTGCCGACGACGCGGTACCAGGCGACGGACACCGCCATCAGCCGGGAGATCCGTTCCCGGCTGGATTCCGCGATCCGCACCGGCGTTCCGCCGGACCCGCGGACCGCGGCGCTCGCCGCCCTGGCCCACGCCGTCGGTCTCGGCAAGCACCTGTATCCGGGGAATGAGGGCCGCTCCTCACGTTCCCGGCTGCGGGATCTGATCCGGCACGACCCCATGGGCGGGCTGGTCGCGCATGCCGTGATGGATGTGCAGAACGGCGCGGCGGCCCAGCCGCGGCGCGGTCCGGCCCCGGCCGGCCGCCAGGCGGGGCCCGGGCCCAGGACCGCGCCGGAACCCGCACGCGGGGTTCCGATGCAGCCGCACCACGGGTCCATGGCACGCGCCGTGGCCCACTGAAGCCGCACCGTCAGTCCCCAAGACCCGGTACGGGAGCCGCTGGTTCGAGCGGGGGGGGGGGGTGCCCCTGGTGGAACCCCCCCCCCCCCCCCCCGCCCCCCCCCGGCAACCCGGCCCCCACAGACCCCGGCCCCCCCCCCAACCCACCCGGTGCCCCCGGGG
>NZ_JBIWPP010000007.1:18497-33921 GCF_044768335.1 Streptomyces sp. NPDC101151 | reverse complement strand
CTGTCCCCCGGCCCCGCGGGCCCCGCGCGCGGGGCGGGCCCCACAGACCCCCCCCCCCCACCCCCCCTCGCCGGGGGGGGGGCGGGGTGTGGTGGGGGGGGGGTGGTTTCCCCTTCCCCCCCCCCCCCCCCCCCTCGACCGCGTCCGCACTCGTGAATCCGTGCCCGAACTGACGCGTACGCGCCGCATATCCACCGTTTGCCAGCGGTAGAAAGCACCTTGGTGGCAGTCTGCTCAACAGCAGATACGCAAAGTGTCAGGTACAGGCAGGCAGCCGGAGGTGCACGTCCCGTGGCGTCCAATGTCAATCCCACCGTCAGGCGACGCCGGCTGGGCCAGGAGCTGCGCCGGCTCCGTGAGCTCAAGGGCATGACGGCAGAAGAGGTGGCGGAACGGCTGCTCGTGTCGCAGTCGAAGATCAGTCGGCTGGAGAACGGCCGCAGAAGCATCAGTCAACGCGATGTGCGCGACCTGTGCGGGGTGTACGAGGTCGAGGACCAGCGGATCGTCGACTCGCTGATGGAGATGGCCCGGGACTCCCGGCAGCAGGGCTGGTGGCACACGTTCGGGGACATCCCGTACAGCGTGTACATCGGCCTGGAGACCGACGCCGAGTCGCTGCGGGTGTACGAACCCCAGCTGGTGACCGGGTTGTTGCAGACCCGCGCCTACGCGGAGGCCCTGGTGCAGGGCGCGTTGCCGGAGACGTCGACCGCGGAAATCGAGAAGCGCGTGCAGGTGCGCATGCGCCGACAGGAACGTATCACCGCCGAGCACAACCCGGTGCGGCTGTGGGTGGTGCTGGACGAGGCGGCGCTGCGCCGTGTCGTGGGCAGCAGGCTGGTGATGCGGGAGCAGCTGGAGCACCTCATCGAGATGTCCCAGCTGCCGCACGTCACCGTGCAGGTGCTGCCCTTCGAGGTGGGTGCGCACCCGGGGCTCAACGGCCAGTACGCGATCCTGGAGTTCACCGACGCGGCCGACTCCAGTGTGGTCTACCTGGAGGGCGTGACCAGCGACCTGTACCTGGAGAAGGCACAGGACGTGCAGAAGTACGCCGTGATGTATGAGCATCTGCGGGCACAGTCCCTCAATGTGGAGCAATCCCGGCAATACATCTCCGATGTGGCGAAAACCTACGCCGATTGACCCTGCTCCACAGGAAGCGCCGGATCGTACACCGGGGTTACGCTCCAATGGAAGGCTCACCTGGAATATGCCATCCGCTTGAGTGAACGGCTGCTCCAGCAGAGGCGGTTGCCCGGTAGCGTCGATCACGCCAATCAGACGACAAGGTTGGCGTGAACCGCACCACCAGCAACTCGCAACAGGAGTGGAAATGGCACTGATTCAGGGCGCTTCGGAGACGTGGATGAAGTCTTCCTATTCCGCGGGCAACGGCGCCTGCGTCGAGGTCAAGTCGCCCACCACCGAGGAACTCGCCGTTCGCGACTCCAAGGTCACCGAGGGCCCCATCCTGGCGTTCCCCGCCGACGCGTGGAACGTCTTCGTCGCTTCGGTCAAGGCGTAGGGAGCCTTCTCTGACGCTTCCTCGTAGGCACGACAACTGCACAAGCATCACCCTCAGAGCCCTCTCGACCAGTCGCCGTCCTTGCCGAGAGGGCTCGGCCATGCCCGGTTCCCGCGATCACTTCACCGGGAACGCCACATCGCACACCGGATCGCCCGGCCCCGCCGCCTCCCAGTCCGCGAAATACACCTCGCGGCAGGGGCCCGCCATCTCCAGTCCCTCCGCGGCCATCCACTGCTCCACCGCCTCGAAGGCGGCGAGGATCTGCGGATGGGCCACCTGCGCCTTGGTGATCCGGGTGCGGGCCAGCCGGGCCGACGGCTCCACCCGCACCCGCGTCGACCAGGTCCGCCCCCGGTCCTCCACCCACGCCCGGGCCGCCGCCTCGTCCGCCACCGGCACACACGACTCGGCGGGTCCGTCGCTCTCCATCGACACCTCGGAGTGGTAGACGACGAACGGCGCGCCCGCGATGCCTCCGCACTCCCGCGCGGCCCCGGCCAGCCGGTCCAGCGACGCGCCGATCCACGCCGGCAACTCGTCCGCGAGCGTGTGCCGCGTCTCGGTGATCACCACCTGCGCCGGCACGTCCACCGTCTCGACCACGAACCTGTCGTACATCTCGGAGCTCCTCCCCGACAGTCGTCCACGGAGGTACTCGGCGAGGGTGCGCTGCCCGGCCACCCGGGTCTCCACATCCGCCCAGTAGGCGGCCAGCAGGTCGGCGGCCGTCACGCCCTGCGCCCCGACCACCTCGGCGATCCGGGCGAGCGGCATGTCCAGCTGCCGCAGCATGGCCACGAGCCGGGCGCGTTCCACCTGGTCGGCGCGGTAGTAGCGGTAGCCGCTCGTCTCGTCGACGTGTGCTGGGGCCAGCAGGCCCAGCCGGTCGTACAGCCGCAACGCCTTGGCCGACAGACGGGCCCGTGCGGCGAACGCGCCGATGGTGAGCAGTTCCTCGGTCACCATGCCATCCTCCGTCACCGGGCGGTCCTTCCCGCCCGGTGACAGCGACGCTCACCCCTGCCCCAGGGGCAAGGTCAAACCAGACCCCTAGGCCAGCTGGCCCTCGATGGCCGCGACGACCTCCGCGGAGTCCGGCTCGGTCTGCGGTGAGAAGCGGGCGACGACCTGGCCGTCCCGGCCGATCAGGAACTTCTCGAAGTTCCAGCGGATGTCCCCGCTGTGCCCCTCGGAGTCGGCGAAGCCCGTCAGACGCTCGTACAGCGCGTGCCGGCCCTCCCCGTTCACCTCGACCTTCTCGGTCAGCGGAAACGTCACGCCGTACGTCGCCGAGCAGAACTCGGCGATCTCCTCGGCGCTGCCGGGCTCCTGCCCGAGGAACTGGTTGCAGGGCACACCGAGCACGGTGAAGCCCTGCTCGGCGTACCGCTCCTGCAGCCGCTCAAGACCGGTGTACTGCGGGGTCAGGCCGCACTTGGAGGCCACGTTCACGATGAGCACGCTCTTGCCCGCGTACTGCGGCAGGTTCGCGGAGCCGCCCCGCAGGGCCCCGATCTCGATGTCCAGCACGGAACCGTTGTGGTCAGTAGTCGTCATACGCGGATGCTAACTCCGGCAGGTGACGGGCCCGGGTCACGGGCTCCCCCACCGGCCTCGACCAGCACCTGTCCCGCCGCCGTCCGTGCGTACAGCACCGAGCGCCCCACCCGCCACCGCTCCACCAGCCCCGCCTCCCGCAGCACCTTCAGATGCCGTCCCACCGAGCCCAGCCCCTGCCCGGTCAGGGCGGTCAGCTGGGTGGTGGTCATGGGGGAGGCGAGCAGGACGAGCACGCCCGCCCGGGCAGGACCGAGCAGCGCGCCCAGTCCGGCGGGCACCGCCCGGTCCCCGTCACCGGCGAGGACACCGGTGCAGGGGTAGATCACGGCATACCGCTCCCGCTCCTCCCAGGCCACCCAGCCCACCCGCTGCGGGGTCACCGGCACGAAGACCAGCTCGGCGCCTGAGATCTCGCGGGGCGGATACTCGTGCAGGTTGACCTGGAACCGGTTCTCCCCGAGCCATCGGGTCCCGCCCGGCCGCAGCGAATCCAGCACGCTCACCCAGCCGCCCCGGCTGACCTGCGCGGTCCGCGCCACCACGTCCGCCTCCAGCACCCGCCGGCGCCGCTCCCAGCAGGGCCGTACGGTCTGCTCCCACACCCACTCCAGCAGCGCGGCCGCGCGCTCGGGCAGGTCGTCCCGGTCCAGTACGGCGGGGAGCGGCCCGGCGAGGGAGAGGCGCAGATGGGCTCGGGCGGCGGCGGGCCCGGCCGCACGCACCCGGGCGACGCCGTCGGCGAAGTCCTCCTCGTCGTGCGGCGTGGGGGTGAGGAAGTCGGCGATCCAGTCCCGGCCCAGCCCCGCCCGCACCAGCCGGGCCGTCACCGGATCGGCTTCGAGCAGCGCCCGGTAGCCGGGCAGGTGCGCACGCAGCCACTCCCGCTCACCGGGATGCGTGCCCGAGCCCGCGTGCAGCAGCTTCAGGCTCGCGAAGGTCTCGGTGAGCGGGGAGATCACGAAACGGCTGCGGGCCAGGGTGTCCGCGTTCAGCTGCCACCATCCCAAGAGCCCGCCCCTGTCCCTCGTACGACCTTTCGCGCGACGGCGAAACAATAACGAGGCCCGTGCGGTCCGGCCGAGACTCCTGGGCATGCCCAGCTACCGATCCCTGTTCCGCACCCCGGAGTTCACCCCGCTGTTCCTCGGGGCCGCCGCGCAGACCGCCGCACAGACCGTCGGCGGACTCGCCCTCGCCACACTCGTCTACCGGGCGACCGGCTCCCCGTTGCTCTCGGCGGTGAGCATGTTCGGTCCCTCGCTGGCCCAGGTGCTGGGCGCCACCTTCCTGCTCTCCGGCGCCGACCGCCTGCCCCCGCGAACGACCCTCGCCGCCGTCGCGCTGACCTTCGCGGCCGGTACGGCGGTCGAGGCGCTGCCCGGCCTCCCGACCGGCGCGCTCTTCACCGTCGTCCTGCTGCTGGGCCTGGTCGCCTCGCTGGGCGGCGGGGTCCGCTGGGGCCTGCTGAACGAGATCCTCGCCAAGGACGGATATCTGCCCGGGCGTTCGCTGTTCAACATGATGAGCGGGCTGATGCAGATCACCGGCTTCGCCACCGGCGGCGCCCTGCTGACCGCGCTGTCCCCACGGATCTGCCTGCTTCTGGCGGCCGCCCTGTACCTGGCGGCCGCGCTGATCCTGCGCCTGGGCCTGACCGCGCGCCCGCCCCGGGCCGCCGGCCGCCCCTCCCCGGCGGCGACCTGGCGCACCAACGCCCTGCTGTGGTCGGACCGCCCGCGCCGCCTCACCTACCTGGGCCTGTGGCTGCCCAACGGCCTGGTCGTCGGCTGCGAGTCGCTGTACGTGTCGTACGCCCCCGACGCGGCCGGCCTCCTCTTCGCCTGTGGCGCGCTCGGCATGTTCGCCGGGGACGTGACGGTCGGCCGGCTGCTCCCGCCCGCCGTACGCGCCCGGCTCGCGACCCCGCTGCTCCTCCTCCTGGCCACGCCGTACCTGCTCTTCTGCGCGCACCCGCCGGTGCCCGTGGCCGCGGTCTGCGTGACGGTGGCCTCCGCCGGTTTCGGGGCGAGCCTGGTCCAGCAGGAGCGGCTGATGAACCTGACCCCGGACGAACTCGCCGGTCACGCCCTGGGACTGCACTCGGCGGGCATGCTGACCCTGCAGGGCGTGAGCGCGGCACTGGCGGGTTCGGTGGCCCAACTCTCCTCACCCGCCCGGGCGATGACGGCGATGGCGGCCGCCTCGGTGGCCGTGACCCTCGCGCTGGCTACGGTCGGCCGGCGTCCGGCTGCGGCTGCTGTGCCGGAACCGTCTTCTCGCTGAGGTTGGCACCGAGGTTGTGCGCGGCCCGGTCGAAGTACCGCAGCAGCTCGACGGGGAACGGCATCACGAGGGTGGAGTTCTTCTCGGCGGCGACCTCGACGACGGTCTGGAGCAGACGCAGCTGCATGGCCTCGGGGGTGTCGGACATGATCCGCGATGCGTTGGCCAGCTGCTGCGCGGCCTGGAACTCGCCGTCGGCGGTGATGACCCGGGCCCGCCGCTCCCGCTCCGCCTCGGCCTGCCGCGACATGGACCGCTTCAGCGACTCGGGCAGCTGGACGTCCTTGATCTCGACACGGTCGATGTGGACGCCCCACCCCGCGGCGGGGCTGTCGATCATCACGGCCAGCCCCTCGTGCAGCCGCTCCCGGTCGCTCAGCAGATCGTCGAGATCGCTCTTGCCGATGATGGAGCGCAGGGAGGACTGGGCGACCTGCCCGACGGCGAAGACGTAGTCCTGCACCTCGATGGCCGCCCGCACCGGGTCGGTCACCCGGAAGTAGACGACGGCGTCGACCTTCACCGACACGTTGTCCCGGGTGATGCCCTCCTGGGTGGGCACCGGCATGGTCACGATCTGCACGTTCACCTTGCGCATCCGGTCGGCGAACGGAATGAGGAAGGTGATCCCCGGCTGCCGGTGGTTCGGCATGGCCTTGCCCCACCGGAACACCACCCCGCGTTCCACCTGGTTGACGACCCGCATGCCGCTCTTCAGCACGAGCAGAAACAGCACGGCCACGATCACCACTGCGACGACGGTGCCTTCCATGGCACTCCATTCTCCGACGCGATTTCCGTCCGGTTCCGGACAACGGGGAGGACATCGGGGCGGGCACCGGCGGATGCGGCGGCGGCGTCAGGGATCCGTAAAGAAACCGTCACCGGCCCCGACGCCCGCACCCGAGAACCCCGCCGCACCGTCGACCGTCTTCCAGTCGGCCGCCCGATGCACCTCGCGGCCGATCGCCGCAGCAGACCTGAACCGGGAGGGCCCCATGCACGATCCGACGTCCGAGGCCGAGCGCTCGTCCGCGCCGCCACCGGAGGCGGACACCCTGATGCGCTTCCTCGGGGCGGACCCGGCCGGACGGCTCCGGCTCGCGCCGGGCGTCGCGGAAGCGGTCGGCGCGGACCGGATGGAGCGGATCGTCGAGGCCACGCTCGCCCGTACCGGCACCCCGGTCACCGTCACGGACAGCCCGGACGGCCTGATCGTCACCGGTCCGCAGGGCAGCGTCCGCGCCTGGGCCCGGCAGACCCCCGACGGCGCGGAGATCGCCGGCCTGCTCCTCGAAGGCGTCCCCTACGAGCCCTCGGGCCGCCGCGGACACCTCCCGGAGACCGTCACCTGGCTGACGTACCTCCTCGTGCTCACCCTCTGGAACGTCCTCATGATCTGGACGGCCGCCGACCGCGCCTCCTGGTGCGCGGGCATGGCCGCCCTCGCCGTCTTCTTCGTCTTCGCCGAGGGCCGCGGCGCCCCCGCACAGCAGCCCCGTCTGCGCCGGCACACCGTCCGGGCGGCCGCCCTCACCGCCCTCCTCTCGGCCTACCGGCTGCCGACGCTGCCGACCGGACACTTCACCCCGGCCCTGGCCACCGCCCTGGCGTTGCTCGCCGTGGGCGTGTGTCTGCTGGCCATGGCCCGCCTCCACCACTGGCGCACCCCTGTCTCCCAGCCCCTCCTCTTCCCCCTGGAGGGCTCCTGGTACGTCCTCCAGGGCGGTGGCGGCCTCCTCAACCACCACGCCGGCTTCCCGGAACAGCGTGCCGCCGTCGACCTGGTCGCTCTCGGCCCGCAGGGCACCCGCACCCGCCGCGGCCACGACCTGACCGCCTACGCCGCCTACGGCCGCCCCGTCCTGTCGCCCTGCCGTGGCCGCGTGATCTCGGCGGCCACCACGATCCCCGACCAGCACCCCGGCGAGATCCGCTACCAACCGCCCTACGGCAACCACGTCTTCCTCGACACGGGCCGGGACATCATCAAACTCGCGCACCTGCGCCCGGGTTCGGTTGCGGTGCGACCGGGCGACGAGGTCGAGCCGGGCCAACTCCTCGGAGAGGTGGGCAACAGCGGCAACTCCACCGAACCCCATCTGCACCTCCACGCCGAACGCGACGGCCTGGGCCTGGACCTGCGGTTCACGGATGTCCGGGGCCGGCTGTACCGGGGGCGCAGGATCACGGCGGACCGGCCGGGCGGGTGAGCCGGGAACCAGCCCCACGGGGCGAACCCCGCCTGATGGGCCACCAGGGGAACGAGCGGCACCGCTGCCCGCAGCCGGCCTGATCCGCCGGACAGGCTCTGGTTCCGGTAGCCGCCGGTCGGTGCGGTGAACGCCTCGGCGGCCCCGTGACGTTGCCGTACGGCCTCGCGATCCTGGGCTGCCGCACCGCATGCCACCCCGCCTCCGCCGCCACACGTAAGAGGATCGCGCCCGCGTGCCGAGCAGGAGATGATCACCGCTCGGGGAACTCGTGGGCCCAGCTCCACGCGGGCCACGTTCTCTGGCTCCTGGACCATCCCGAGGTGCCGAACACCCGACCTGCCCGGGGGACGTGGCTCGCCGGTACTCATGCGTGCTGATCCAGGGCGCCCGCTCACGGCGCCGAAGGGTGAGTCACGGGCGATCAGCGTGTCCATTGCCCAGCGGGGGAGATCGCGTATGCAAATGATCGATGAGCTGGGATCTCGCTGAGCCGGGGTTGCGCGACGCCCGGCCCGCAGGTCCCCGCTGTTCCCCGTTCGCGCTCGTCCCTTAGGGCACATGGGGGACATGCCTACGGCAGGGGCGTACCCTCCGATCACTCCGATCGTTACAGCGGGCATGCGAAAGATCATCATCACTGCCGCGCTCGCGTTGGCCACCGTGGCCATGACCGCTCCTGCAAACGCCGACGACGCCAACCTCGGCGGCGGCGTCACCGGTGGGAACCACTGGACCTTCTCGCCGGCACCCGCCTGCCTGTCGGGAGCGGTCGGGGTGCCCATCCTGAGTGCCTACCTCCCCGCCGGTCCCAGCAACAAGTGCGGAAACGGCACCGTGATCGACCACTTCGGCTTCTAGGCCGAACGGTCCACTCACCCCGCCGCCCGAGTTGATGTCGGAAGCCGATGTCAAAGGCCCCGGACCATGATCGGTCCGGGGCCTTTCGGCTGATGCCCCGGCAGGATCCGAATCTGCGACACCCGCCGTTCCCGAAGGCCGTCCCTCAGCGCGTCGCCCGGTCCGTGACCTTCTCGTCCGTCTCGACGGTCGTGTCCCGTCCGAACAGCCGCGCCGACTCGTCCACGTGCACCAGGCGGCGCATCGCGCTGAACACCGCTTCGCCGAGGACCGTGCCGATCACCACGCTCTCCACCAGTTCGTCGACGCCCACCCGCCTGCTCACATAGCCGAGGTCGGCGCGGGCGACGACCTCGGCGGCGTCCGCGTAGTCGTCGAGCAGTTCCATGAACGCCCCGTGTCCGACTCGCCCCATGGCGGCAAGCGCCCTGGTCAGGTCTTGGGCCGCCGGGTTCGACTCGTGTGTCTGCCAGCCGCGTCGCGCGATCAGCTCGGCGACAGCGGCGCCGGCGGCGGCCGACTCCGCGTCGTTGTCGTCGTCGTGCGCCGTGCCGAGCCGGTCGGCGGCCGCGCCGAGCACCTTGTGCACCGGGCGTGCCGGGTCGTCGACCGCGCCCAGGACTTCCGCGATCGCGGCCACCTTCAGTCCGCCCACATCGAGCAGTGCGCGGATGAGCCGGAGCCTGCGTACATGGGTTTCGTCGTAGCTCGCCTGGTTGGGGCTGGTCAGCTCGCCAGGCGGGAGGAGCCCTTCGCGGACGTAGTACTTGACCGTCGGTACCGGCACCCCGGTCCTGCGGCTCAATTCGCTGATGCGCACTGCCCGTTCACTCCTCACTCGGCTGCCTCGCACTTGCCAACCCCCCTCCCATGATAGATAGTGGCGCTATCAGATAGCAGATAGTGCCACTATCTGTTTTTGGAAGAGGTGAGTATGTCTTCATGGCGCTTATGGCACCGGCCACTGGTGGTGTTCTCCCTGGCGATGGTGGTTCTCGCCGTCGTGTCCGGGGTGGGTCTTGTCGTCGACGATCGACGGCTCGTGGGATCGCCGATCTGGTTCAAGCCCTTCAAGTTCTCGGTCTCGTTCGTGGCGTACGGGCTGTCGCTTGCGTGGGCGCTGTCGCTGCTGCCCACGTCTCGTAGCCGGCGCGCCGGATGGTGGGCAGGCGCTGTCGTCGCCGTGGCGAGCGTCGTCGAGATGGTGATCATCACCGGGCAGGTGGTACGCGGGAAACGCAGCCACTTCAACTACGAGACGCCCTTTGACGCAACGCTCTACAACGTGATGGCCGTCACCGTCGTCATCCTGTGGCTCGGGACCCTGGCCATCGCCGTACTTCTGTTACGCACCCGGCTCGCGGACCGCGCGTCCGCCTGGGCGATACGGTCCGGCATCGTGCTCGCCCTTGCCGGGGCAGCTGTCGGCTTCCTGATGACGCGGCCGGCGCCCGGTCAACAGCGTGGGGTGACCGATGTGGTGGGTGCCCACAGCGTCGGCGTACCGGACGGCGGACCCTCGATGCCGTTGACGGGCTGGTCGACGACCGGCGGCGATCTACGGATCCCGCACTTCTTCGGCATGCACGCCCTCCAACTGCTTCCCCTGGTCGTCATGGGGCTCACCTTGCTGGCGCCGCGGGTGGCGCGGTTGCGGGCCGAGCGGGTACGGCTGCGACTGCTCCTGGTCGCCTCGGCCACGTACGCCGCCGTGTTCGCCCTGGTCACCTGGCAGGCGCTGCGTGGTCAGCCGCTGATTCATCCGGACGGGGCGACCCTGACGGCGACGGGGCTGATCTTTGTCGGCGCCGCAGGGGGCACGTACGGGGCACTACGGACCACGGGCCCCGCGCGTGCGGCAACGGGCCGTCCGCGTACGGCAGTCGACACGTCCAGGCCCTCCCGGCCTTCCAAGTACTCCAACTTCTCCAAGGTTTCCGAGACCTCCGATGCATCCGACGCCAAGGAGCCTTTGGCATGACCGGTTTCCTCTTCGAGTTCACCTTCTGGCTGGTCGCCCCCGTCTGGCTGCTCATGGTCTTCGCCCCGGGGTGGGGGCCGACCGCCCGTATCGCCGCGTCACCGCTGACCGTGTTGCCGGTACTGGCCGTCTATCTCACGATGGCGCTGCCGGTCCTTCCGGAACTCTGGGCCGCGGTCAGCAGCCCTGACATCGACCGATTCCGCGATCTGATGATGCTCGCCAATGGGGCGGGTGCGATCTGGGCCCAGGTCATCGCCTGGGATCTGCTGATCGGCCAGTGGATGTACCGCGAGGCTCGGCGGATCGGGATCCATCCGCTGGCCATGGGGCCGTTGCTGGTGCTCACGATTCTGCTTTCGCCCTTCGGGCTGCTGCTCTTCCTGCTGCTGCGCGCGGCGAATCAGCGGGCGAGGGCGAAGGACCGTGCACCTGGGCTCGGTTCGGGGACTCGTCCCTCGGGACGTGCCGGCCGGTCCCCGGTCGTGCAGGAGCCGTAGAACGGCGTGGGCCGCTGCATGTGCTCCACGTGCTCGACGTACTCCACGTACGGGGAAGCTCCCGCAGTGCTGGACGGGGTGCTGTGGGAAGCTCCGGCCGTCGAGGCCGGGGCGCGCAGCTCATGGGCGGCGGCCAGGACGAGGCCGGCACCGGACGGAGTGCGTG
Organism: Streptomyces sp. NPDC101151; assembly: GCF_044768335.1. Taxonomy (NCBI): domain Bacteria; kingdom Bacillati; phylum Actinomycetota; class Actinomycetes; order Kitasatosporales; family Streptomycetaceae; genus Streptomyces; species Streptomyces sp. NPDC101151. The sequence goes on along the minus strand of NZ_JBIWPP010000007.1, from coordinate 22,823 downwards.
TGCCCAGGACAAGTTCGGGACTGCCCACGCGCGTCAGTGTGGGTCCGTGCAGAACCTGGCAGATCACGGGCCGAGCGGAGTCCAGTCGAACCAGCCTCGGGAGGTGTTGTACAGATTTGTGGGTTCGTCGCAGGTCTGGGATGCCGAAATCTGCGAGGCGACGGCATCCGCGCGCGCCGCATGACCGTCCGCCAGAACCACCAAGATCAGAACCGCAAGCAGCGCCGGCACGGGGAGAACCCGCGGGCGACGTACACGTGAGACCACGAGTGCCGCTATGGACAGCACCAGGCCGGCCACCAGGAGCCACCGGTTCACCGTTGCTTCCTGGTCGAGTTCCTTGGACAGCTCGACAAGGTCATCGCAGAGTATGTACGTCTTCGGCCCGTCGAGCACCGACAGGCCGCGTTCCAGCACTGCGGCCAGCACGATGAACACCCCGAGCACCGGCAGCAAACTCGGTTCTCTTTCCGGCGCCCCGACCGACCGGCCCTGCCTCTCAACCCTCATAGCCCCGTGCCCTTCGACCATCCAGCGGAGTGTCAAGCTGAGCCCAGAGGCTACCCACTCATGTACCGCTGGTGCTCGGCGTCCTGGGGCCGTGACCACAGCATTACAAGTTCCGCCGGTGGAAGCGGTGACCTGCTGTGGCGAGCGGTCAGTCGCAAGCGGACGTGCCCTGTCTTGTCAGTCGTCTTCGAGGTATCTGGGAGCCGGTGACCATGCTGTCGGCAGCTCCTCGCCAGGCCGGCCCGTGACCACGCGGGGGTAGCGCTCGCGCCACCACCTGTCGCTTCGCCGGCTGGGCACAGCCTGCCTTGGTTGCATCCAGGCCGTGGCGGCAAGGAATCGATCACCCATGGCGTCAAGGAAGGGCTGCCGAAGGGGAAGGGCTGCCGAAGGGAACGAACCCGGTCGGTCAGCAGGGGCCACGCCTCATGCAGCCAGTCACGGCAGGCCAGCCGACGTTCCCCATTGTTCCCCGCCGGTTGCCGCTCGGTCGGGCACACAGGGGGCACGGGGGCGCTCTCCGATCCTCTTGGACGGTCGGTACTCGGTTGCCGCAGATCCGGATGCCGAGGCGGGGGCCGGGGGTGCGTGTGGCAAGGTATGCCGACAGCTCACGCCGGCCATGCCTTGCGAGGGAGTCCGGTCCGTGGTTGCTTTCCGGGTTACGACATCCTGCGGCGATGCCCGGAGGGCGCACCGCTGTCTGCCGGGCGGAAGCATCCCCCGTCCGGTTCCCTTGCAACATGGAGCACCCCCGTGAACGGAAAGCGTCGCAGATTGCTGCTGGCCGCCATCGACCCCATGCTTGAGCCCGAGGAGCAGGTCGAGGTGGCGACCATCGTGAACCTGAGTTCGGTCTCGGTGCGCCGGACAGCCGTGTTCGCGGCAGCCTCGGCGATCATGAGCGGTGGCGGGATGGCCGTAATCCCGACGCCGACGCCCATGTATCTGGCCATGACCGACCGCCGCATCTTCGTCTTCCGGGCGAACCCGACATTCGCCCGGCCGGAAGAGCATCTGATGACGATTCCGCGCGCCGGTCTCGTTCGCTCGGAGATCAAGGAGCGTCTGCTCAACTCGTCCTTCGTCGTTTCCTCGCCGGACAATGAGCAGGGCTTGAAGATCGTCTTTCCGCTGGTGAGCCGCAAGGACCGGAACGCGATAGCGGCCGCCGTGCCCTTGGCGGGCTGACCGCCCCGGACGCGGGTGGAAGCCGAGCGGTCCGGTGGCTGTCAGGCCGCCGTGCCCTTGGCGGGCTGATCGCCCCGGACGCGGGTGGAAGCCGAGCGGTCCGGTGGCTGTCACCTGCCTGAACGGCGGTGAACCTCGCTGAATGAGACGGAAACCTGGACGGCCCGGCGCACGGCCAGGCCGTGCGGGCCGGCAGGAGGCCAGGTCCAAGTGGTGTCGTCTCACCGGAGGTTGAGTGGTGGGCCCTCGTGACGCTCCGCGCAAAGAGCCCCCGGCGGATCTGTACGCGGGGTGATGCTCCGCGAGGTCAGGGCCACCATGCCCCGGCCATCCGGTCCGGCGCGCTCAGCCAATGCTCTCCGAGTGCCCGTCGGGGAAGGTGCACGTGGGGCCGCGGTAGGGGCCGCCCTGGTTGACCGTTCCGCCCTGGGCTGTGCACTGTTCGCCCGAGATGGCCGGATACGTCGCTGCCTGAGCGGCGGCGGCGCCGACGGCACTCGCGCCGGCGAGGGTCGCTGTGGCGAGGGCGAGGCCCAGGAGTCGTCGTATACGCATGACTTTCTCCTCTCCGGTGTCCCTGGTTCGGCACTTCGAGATGACCGGGCGCATGTCAGGGGCGCCCTATTACTCAGAATGGGTGACGGCGGGCGGACCCGCGAGTCGTGGCAGGCAGACACCGCAGCCCCTCCGATGTTGGACAGGGCGAAGGCAGCGGTACCGGCGTGGCTGAGCCAGGCGGCCGGCGGCGCTCCGAGGGTCATCATGGAGACCCTCGGGCACAGTGGGATCGGTCCACTCGCTACCGCTTCGAGACCTTCTCGAACCGGGACGGCTGGCCACATCTGCAAGCCTGACGGGAAGTCTCAATGGCTGCGTTCAGCTGATCGGGAGGCTTTGATGTCCGCCGTCGGCCCACACTCCGTGGAGCGGGCGTGGTTCAGGGCGTCAAGGTGGAGCGCGACACTGTACGAACGACCTTGACGCCCTGGGCCGAACAGGCCGGCCCACCGCTGTGACCACGGCCTGGGGATGGGCCTCCTCGGCCGGGTACGCCGTCGCCGATGCCGGCACTCCGGCGAGGCCTAGCTGCTCTGCCGCCAGACGCCAGCAGAAGAACGCAGTCACGCCGCCCTCAATCCGGGCAGTCCGACGGCTGGACTGGGTCGCCTTGGATCAGCCCCAAGGAAAATGTATCGGGCGGCACTCGGTACAGGAGAGACCCGCTGCATGCACCGCAGAAGTACGAAGTCAGTAAACGCCGAGCTGGATATCCCGGGAAAGCGTGCCAACCCTCGGCTGGAGAAAACGAAAGGTCCGCCGACCAGGTCGGCGGACCTTCTGCGGGACCGAGGCCAGCAGGGCTCGTATACCACCTTGAACTCGCCGTCCGCGAAATTGGTGCCCGGGAGGTAGAACGGGGTGTTCGTGACGATGTTGGGGTCAGACCACGTCTTGCCCCCGTAGGTATTCCTCGGATAAGTAGCCGTAAGCTTACCCTTTGCCCTCGCAAGGCGGGGCGAGAAGGCAACATAGCCCTTCCTGTTGGCGCCGATCGTGAAAGTATGGATGGAAGTGTCGGTGGGCTGACGCCTGAACGGCAGGCGTTTCGCGAGCGGATCCGGATGGAGGCCGCCGAGTGATTCGCTGCCGGTGCCTCCCACGCCGAGGTCGCCAGGGACCTACGGGTGTGAGTGTGCGCTCGGTGCAGCGATGGCGCCGGGCCTGGCACGACGCCGGCACCGAGGGGCTGCGGTCCGCCGGACCGGTCTCCCTGCCCAAGCTGATGAGGCGAGTTCCGCTCTGGCCTGCGAACTGTCCAGGTGGGTCGATCGAGGGGCACTCACCCGTCGGGCACTGCCGTTCCCCGTGGTTCCGCGCTGGATCTGGCACAGGTGTGGCACGGGGAACTTCTAATCCCTGGCCCTCTCGGACCGTCGTGTGCCTGGTCCCGGACGTGGGCCATGTCTCGGATTGATGGCCTGCGGCTATCCGTCAAGTCCCGAGATTCCGTGGCGTGACCGGATTCGACTGCCGGGGTCTAATTAGAGCCTGGATTGACGCAGAATAGATTACCACCCTCGTTATCCAGAAGAACCCTGGACGTGTCACTTGGCTGACATCTGGCGGAGATGGCTTTGCCTGCGCATCGCCTTGACGCTCCCTTCCCCCCTTTTTTCGCTGGAGGAGAATTCTGATGATTAATATCTACCGCGCGACGCGCCTTACAATGCTTGCCGCGTCGATCGCCTTGGCTGCCGGAGGCGTACTGGTGCCCGCCAACGCATTTGCCGCCTCGGTGACATCGCAGGCCGCAAGCATGAAGGCGGCAGTTCACGATGATGCACCGGATCCGCCCGGGAAGGCGCCCGACTGCATGGCCACCAACATGGGTTGCAACCCGCCAAAGTACGACAACAACCCTCCGAAAACACCGGATCCGCCCGGGAAGGCGCCCGACTGCATGGCCACCAACATGGGTTGCAACCCGCCAAAGTACGACAACAACCCTCCGGAAACACCGGATCCGCCGGGGAAGGCGCCCGACTGCATGGCCACCAACATGGGTTGCAACCCGCCAAAGTACGACAACAACCCTCCGGAAACACCGGATCCGCCGGGGAAGGC
>NZ_JBIWPP010000007.1:0-18398 GCF_044768335.1 Streptomyces sp. NPDC101151 | reverse complement strand
CGCCCGACTGCATGGCCACCAACATGGGTTGCAATCCACCTGAACGCGATAACAACGGGCCCGATAGCGGATTTGGTACAACTGCCGGGGACGGCACCGAGTGACTGCGCGATCTGGCTGGGGGCCAAGCCGGCAGTGACGCCAGAACAGCCAGATCGTCGAATTTCCGTAGAAGGGCCGACGCGGGATTCCCCCGCCCCCGCTCCCCAGCCCCCATCCCGTCTGCCGTCGACCCACACACCGTGGAGCGGGCGTGGTCCCTGGCGCCCAGGTGGAGCGCACCACTGTACGAACGCTGCTGCGCCCTCGAATTATGAAACTGACGATCATCGGCACACGGGGAACACCCTCGCAACTTCCGGCGCGAGCCTGCGCGACCTGATGACCAGGATGGGCCCCAGCACGCCTCGCGCGGCGCTGATCTACCAGCACATGGTCAGCGGCCGGGACCGGGAGATCGCCGATCGGCTCGGTTCGATGATCCGCAAGGAGCAGGGGGACGCGGACTCCTGGCGGACCATGTGGCACGGGTGTGGCACGGACGTGATCACAGCAAAGGGCCAGTTCGAGAGGATCGGTTCCGAGTCGGGTCGCTGACCTGCGGCGACCAGTTCAGTTGAGACGTGGGGAAGCCAGGAATCTCAAGTGATGTGGTCCCGGGCGAGCGGATGCCGGAGGCTGTCTCAGTTGATGTGGTCCGACTTCGCTGTGCCGTCGGCCGCAACCGGACCGCTGGCGTGGCTAGGACTGACGGCGTGCGAAGAGGACCGCACCTGGAACGCTCTCGTCGGGGGCGATCAGCATTTGGGCCTCGACGGTGAACCCGGCATCGCGTAGCCAGGCCGCCACTTGGTCAGGCCGGCGGCGGTGAACGTGGACGTTCATCGGGTGGCCGCCGTAACCCTGCGTCTTCAGCCTCGACCCGTCGCCGACGTGAAAGCCGAGCAGCAGTGGTCCGCCGGGACGCAACACGCGCCGGAAGTGGCCGAAGACCGTAGGCACTGCTTCGTCGGGGATGTGAATCAACGACCAAAATGCGAGCAGGCCGGCGACTGAAGCATCGGCGAAGTCGAGGTCGGTCATTGAGCCCACCTCGAACCGCAGGCGGGGGTGGTCACGCCGAGCCACGTCGATCATCACGGATGAAAGGTCGATGCCGAAAGCGTCCACACCCAGCTCGTGCAGGTGAGCGGTGACGTGTCCAGGTCCGCAGCCCACGTCCGCCACCGGCCCACCGCCAGCGGCGTGCACCAAGTCGGCGAACAGCGCCAGAGCCGCCCGAAGATACGGCGCCTCGGCCAGAGTCTCGCGTAGTTGGTCGGCATAGCTGACCGCGACCGTGTCGTAGGAGGCCCGAGTGTCTGCCAACCAGCGGTCCGCGTTCATGGCTCGACAGAGTAGTGCAGCGATCAGGATGACGAACCAGATCAACTGAGATCAACGACGAATCAGACCAGGTCACTTGAGACGGAGACCAGATCCTTCGAGACGGGGTACGGAGGATAAGTGCCGCCGTGGCGGGGATCGTTGTCCTGTGCCACCGGACTCTGAGCGTGTGCCAACGATTCCTAATGGCGTTTGTCAATCGGCCCGGGCAGCTTCAAGACGGTCAGGTGGGCGACGAAGAGAGTGTCGTGGCGACGGACCGCTTGCGAAGTCTGTCCGCCAGGCGGGCCATCGCCTCGGCAGTGACGCCCAGAGTTGATCATTACAGTCCGGCTGGCTGGCCGACGACAGATACCTTCGTTGCGGGACGCCTGAACGTCAGCCGCCGACAGTGAGCCACGACGGCGGGCGCGCCGACCGACCACGCACGCGTATGCCTCGCCGCACCCCCCAGCCTCAGCCACGCTGCCATGCCGTCGACCAGAGCAAGCCGCGCCGGCGGGGCCGTGGGACGCCTCGGGGTCGGCCAGCTCAAGGCCATCAGCTTGGGAAGCTGCGATCCTTTGGGGTCCGCTTGAGCACTGACCTGGGCAGACGGCTGGGCTTTGGCGTTGCCGGCAGCGCCTGTGTTCCCCGTACTTCCCCGCTGTTCCCCGCTCGGCCTGGTGCGGCTGTGGTGCGGGGCGGCTAACTGGCTACATCCAACGGTCAATCACCGTCAGGTCCATTGTCAGTCCCTGCGGCTATGGTCTCAAGCACGCGGTCGGCTTCCGGGGGTTCGAGTGCCATGGCTCGTCTGCCTCACCACATGGGACAGCGCGGGTACCGCTCTGCAGTCCGTCACACACATTCCTTTCTCTCACCCACAGGCGTCCAGTCGGACGGGCCTGCAGCGCCGACCGCGCGGACTTGGAAACAGTGCGTTATGCGTTCAAGGTTGGTGAAAGTGAAGTGCGTAGTGTCCGGGGCGAAGAGGAAGCTCTGGTTGGTAGTGGTGTTGCGGATTTCGTAGCCGGTTTCGTTTGTGGCGTTGTCTTGCCATTCCACCCCGACATTCTTCCCGGGGCAGGGCTTCCCCGTAGCTGCGCATATGAGGCTGATATTGCGTGTCGAGGCGATCACGTTCGAAGGCTCATTCGGCCGCCCGAGGTCCGCGGCCGATTTTATGTGAGTTGCAGTAAATTCCGCATTGGCGGCGTCGAAGGTCTCTTCATTACTCGCTGCCCCGATATCGAATTTCTTTGTTTTGCCCATGGCGATAATTACAGGCGCAGGGGAATAGCTTTTTTCGAGGTCGGAGTGGTTGCAATCCTGAAATTCGTACAGTTTGATATTTGATCCGGCGACAATCTTTTCGTCGCTCCTCAGGAACAGTTCGACCGTCAGGTCGGCCACGGTCTCGCCTCCTGCGCACACCGAGGCATGAAATGTCTGCTTTGGGGCATCGTGGGTGAGATTGATTCTTTGGTTGAAATTATTAAACGCTTTACTCCTCTCTATGATTCCGTGGTCAAACGCCCCTACGTAGCCAACGAAAATTACGGTGTGCGTATTAGCGGCCACAGAGGGCTCCGTCGCGCCCACGACCAGGATGGGGGCAAGTAGAACTCCAGCCGCTACGGCGTGTCCAAGCTTCATCTTCGAACCTCGCGGAAACCGGGGGTTGACTCGACTGGCGGATGCCGCACTACCGGCGAGACACTATGATGCATCGCTCGTACACCAGAATCGCACCGCTGCGATTCTGTCGCATCTTGGGAGGGTGGTCCGTTTCGAAAGAAATGAACCTGCAGTTAAATTGCGTACGGGGTGGCCGTGCGGTCGCCCCGCGAAGTGAATTGCGCACGTCTCCCCCCGGCGTACTGAGATTGCGGAGACAAGTGACCAGGGGGCGTTGCTTCCAAAGCGCGGCCGAAGCATGACGTTGGGGCCATGATCTTCGAGGCTCCCCCCAAAGTGGCTGCCTAACTGGCTGTTCTCTATCCGCTCACGCGGTCGGACGGCTGCGAACGGTGGCCTGGTTCGAGTGAGTTGTCCGGTGAGGGTGCATGGAGGAAGGGCCGCTTGGTAGCTCGCGGATGTCGAGTCCAGCGAGAATCAAGAGGCCCTGTTGTCGAAGTGTCGCGTGGCCGTGGTCGCCGAGTCCAGTTCGTCCACTCGTGGGTGTGACTGCCTCGCCCACAGTTCGGGAACGCGGCCGGCCGGCCGGCCTGTCTCCGCTGCCGGCCGGTGATGCGTCCGCGTTCGAGGTGGACCGGGTCGTGAACAACAGCGGGCTGGTGGGCCTGGGCGGGCACCAGGTGCTGGCGGCGGAGATCCTGGGTGGCCGACGAGTGGGCATCCGCATCGACGAGACGCTGTCGTTCTTCGATCCGTCCTCGCGGGAACTGCTGCGGGTGCGGCCCAACCCGCTGACCAGCGAGGAAGTCCGCCGACTGCGGGGCCTGCGTCCGGCCGGCCCTCCGCCGCGTCCGGGCGTCGGGCCCGTGCGGGTGCAGCGGCGGATCAGCGCGGTGGGCACGGTCATGGTCTGCCGGCAGGTCGTCTCCCTCGGCCGCCCATACGCAGGCCAGACCGTGACCGTGCACGTGTCGGACACGACGATCACCGTCGAGCTGGACAGCCAGGTCTGGGTCATCCGGCGCACCACCGACGTCCCGGTCCGCAACGTGAAAGCGAACAAGCCCCGTGAAGTCTCCGTTGTGTAGGCCCACCGTCAACCATCACCTGGGATCAGAACGTCAGCCATCACCTGGGACTAGACACCGTCGTTCGGGGCGTGTGTGACTTGAAGGCGTACGCGCACAGGGGGAGTTCGAAGCTCTGGCGGTGCGCGAGCGGCAGGTAGGTCACCGGGCTCACTGTCCAGGTGATGACCGCGCGGGCGTGGGTGACCGATACCGTCCAGGGCACGCGACGTATGAGGGCTCGGCGGGTGTTGACGCGGTGGTCGTAGAGCCGCTCCCACGCAGCTTCTGAGGTGTCCGTGTCGAGGGCCGGGGAGATGGTCCGCAGGATCGTGGAGACCCAGTTGTTCGCCTCGACCTCGGTGCTGGCGTCGTAGGAGCCGAAGAGTGTCTGGGGCTGGCCGTCGTCCAGGTTTCGGGTCCAGCACTCGCACCAGAAGCCGGGAGCTCCCGTTGTCCTCGGCACGGGGTCCCGCTCGGGTGTCCGTCGGTGAAGAGCTCCGCGGTGACCGTGTGGCCGGCCTGGCTCTGGCGTACGACGACGCGGTGAGCGAGTGCGCTGACCATGCCGAGTCCTCGGCCGTGTTCTGCGTCCTGGTCCTGGTGCTCGGCCTTGGGGGCCGTGCCCGTGGCTCCGTCGTCCGTCACTGATACCGCGATCACCTGCGCCGAGACGGCTACGGCCAGGTGGAAGCTGCCGTGCTCGCTGCCGCTGGCCGTGTGGAGATCGGCTGCTGCGGAGGCGTCCCGGTCGTCAGTGACCGCCGCCGTTGATGTCAGATCTGGATGTCAGAAGGGGTCCGTCTCCCGAAATTGGGAGGCGGACCCCTTCTGAACTGGTGCCCCCGGCAGGATTCGAACCTGCGACACTCGCTTTAGGAGAGGGCCTATGACGTCCCCTGTCTGTGATGATCTCTCCCCGGCTTCACCGTTCCTACTGGTCAGCGCGGTGCAGCCTTCCGCCCTTGCCTGATCGTTCCCCGCCTTTACTCGGCCTTCCGTTCCCATGACGTTCCCATAGGGCTTCCACGAACCCTTGGAAACGAGGGGCTGGGGAGTCCGCTGAGGTCAGCTGCGGTCGACGAAGCGGTGAGCACCGCGCACCTCTTGGGGGCGACAAAGCATCGCCCCGTCAGCGGACGTGTGAGGTCGACCCCACGCGCCCAGCCGTACGACACCAGTCGGCGGGCGAGGCGCGCTCCGCATGGCCGTCAGGCCCCGGTGCTTCCCGGTGAGTACCGTCCAGGGTGATGCGGATTCGCGCCGGTGCCTCGGCAATCTCGACGGTGTCCTCGTCGGCGAGGCCATAGACCACGCACATGTCGGTGTGGAGCGGCTCGAGTGCCCCTTCCAGCACGTCCTGGTCGCCCGTGTCGGTCGAAGGCTGCCGGGCTCAGCTCGCGTCTCCCCATATGGCTTGCAGGTCCGCACAGCGGACGGTGATCGACGCGTCGGTGAGCGCGATCTCGTGCACGCAGCCGCCGTCCTCGTCCGGGAGGATCTCGTCGAGGAGCACGGTGTCGACCAGCATCCAGTCGATGGCGTGCTCATAGTCGATGGAGAAGTGCGTCACGCCTGAATAGCTGATGCGCAGCCCGGAGTCGTGTTTCCACTGATTGGGAGCGAATTCCAGAGTCAGCCCCCCGCTTTTGTCGGTGGCCACCTGAATACCGGACAACTCCAGATCCTTGACACAGTGACTGTTGCCGTGCCCCAAAGCGTAATGCGCCGGATCGGACGCGAAGGCCCAGGCCCCAGCCGGCAATTGGTCGCGGAGCTTGGGGAGTTCGGCCAGATAAGCCCTCGGATCCACGAAGAACCCGCCGTCGTCCCAGACGGTCGTGACGTACTTCATTTGCAACCTTTCGCGGCGAGAGGCGGTCGCCTCCATTTGTCTCCGGTGATGTCCTCGGTCCCCTTGGGGCCGATGCGGCCGACTTTCCGCAGTTCGTAGATCATCCGCCCCTTGATGGCGTTCTCCACGCTGGGCGGGACCTCGACTTCCGAGGCTTTGATGCCATGCTTATTGAACCATCCCTGGCTGTTGAACAGCCCGACTTCGCGCATGGACTTGTCGTAGACGTGGATTTCCACGTCCATTCCCTTGTTGCTCACAGGGAAGGGGTCGCTCCGGCCTGTGTACCCATTCCCGAAGTTCAGCGGGTTCGAGGGCCCCTTCGGGCCCTTCCCGGCGAGGCCGAGGTGGTCGCTCCAGCCCAGCGGGTTCGGCACGTAGGCGTGGTGATCGGGTGCCGGGAGCAGCCCCAGCGGGTCCGCGCTGATGTACCGCGCCGTCTCGGGGTCGTAGTACCGGTACACGTTGTAGTGCAGGCCGGTCTCGGCATCCGCGTACTGGCCCGGGAAACGCAGCGGGCAATCGACCGGCGACGCGTCCTGTTCCGGGGCCGGGATCTGGGTACCCCACAGGCTGGTACGGCGCTGCCAGACCAGTTCCCCGGTCGAGGCGACCAGTTCCGTGGGCGTGCCGATCGAGTCGGTGACGACGGCGTGGAACCGGGCGTCGTGTCCGGGATCCGACTCCTGTGCCAGCTGCGCGAGGAACGACGTGTTGGCGGCCGGCGCGGCCGGCCTGTGGTCCGTCTGGGCGATCGGGCGGGGACCGTCCGGCGCATGGTCCCAGGTGGTGACCCGGCCGTCCGGCGCGGTCTGCTCGGCCAGACAGAGGTCGTCCCAGACGAAGTCCGTACGGTCGGCCGCGGAACCGTCGTCGGCCACGCGGTGCTTGGAGACGCGGCGGCCGAGCGGGTCGTATGCGTACCGCCACCTGCTGCCGTCCGGGGCGGTCGCCCCCGTGAGGCGGTCCTCGGCGTTCCAGGTGTAGGTCCAGGTGCGGGTCTGGCCGTTCAGCAGCTTGCGGGTCTTGCGGACGAGGCGGCCTTCGGCGTCATGCTCATAAGAGGTGCGGCCGGCCGAGCGGACGAGCGTGCCGTCGAACTGGCGCTCGCCGAGAGCCTCATGGGCGGGTGATGTGGCGTGCACCAGGTTGCCCGCCGGGTCGTACGCGTAGGTCTCGCTCCAGCCGTGGGCACGCGTTCCGGTGACGCGGCCCATGCCGTCCAGATCGAAGCGGCGGGTGCCAGACGTCAGCTCCCGGATCTCGGTGAGGTAGCCGTCTGCTCGGTGGGCGTACGTCCGGTGCTGGAGGAGGCGATCCGGGACGGCAGCGGTCAGGGTCTGCGCGGTCAGGAGACCCGTGGCGTTCCACGTCTGGGCCAGCGTCGCCTCTCTACCGAGGTTGCGCTGTGTCTCGCGGCCCGCGGCGTCGTGGGCGAAATCCAGCGAACCCGCGGACGACCGCAGAGTGAGCGGTTGTCCTGCCGGGTCGTACGTCCACTCGGAGACCAGCCCTGAAGGTGTCACCCGTCGGGTACGGCGACCGACGGCATCGTGGACATGGGTGGTCGTGAGGCCGTTCACGGCCTCTGAGAGCGTCCGGCCGAGCATGTCTCGCTCCAGCACGACCTCGGCGTCCGCGTTGGCCGCACGGTACAGCCCGCCGTCGGGGCCGTAGACGAACGTCGTGACATCACCGGCGTCCGAGTGCTGCTCCACGACCCGTCCGAGCGGGTCCCTCGCGAAGCGCAGCGTCTCTCCGGCGCCGTTGGTGCGGGCAGCCAGCCGCCCGTCGGCACTGTGCGTGTACGTGAGGGTGCGGCCGTTGAAGTCCGTCTCCGCGGTCAGCCGGCCCGCTTCGTCGTAGGTGTACGACCAGGCCAGGCTCTGCGGGTTGGTGACGGCCGTCAGCCGCAGCTCGGTGTCGTAGACGAATTTGTACTGCGCCCCGTCGGGGTCTGTGCGGGTGGCCGGCACACCGAAATGGCTCACCGCATGGTGGGTGGTGTTCCCGGCGGGGTCTGTATGGGTGAGCAGGTTGCCCTGGGCGTCCCAGGTCCACGACTCACGCGTGCCGTCGGGCTGCTCGCGCCAGGACGGCTTGCCCTCCGTCGTCCAGCCCAGGCGGGTGGCGTGGCCGAGAGGGTCCTTCACCTCGATGACTCGGCCGAAGGGGTCGCGGCGGATTGTGGTCGTGTGGCCCAGCTCGTCCGTCAGGGCGAGGGGCAGGCCCGCCGCGTCGTACGCCACCGCGCGGGTATGGCCGAGGGCGTTCGTGATCGCCGTCGGACGGCCCGCATCGTTGTACGCGTACCGTGTCTCGGCGCCGAGCGGATCGACCGTCGTCAGCAGGTTGCCCCGCTCGTCGTACGTGTGCCGCCAGACCGCCCCGCCCGGCTCGACGACCTCCGTCGGCAGGCCGAGCGCGTTGTATGCAGCCTGGGCCACCGAGCCGTCGGGCAGGGTGAGTTCGATGACGTTGCCTGCGTCGTTGTAGGCGTATCGGGTGATGCGACCCAGGGCGTCGGTGACCGTCAGTGGCTCGTCGCCGTACGCGTCCCACTCCGTGCGCGTGACATGCCCCAGCGGATCCGTCTCCTCCACCACCAGCCCCTCGGCGTTGTACCGGTGGACCGAGGCATGGCCCTGCGAGTCCGTGTACGTCGTCGTGCGGGCCGTGTCGTCGTAGGTCAGGGTGCCGGAGAGGATGCCGTCAACGCCCTCGGTGCGCACCACCCGGCCGCGTTCGTCGTAGACGTAGCCGAACCAGGTGCCGTTGCGGTCGGTCCAGCGGGTGACGCGGCCCTCGGTGTCGTACGTGCAGCGCAGAGGCTCGCCGCTGGAGTTGATGACCTCGGTGAGGTTGCCGGACGGGTCGTAGGCGTAGCGCATGACGACCGTGCCCTCGTCGGCCGCGGTGCCGGGGCGGTAGCGGGACGGTGGCTCGTCCAGCAGGCGCAGCGCCGTGATGCGCGGGCCCTCGGTGTCGACGGCGACGTAGTAGCCGCCCGAGTGGCGGATGCCGAACGGGATGCCCTCGTCGTCGCGTTCGACGTCGATGCGGTTGCCGTTGCGGTCCGTCCAGGAGTCGAGGGCCAGGTGGAACACGCCGAAGGAGGGTGAGGGAACGGGCGCGGCGAAGGTGCGAACCACGCCCGTCGCCGGGTCCGTGACCGTCATCGCGCTGTCCGGCTCGCCGTCCCACTCCAGGGGCCACCGGGGGCCCTTCACCGGCATGGTCGCAACACCCGGTTCCGGCACCGGATACACCAGGCGCATGCCGTCCGCCGCGGCGAAGACGACGCCCTCGCCGTCGATCTGGAGGCACTCGTCGAGTGTGGATATCCAGGTCGGGCCGAAACAGACGCCACCCCGGTAGGACGACAGGTGCGTGCGCGTGAACTCGAAGCGGAGAGCGGCCGGCAGGGTCAGATCCGTCTGCGTCATCAGCATGGCGCCGGTCGCCACGTCGATCGGCTCGCCCACGCACGGGGTGCGCTCGGCGTTGCGGGCCGCCGGGCCCAGATCGACCAGGTCCGGGCGAAGCGACGGCGGGCGCAGCAGAAGCGGGGTCGTGTCGCTCAGCCCGCCCTCCATGCTCGCCTTCAGCAGGCCGCCGCCGGCGCCCAGCGCGCCGCCGAAGATCATGCCGTCCTTGGCGGCCTGGTTGACCTCGTCCAGGCTGAAGCCGTGCTGCAGACCGGTCGCCATCCTCAGCGGCTGGGCGATGGCGAGGTCGACGGCGACCGACTCGACGCCGCCGAACGCGGCGGCGACGAGGGTGCCGGCGGCGATCTCGGCCACCGTCGTGGTGACCGCGACGCCCATGGTGGCGCCGAACTCGATGACCGCGTCCGCCGCCGCGACGGCCGCCCCGGAGGCGAGGCCCGCGGTGAAGAAGGCCAGCGCCACACCGCCCGCGATCACGGCCGCGTCGATACCGATCTGCGTCCAGAGCTTGTTGATGGCGTCGTCGATGGCGTCGGCGAACTTATCGAGCGCCTTGGCCATCTCCCGCGAGGACTTCGCGAGGTCACTGAGCCAGCCGCCGTCCTGGTCCTTTGCATAGCGGCCCCAGAACTTGTCGAACGCCTCGATCGACTCACCGGTGTTGTGGTGGATGATCGAAGACGCGCTGCGGTGCACGGGAGAGCGGACGTCGTCGACGGCCCCGGCGAACGTGCGCCAGGCCTTCGCAGCCTCCCGGAGCTTGCCGGAGTCGGCCTCGGGCCACCACATGCCCAGCTTGAGAAGGATGTGGCGGGCTTTGTCCTCAACGCTCACCGGCACCGTCGCTCTGCTTGTCGGTTTTCACTTCAGTGAACATGCCGGCGATGAGCTGGTCGTTGTCCACGGTTCCGTCGGACAGGTCGACCATGGCCTCGTGAATGCTCGTCAGCCCGAGCACCAGGATGCCCGCGGCGCTCTCGATCTTCTTCTGCTGCGGCTTGTAGGCGTCGCCGAACTTGTCGCCCTGCTCGTCGTGGCCCCAGGGCTCGCCCAGGCCATCCAAGGTCTGGATGAGGGTGGTCAGTGCCTTGCTCAGATCGATGGCCCCCTGATGGAAGGCCGGTGCCGCCGCCTTGATGTCGGCGGTCTTGATGTCGAGCACCTTGCCGGGGACTTTGCCGTCGCCCATCGCTGTCGTCTCCCCCGGTTCGCAGCTGCAGCTTCTGACCCTAGGCGAGACTGGTCAAGGAAAGGTCATATTGAATGTATGCGCAGGTAATGCGTCGGCGGTGGGGGCGCTCCTCGACAGCCGAGCTTGTCGCCTTCGGTCGACTGGGCAACAGCATCCGCCTCATGGTCGTCATGCCCGGCTGCATGGCTCACCCGCGCGACGCGACGGCGACGCGCGAATCACCCTTCGGCCGTGTACGGCACGCCCCGCATCACCCAGAAAGCAGCCCGCCGGGGGTAATGGCGCCTCATGCGATGGAGTAAAACTCCACAAAATTCCCGCACCGCATGAGTCGGTCTTAAGTTGCCTTAAATCCCCATCATCCCGTTCCCAGGATGTTCCCAGGGAGCACACAAAGGACCCTCCGTGGCTTCCACGGAGGGTCCATGTGACCTTTGACCAGGTGTTTCTCTGTGCCCCCGGCAGGATTCGAACCTGCGACACCCGCTTTAGGAGAGGGCTTATGACGTCCCCTGTCTGTGATGATCTCTCCCCGGCTTCACCGTTCCTACTGGTCAGCGGGGTGCAGCCTTCCGCCCTTGCCTGATCGTTCCCCGCCTTTACTCGGCCTTCCGTTCCCATGACGTTCCCATAGGGCTTCCACGAACCCTTGGAAACGAGGGGCTGGGGAGTCCGCTGAGGTCAGCTGCGGTCGACGAAGCGGTGAGCACCGCGCACCTCTTGGGGGCGACAAAGCATCGCCCCGTCAGCGGACGTGTGAGGTCGGCCCCACGCGTCGAGCCGTACGACACCAGTCGGCGGGCGAGGCGCGCTCCGCATGGCCGTCAGGCCCCGGTGCTTCCCGGTGAGTACCGTGAGGATAAATCCCACAGATTGATCACGACTCAATATGTACCCAGTAGGCACGGCCGCAAGTATTGGTTGGAATTATGCGCCAAATCACCCATCCTTTCGATGGGCGTTCATGCGCGCAAAGACCGATGTGCCCCTGGTCCGCATCGCCGACCGCGAGCCGCACGTCCGACTCGCGGCCTAACGACCAGAATTTCCGGCCGCGTGCACTAAGATCCGCCTCTAGCATCACTCGATCGACCGTTGCTCACCCAATCGATAGGAAGTCCGATGATCGGCGTGCTCGTGACTTTCACGCAGACCGACAAGTTCGATCGTTCAACTCTCGCAAAGATTGCCGGGGAATCCCGAGGACTGTTCGAAGGCATGGCTGGCCTTCGCTTCAAGAGCTTCATGCTCGACGAAGACGGCGTTCAGGCAAGGAACTTCTACGTGTGGGATGACGAGGACAAAGCCCGTGCCTTCTTCACGGAGGAGCTCGTCGACAAGGTGGCGGGGATTTATGGCGTCCCGCCCAAAATCGAATACCTCGATATCGTGGGGTTCGTCGACAACTCTGGCGCCTGATTCTCAAGGGGGCTGTCGCGCAAACCTCTGCCGTCCGGGCCGTTTTGGACCATCGGGGCATGCCGCAGAACTTCCTCTCATGCGACCGAGACCAACCGCTGCCGCGACCCAGCAACCACCTGACCTGCGCGACTGGCTGCCCGAGGACCGCCTCGCCTGGTCCGTGAGCGCCACCCGGTACGACAAGACCCCGGACAGCCACCTCGCCCGCCTCCACGTGCGCGCCTCGATGATCTGGCTCAAAGACGCCACCCGGACCGGATGATCGCGACTCGATACGCGCCCTAGTCGTCGAGCATGTCGGTGTTGTACTGATCGTGCCTGACCCGGAAGGCTTTCAACTCTTCGCGGCTGCGCTGTGAGTACTCCGCCACCTTCTCGAAGTACTCCTCCCCGGGAGCTCCTGGTGTGAAGAGCAGCAGCAGGGACACCGGGTCGTCACTGTCGTTCTGGAAGGCGTGGAGCCTGCCGGCCGGTACGTAGAGGAAGTCTCACGCGCTGCCGACTCTGAGCAGCGCGTGGTCAGACCTGGCCGAGGTCGATCTCCACCGGGAAGGGGGCCGCTACCTTGAGGACGCCGGTGAACACGTCTCCGTCCCGGTAGGTCTTCGTTGCGGGATCGAGAAGGTATGTGTACACGAGAGGAACGCCTGTCGCGGCCTGCTCGATCCGCCAGTAGAAACCGATGCCTGCCTTGGCGTACTGGTCGACCTTCACGATCCGGTCGGTGGTCTCCGAGCCCGGCGACACCACCTCCGCGACCAGCAGCACGTGCTCAGGGCGGGTGGGGGTGATGTCGATCGTGTCTGCGCGGTACACGACGACGTCCGGGCGGCGATTGGTGAGCGGGAGGTCCTGAAGCCGGACGTCGAAGTCCGTATCGGCATTCCACTCCGTGCCCGCTGCGGCATCCAGGGCGTTCGCCAGAATCCGGGCCAGCCGGTTGTGCCGCTTGGACGCACTCGGACTCACGACGACCATTCCGTCCACGATCTCGATACCGGCGCACTGCTCCTCGGACCAGGACTCGTACTCCTGCGCCGTGATCTGCTCATGCATCCACGCCGGGGCCACCATCTCGGCCGTCATGAAGCACCTCCCGGACGCTGTCCTGCGGGCCCGATCCCGCTGGGTTCAGCGTACTGTCTGCCATCCGTCCGGGACGCTGATGGCGCTCACGCCCCCTCCCGGTCGGCCGGCATCCGACCAGCGAGCCCACGCCGAGTGAGGAACCGGCGGGGTGGACTCGTCACCAGGAGACCGGAACAGGCCAGCGGCACCACTGACCTGGTGGCCCGCCTCGGAGAGCGTGGCAGGGGACGGCTCGGCGAGCCCGATACAACGGCCGAGAGGACGCCGCCACCTCGCAGACGTCCTCGAAGTCCTGAAGGTCCAGCTGCTCGCACAGTCGTCGCCCCGGTACCTCCACGCCCTCCAGCGCACCGCGGCGGTACCCATCGCATCGACACCGCCTTCTCCACCGTCGCAGTAGGCAGGGGAGGGTCGGTAACCGGACGGCCTGGCGCGGCGTCCCGCACCGCGTGGCCCGCCGGGTGCTGAGGGTGAGCGAGTCATGTTTTCTACAAGTAGATCAGGCATTCGGTGACGAAGTATCAGTAGCGGCGCATCGGCCTTGCCGAGGAGGGCAAGCGGAACTTCGATCAGTCCGGGGTGCCTACGCACTGCCGAAGACCTTCGTGGACGACGCGGCTGCTGAGGGTGCGGCTGTGCCAGCCCCAGATCTCGGGGCCGGAGGCTCCCAACCGCTGCGCCGACTGCGTGAAGGCGGAGGACGAAACTGGGGGAGCAGCCTTCCCGCGGAGATCACTTCCGAGGGACTTTCTGGTGCATCGTGCCTGGTCAGGCGTTGTGCCCCCGGCAGGATTCGAACCCGCGACACCCGCTTCAGGAGAGCAGCTGAATCCGTGGTCCATGGCTCCTACGTGCTTCTTTCTACTCCAGAATGCCATCACTGACTCCGGGGAGTGCAGGTTTCGCCTGTGGTTCATGGCTACGGTCATGGCCGCACGGCGGCTGCGAAGGGACTGGCTCTACCACCGTTCCCTGATGCCAGGGACTCGGTTCCCTTGCCCCCGAGATCACTGTCGGTCGATTGTTCTTCTACTCAACGTATTCACCTGGGGAGGGGTGGACATGAGCGGGAAGACATCGACGACTCTGCATCGTCATGAAACACGCGGGTTGGCCAACGAAGCGAACCGGCGGTGGACGACGGCGCTCGCATGGGCGGCAGGTGCCGTGCTCAGTGTGCTGTCCGGCATGACGATCGCCTACGTGACTTTGAGCCGTTCGGCGCCACGCCCGGACTGGCACCCTTGGACTCTGGCCCTCATCGAGCCGGTGCCGGTCCTGCTGTTTGCCGCGCCGGGGTTGGTGTTGGCGGTGCGGCGTCCGCGCAACCCCGCGGGCTGGCTGTTGCTGCTGGCGTCGGCGGGGATGTCGCTCGACAACCTGGCACATGCCTACGGTGCTTACGCGATCAGCCGTGGCGCACCGGGGGGTGTGATGGCTGCGTGGGTGTCGAGCTGGGCGTTCGTGTTCTTCATCTTCCCCGTCTTCTTCCTCCTCCTGTTGTTTTCCCGACGGCCGTCTCCCGTCCCCGCGTTGGCGGTGGGCCGCCTGGTACACGGGGGGTGCCGTGGTGTTCAACCTGCTGTTGGGAGCGTTCCTGCCCGGGCCGATGGGGTACGACTACTTCCCGTCGTTGGACAACCCGGTTGGTGTGCCGGCGCTCGCGTTCTTGCGCGAGGTCATCAATCAAGCCGCCATTGTCTTCAACCTCCTGCCGTTCCTGCTCGCGGTTGTCTCGCTGGTACACCGCTTCTGGATCGGTGACTGCGTCGGGCGTCAGCGGTTGAAGTGGGTGGTGCTCGCCGTGGTCGCGAGCGTGGGGCTCGTGGTCCTGAGCATCCCGTGCTCAGGCGTGGTCGAATCACTGCTCATGAGTGCGACCACGGTGGTCTTCAGCACCGGGGTAATGATCGCGATCGTCCGCTACCGGCTGTTCGACATCGACTGGCTCCTGAGCCGTGCCCTGCTGTATGGGGTGCTGACGGGTGTTCTCGTCGGCCTGTACACGGCGGCGGCGGCGTTCTTCGAACTGGTGATGCAGAGCTCTTTCTCCCCGACGGTCTCGCTGCTGGCCACCGCAGTTGTGGCGGCGCTCATGCACCCAGTGCACGGCATCCTGCAGCGTGCCGTGAGCCGACTGGTCTATGGCCTGCGTGACGACCCGTACGCGGTGCTTGTAGCACTCGGCCGACGACTGTCGGCGGCAACCGATCCCCAACAGGTGCTTCCCCAAGTGACGGCCACGGTTGGGGAGACATTGCGACTGCCGTACGTCGCCGTCGAACTGTACGGTGCGCACACCGACGGCTCGTCGCCACTGACGGCCCGCTTCGGGGCGCCCGTGCCGGACGTCTTGAGGCTCGCGCTCATCCACCACAACGAGGAGGTCGGCGCTCTGTTGCTCGGAGCACGCTCACCGGGCGAATCCTTCTCTGCGGCGGACTTGCGACTGCTGGCAGACGTGTCCCGTCACACCGCCCAGGCGGCTGCCGGGGTGCGGCTCACGTTGAACCTGCTGCGAGCCGGGCGGCAGTTGACCGCAGCCCGGGCGGAGGAGCGCCGCAGGCTCGGACGGGAGCTACACGACAGCGTCAACTCGGTTCTGAGCGAGGTGGTGTGGGGTCTGCAGGCGGCCCGCAAATGGCTGCCGGCCGACCCGGAGAAGACCGATGCCCTGCTGGCTGCCGGGCTCAGCCGTACGCACGAAGGGGTCGAGACGGTCCGTCGGATCTCACAGGGACTGCGTTCGCCTGTCGACGAGGTCGGCCTCATCGGTGCCGTACGGGCCTACCTCGAACGGTTCCCGCTGCCCGTCGACGTGGAACTGCCTGACGAACTTCCTGAAATGCTCGCCGCTTCGGAGGAGGCACTGTACTGGATCATGGTGGAGGCTCTCACCAATGCTCTGCGCCACGCCAAGGGTGATCACTGCAGCGTACGGCTGGAGGCGGACAGCGAGACTCTGACCATGACCATCGCGGACAACGGCCGGGGGCTGCCCGAGCCGCTGCGCCCCGGTGTCGGGCTGGGATCCATGAGGGAGCGCGCCGCAGAGGTCGGCGGTGACTGCCAGGTGCGGACGATGGGACAGGGCGGAACACAGGTCGTCACCCGCCTGCCTCGCGTGCTGCCGGGTATCACGGTGAAGACCGCCCCGTCCGAGGGAGTCTGAGATGGCATCCGACCAGAACGGCGCCGACGAGCGGGCCGTACGCGTTGTCGTCGCCGACGACCAGCCCTTCGCACGCTTCGCCTTGCGGATGCTCCTGGATGCCCATCCGCGTATCCACGTGGTCGCTGTCGCGTGCAACGGCCAGGAAGCGGTCCAGCGATGTCAGGAGTTCCACCCCGACGTTGTGGTCATGGACGTGAGAATGCCGGAAGCGGGCACCGGGCCGATCACGGAGACTGCGGGTATCACCGCCACCCGGCAGATCATGCGGACACAGCCGACAACTAAGGTGCTCGTTCATTCCGAGTGGGACGGTGACCCGCTGGTCGTGTCCGCCATGCGTGCCGGAGCTTGCGGATACCTGCGCAAGGCCGACAGAGACGAGGACCGGCTTGCCCTCATCATCCTCGTCGTCGCGTCCGGCGCGTCGGTCTTCACCTCCGACAACGAGCGCTTACGTCGGCTGTTCAGCACCGCCTATACCGCGCACCGCGAGTCGGCGCTTCCCCTCCTCACTCCTGCGGAGCGCGAGGTGGTGAACCTCGTTGCAAGTCCGGACGAACCGTCAAACCAGGAGATCGCCACCGTTCTGGGCATCGCGAAGAAGACGGTGGCGAACAGGATCCTGCAGGCCAGAGAGAAACTGTCGGCCTCGGATCGCAAAGAACTCATCGCCATGGCCCGCGCCGCCGGACTGGGAACTTGAGGCTGCCAACCGACGGGCGGTGAGAGTGATCACCGCCCTGGACCCTGCGGGTGAACGTCGGCCGTCGCGCCACGAGCCGCAGCGACGGCAACAGCAGCGACGACCGCGGTAAGTAGCAATGCTGGACGGCCGCTCCCCTCCGCTTGCCGCCGATCCCGGCGAACAGCTCACCTTCTGCGCGAAACCCGTGACCCTACTGCTCGAGGTCGCCGACTTCGCTGGGAGGACTCTTGAGGAATGCCATCAGCACCGGCAGTCGGGGATATGTATACCGTGAGCTTCGCTGCCCGCTGTGTGATCGCCGCTTGGTCGACAGAGGTTCCAAGCATGGCCGACAGTGCGTGGCTGAAGGCTTGTCGTTAGTGCTGCTGGACAACAGCGCCGGACACGTACTGGACTGCATCTTGCACTTTGCCCACGTTCTGAGGCCCAGGAGACCGCCCTCTGCCGGATCTCGAACAGATCTCGCAAACTGCGTGCAATGTGGGGCGGCTGTCCGCGCCGACTATATGTCGGCAGGACGAAGGCAACTTACCGATCTGGCGTTTATGCTCCACGAGGAAAGCTGCTGTCTGCAGTTGGTGCCAGTGTGTAGCGTGCTCGCGCTGGCCGAAGCGCATGGACAGGTACCGACTGCTGTCGCCGCCGTCCTGGCCCCAAGCACGCCGGTCCGAGGCATCGATCGAGGCGCCGTGTTACGGGCTGCCGAACGGGCAGCGTCCTACATTCCCGACGAAGCCAAACGTTGTCCGCTGTGCGCCGGAAGACTAGTCGGCCCGAATGGCCATGAAGACCACCTACTAACCTGTGCGGCTCGTTCGGTGCCAGAGGCCGCCACTGCGCTCACCGCGGGTCAAGCCATCCACGCAGTTCAGCAAGCTGGATGAGCGCACCGGTAGATCAGGGCAATGATCGATGAGGGCGGCGGCAGGTCGCGCCCACCGGTGGTCAGTTGCGGCTGATTGGCCGCCTGCCCCGGCCAGACTCGTGCACGCAAGGAACAGGCGTAGGCGGAGTGCCGCCAGCTACGGCATGCTCCAGGGATGGACTTGGAGGGGATCGGTGCCGTCTCAGCTGCGGGTGTAGCAGCGCTCGGAGTCCCGGCCGCTGTCGTGGTGGGCCGCTGGCAGATGCGTGGCGCTCTGCGAGCGGCTGAAGAGACTTGCCGTGTCGGCATTGCTCAGGCGGAGTCGACTTACAGGGCTGCCCTTGATGCCGTTCGCAGCGAGACTGACGCGGCTCATCGGCATTGGCGGCGTGGCATTCGGCGTGACGCGTACGCAGGTTCCTTCTAGCGATGACTCGCTGTGTGCAGGCCGCCGAAGCACTGCCGCGGGAGCGACTAGTAGGACTCCGTTAGGTCTGTCTTGATCTTGGTGTGGGTCTGCTGGGCAGGGGTTGGTGGCAGGTGGTGCAGGTGCCGGTCCAGCAGTTCAGCAG